>NZ_JAHYXL010000001.1:0-490000 GCF_028534175.1 Shinella sp. HY16 | reverse complement strand
GGGTCGTTCGCAGACGCAAAAAAGGGCGGCGTCCGCGAACGCCGCCCTTTCCGGTCTGTTTCGTCCTCACGCCCGTCGGAACAGGCCCGCGATCAGCGAAAGAACCAGAAGGGCCAGGAAGACGAAGAACAGGATCTGCGCGATGCCGGCCGATGCGCCGGCAATGCCGCCGAAACCGAGCAGGCCGGCAACAAGGGCGATCACGAGAAAGACCACAGCATAATAGAGCATTTTCGAACTCCTTCTTTGTATCGATGGAGAAACGAGGGGCGCGATAAAAAGTTCCCCGAACCGTCATCGAACAAAGGATTTCAGGGCGAGCCCTGTCGCCAAAAACAATGCCGCCGCAGCCTTTCGGCTGCGGCGGCATGAGCGGTGACCGATGCGGTCGGCGTCCGTTCTAGTGACGGCGCGTCCAGTCGTCGATCTGCCGCTCGGCCTCCTCCTTGGCGAGGCCGTAACGCTGCTGGATCTTGCCTGAAAGCTCGACGCGGCGCCCCTTGATGACATCGAGGTCGTCATCGGTGAGCTTGCCCCACTGAGCCTGGGCCTTGCCCTTGTACTCGTTCCACTTGCCTTCGATGATATCCCAGTTCATGTCGCTGTCCTTTCTGTTCGATTGAACGCATGGCGTTGACCAAGAGGAAACCGGCAAGTGCCGGAAAGGTTCCTCACCCTATCAATGCATCCGCGCCGCCGCGTGGACCGGATGAGCGTTGTCGGCGACGATCATGTCCCCTGCCGGCGGACTGGTCGGCCGGACATGCACCTCAAGACCGTTCTGGCGGCTGACGCGCCAGGTAATCTCGATATTTTCCTCGACCCAGGCCGGGTCGACGACCGCGCAGCGGCCATGCACGAGACGCTTGCCCGCCCCTGCCCCGCCAAGAGCGGCCGGCAGGGCGCCGACGCAGTCTTCCATCGTCTCGAACGCCACCTGGGGCGCTTGCAGTTCTTCGCAGGTGAGGCCGCCATGGCTGCAGCCGACCAGAAGCATGATTGCGGCTATGTGTTCCATTTCTTTCTCCATCACCCGTCGGGTCACCACCCATCGGTTGGCATTGGAAACGGAACGGAGCCTAGAAAGTTC
Organism: Shinella sp. HY16; assembly: GCF_028534175.1. Taxonomy (NCBI): domain Bacteria; kingdom Pseudomonadati; phylum Pseudomonadota; class Alphaproteobacteria; order Hyphomicrobiales; family Rhizobiaceae; genus Shinella; species Shinella sp. HY16. The sequence goes on along the minus strand of NZ_JAHYXL010000001.1, from coordinate 488,910 downwards.
CGGCGAGAGCCGATGACGGTGTTGTCACATTTTCGGGAACAAAATTCGCTACGGCCCGTTTTCGGCCCATCGCTCGAACGCGAACCGGACGTGAAAGGAAGCACCGATGCTCAGCACCATTCTCCTTGTCATTCTCATCCTGCTTCTGATCGGCGCCCTGCCGAACTGGGGATACAGCCGAAGCTGGGGCTATGGTCCCTCCGGCGGCCTCGGGCTGATCGTGCTCATCCTTCTCATCCTCGTCCTCATGGGACGTATCTGATCCCCCCACCCAAGCCAGGAGCCGGAACCATGAAGAACACCATCATCGCGCTTGCCCTCGTCGCCTCCACGGTGACGCTCACCGCCTGTACCCAGACCGAACGCGGCACCGCGATCGGCGCGGGCACAGGCGCCATCATCGGCGGTGTCGTGACGGGACGCGCCGGCGGCGCGCTTGCAGGAGCCGCCATCGGCGGTGCGGCGGGCTATCTCATCGCTCGCTCCGATCGCAGTGGCTACTGCATCTACCGCGACCGGTACGGCCGCCGGTACGAAGCGCGCTGCCGCTGAGGCGATCGAAGATCAACAAACGGAAAACGGGCCCTCGGGCCCGTTTCTTGATGTCTGGAACTGGACGGAAGAATGTTTTCAGGAACCGCTCTTGGCACGAAGCTCGGCCTCGTCGAGCTTTTCCAGAAGATCGAGAAGACGATCGGGCACGGGTTCCGTCTCGATGACGTCGTAAAACGACTTAAGCTTGCGGCCGATCGGGCCGTTGGGGTCGAAAGCGGCCTTGACGGGGACATCCCGCCCGGCACGCTTCTTGTCTTTACTGGGCTCGATCATGGTCTTGTTTCCATCCGATGCCACCCGCTATCTTCCTTTTGCCCCAGATTCCCAATAGCAAGTCAGACTTAGAATGCTACCAATAGGTTTCCGCATGGTGAACTCTAGCGGAAACGGTTCCGATGCGGAACATATTCAGGGAGAACTAAATGTCACTTTCCACCCGTATCGCACCGCATCTCGCCTATCTGAGGCGGTTTTCCCGTGCAGTGACGGGCTCCCAGACCTCGGGCGACGCCTATGTCGCAGCCATGCTTGAGGCGCTCGTCGCCGATATCACACTCTACCCCGAGGGGAGAAGCGACCGGATTGCACTCTACCGGCTCTATTGCACGCTGTTCGACAATCTCGACGTGACGCTGCCGGAAAATACGTCCCCCTTCGGCTGGGAGCGCCAGGCGGCCGCCAACCTTGCCAACCTGCCGCCGGCGGAGCGCAAGGCTTTCCTGCTGGTCGCCGTCGAGGGCTTCGACCTTGCCGAGGGCGCCGACATTCTCGATATGCCGGAAGAGCGCTTCGCCGCCCTGCTCGACGAAGCCTCGCGCGACATCTCGCGGCAGGTGGCGACCGATATCATGATCATCGAGGACGAGCCGCTGATCGCCATGGACATCGAGGACATGGTGAAGGGCCTCGGCCACAATGTGACGGGTATTGCGCGCACCCATTCGGAGGCCGTCGAGCTCTACCACCGCACCTCGCCGCGCATGGTGCTGGCCGATATCCAGCTGGCCGACGGCAGCTCGGGCATCGACGCCGTCAACGATATCCTGAAGAACAGCACGATCCCGGTCATCTTCATCACGGCCTTCCCGGAGCGGCTCTTGACCGGTGAAAAGCCGGAACCGGCCTTCCTGGTCACCAAGCCGTTCAATCCGGATATGGTGAAGGCCCTGATCAGCCAGGCGCTGTTCTTCGACGAGCAGGCACGGCTGGCCAAATCGGCCTGAGCGCCGGAGCAGACAGGGCGACGGCGTGAACGAAACAGCGCCGTTGCCTCCTTGCCATATCAGAAAGTCGGCGGGGTGCAGGCACTGATGACCTCGCACGGCACCGGGCCGACGCAGCGGAAACGGTGCGGGCGGCGGCTTTCGAAATAATAGGCATCGCCCGGACCGAGAATGCGCCGCTCGTCGTCCACCGTCACCTCCAGCCGGCCGGAGAGCACGATGCCGCCCTCCTCGCCATCATGCACCAGCAGCACCTTGCCGGTGTCGGCGCCGGGCTGGTAGCACTCCTTCAGGATCTGCAGGCTGCGGCCAAAGGTGTTTTCGCCGATCTGGCGGAAGGAAATCGGTCCCTTGCCGATCTCGATCAGCTCGTCCGACCGGTAGAAGGCCTTCTTGGGGCGCTCCGGCTCGAAGGCGAAGAACTCCGCAAGACCGATCGGGATGCCGTCGAGGATGCGCTTCAGCGCACCGACCGACGGGTTGGAGGCGTTGGATTCGATCAGCGAAATGGTCGAATTGGTAACGCCCGCGCGCTTGGCGAGCTCGCGCTGGGAGAGATTGTGGGCCATGCGCAGATGGCGCAGCCTGCCCCCGATATCGACCGACATGGCCACTTCCTGTTCTAGATGTTCGAAATATCGAAAACTGATCGACCCATATCCTTAATTTTCAATCAGTTGGCGTCAAGAAGAAAAGGACTTGTTCGGCATCGCAAATCATGGCGTCAATCCCGCCAGCCAGAGGAGATCTCCCATGAACGTTCACAACAAGCCCAATGCACCGGTGCTCGACAGCTACTGGATGCCCTTTACCGCCAATCGCCAGTTCAAGGCCGCGCCGCGCCTGCTCGCTGCCGCCGAAGGCATGTACTACACCAGCGCCGACGGCCGCCAGGTGCTCGACGGCACCGCAGGCTTGTGGTGCGTCAATGCCGGCCATGGCCGCCGGCAGATCGCCGCCGCGGTCGAGCGCCAGCTCACCGAGATGGATTTCGCGCCCTCCTTCCAGATGGGCCATTCGGTCGCCTTCGATTTCGCCGAGCGGCTGGCCGAGATCGCCCCCGGCCCTGACGGCGCCAAGCTCGACCGCGTCTTCTACACCGGCTCCGGCTCGGAATCGGTCGATACCGCATTGAAGATCGCCATTGCCTACCAGCGCGCCATCGGCCAGGGCACGCGCACGCGCCTCATCGGCCGCGAGCGCGGCTATCACGGCGTCGGCTTCGGCGGTATTTCGGTCGGCGGCATTCTCAACAACCGCCGCGTCTTCCCGCAGCTCCCCGGCTCCGACCACCTGCGCCATACCCACGACCTTGCGAAGAACGCCTATGTGAAGGGCCAGCCGGAGCATGGCGCCGAGCTTGCCGACGACCTGGAGCGGCTGGTCGCGCTGCACGGCGCGGAAACCATCGCCGCCTGCATCGTCGAGCCGGTCGCCGGCTCCACCGGTGTGCTGATCCCGCCGAAGGGCTATCTCGAAAAGCTGCGCGCGACCTGCGACAAGCACGGCATCCTCCTGATCTTCGACGAAGTCATCACCGGCTTCGGACGCCTTGGCGCGGCCTTCGCCACCGATTATTTCGGCGTGACGCCGGATCTCGTGACAACCGCCAAGGGCCTGACCAACGGCGCCATCCCGATGGGCGCAGTCTTCGCCAGCAGAAAGGTGCACGATGCGCTGATGCATGGGCCGGAAAACGCCATCGAGCTCTTCCACGGCTACACCTATTCCGGCCATCCAGTGGCCTGCGCCGCCGGCATCGCGACGCTCGACATCTACCGCGACGAGGGTCTCTTCACCCGCGGCGCCGAATTGCAGGACGACTGGCATGCGGCGATGCATTCGCTGAAGGGCCTGCCGCACATCATCGACATCCGCACGATCGGCCTCATCGCCGGCATCGAGCTTGCCTCGCGCGACGGCGCACCGGGGGCGCGGGCCTATGACGTCTTCGTCGATTGCTTCGAGAAGGGCCTCCTGATCCGCGTCACCGGCGACATCATCGCCTTCTCGCCGCCGCTGATCGCCGAGAAGAAGCATTTCGAGGACATCGTCTCGATCCTCGGCGACGCCCTGAAGCGCGCTGCCTGAATTCGGCCCTGCCGGAAACGGCTTGGCACTGCACATCACGGAAAACGCTGTTATATCTGGGCCCGTATCCATACGGGCCCAGTTTCATGTCAGCATCCGCCAAGATCGAACCGAAACTCATCTTCCGCCTCCAGTTCGAGCCGGAAGGGCGCATCGGGCGCGGCAAGATCCAGCTGCTCGCGCATATCCGGGAAACCGGCTCGATCTCCGCCGGCGGGCGGGCGATGGACATGTCCTATCGCCGGGCCTGGTTGCTGGTCGATGAGATGAACCGGCTGTTCCGTACGCCGGTGGTGGAATCGCAGCGCGGCGGCAAGCAGGGCGGCGGCGCTGTCGTGACGCCCTTCGGCGAGGCGCTGATCGCCCATTACCACGCCATGGAAGCGAAGGCGCGTGCGGCGCTGGCCGAGGATATCGGCTGGATCGTCGATAACCTTGCCGACTGAAACCTATTCCAGCGCCACCGTCTTGATGACGGCATGCACCGAAAGGCCCGATGCAAGACCGAGGCGCTCGACGGAAAGCGCAGTGATGCGGGCGCGGACGACATCGCCGCCGCAGGCTATGCGCAGGCTCGCCATGCCCTCGCCGTCCGGTTCGATCGCCTCGACGACGCCTTCCAGAATATTGAGCGCACTGAGGCCTTCCGGGCGCACCGTCGCGATCATGACGTCGCGCGCGGGAATGCGCAGCCGCACCGTTTCGCCCGGCGAGACCGCGGCGCCCGGCACGAGGATCGTCGCACCGCCCTCAAGGCGGATGGTGGCGAGGCCATGCGCGACATCACGCGCCTCGACGCGGCCGGCAAGAACGCTGCCGGCTTCCCGGCGTTCGGCGGCGGAGGTGAGCCGCGGGCCGCTCAACACGTCCGACGCCGCCCCGATCGCCTGGATGCGCCCATCCGCCATCAGCACGACCCGGTCGGCAAGGCGCGCGACCTCGGCCACCGAATGGCTGACATAGACGATGGGAATGCCGACCTCGTCGCGCAGGCGCTCCAGATAAGGCAGAATTTCCGCCTTGCGCTCCTCGTCGAGCGCGGCGAGCGGCTCGTCCATCAAGAGCAGGCGGGGCGAGGCCAGCAGTGCACGACCGATGGCGACACGCTGCTTCTCACCGCCGGACAGGTTTGCCGGCTGGCGGTCGAGCAGGCCGGCGATGCCGAGCAGGTCGACAACACGGTCCGGGTTTTCCGTGCGCACGCCCTTCGGCGAGAACCAGCGGCCATAATTGAGGTTCTGCCGCACGGTGAGGTGCGGGAAGAGACGGGCTTCCTGGAAGACATAGCCGAAGCGCCGTCTGTGGGCCGGCACGAAGATACGGCGGGCGGTATCGACCAGAACCTCGTCGCCGAGCAGGACGCGGCCTTCTGCCGGTTGCGTAAGGCCGGCGATGATGCGGACCAGCGAGGTTTTTCCCGAGCCGGACCGGCCGAACAACGCGGTCGCGCCGCCATCGGCGGCAAAGGCGGCATCCAGCGAAAAATCGCCGAGCCGGTGGCGGGCTTCGACGACGAGGCTCATTCGAGGTGCACCTTGCGACCGAGGCGCTGGGCGAGCACCTCGGAGGCGATGAGCGCGGCCATGGAAATGGCGATGGCGACGAGGGTGAGGCGCATCGCGCCGGCATCGCCGCCGGGCACCTGGGTGAAGGTGTAGATCGCGGCCGACAGCGTCTGCGTCTCACCGGGAATGTTGGAGACGAAGGTGATGGTGGCGCCGAACTCGCCCATCGCCTTGGCGAAGGCGAGGATCATGCCGGCCAGCACGCCGGGCAGGATGAGCGGCAGGGTAACCGTGAGGAAAACCCAGAGGGGACTTGCGCCGAGCGTGCCTGCCGCCTCCTCCAGCTTGCGGTCGACGGCCTCGATGGAGAGGCGGATCGAACGCACCATCAGCGGAAAGCCCATGACGCCGCAGGCAAGCGCCGCGCCGGTCCAGCGGAAGGAGAGAACGATGCCGAACCATTCGTCCAGCACGGAGCCGATGGGACCGCGGCGGCCGAACAGGACGAGCAGCAGGAAACCGGTGACGACGGGCGGCAGGATCAGCGGCAGGTGCACGAGGCCGTTCAGCAGCGACTTGCCCCAGAAGCGGCCGCGGGCCAGCGCCAAGGCGGCGAGGATGCCGAGCGGCAAACTGACGAGGACGGCAACCGCCGAGACCCGAAGGCTGAGCCGGATCGCCGTCCATTCCTCGTCGCTCAAGGTAAGCCAGTCCACGCATACTCCTTTGATTGGCGAACAGCCCGCAGGTGCCGCCTGGATTTGGGCTGAAACCCCTCATCCGCCTGCGGCACCTTCTTCCCGCAAGCGGAGCTATGGGGGTGCCCCGCCATTTTCTCGCGCCCTTGCCGCAAACGCCTTCTCCCCGCTTGCAGGGAGAAGGTCGCGGTAGCGGGATGAGGGGCAGCAACCGCACCGGCACGTGGATCCGTTGCGGTCTAGCACCCAAAGCTATCGCGAGGCTCGTCTTACTTCAGGATCGTAAAACCCTGCTCGGTGAAGAAGGGCGCGGCCTTGTCCGACTTCAGGAAATCGAGATAGGCGGCGGCAGCGGCGCTCTTGGATTCCGTCAGGATGGCGACCGGGTAGATGATCGGCGGGTGACTGTCTTCCGGGAAGGTCCCGACGACGGCAACGCCCGGATCGGCTGCGGCATCCGTCTGATAGACGATACCGTAGGGCGCCTCGCCGCGCGAGACGAGGGCAAGCGCCGCACGCACGCTTTCGGCGCCGGCGACCTTGCCTTCGACCGACGACCAGACGCCGAGCTTTTCGAGCGCCGCCTTGCCGTATTTGCCGGCCGGCACGCTGTCGACCGCACCCATGGCGAGCTTGCCGTCACCGACGAGGCCGGCAAGGTCGAAGCCCTCCTTGATCTCGACGGTCGAGGCCTTGTCCTTCGGCGCGACCAGCACGATACGGTTGCCGAGGAGGTTCGCGCGGGTGTCGTCCTTGATCAGCTTCTTCTCGGCGACGTAGTCCATCCAGGCAAGATCAGCGGAGATGAAGAGATCGGCGGGCGCCGCCGCCTCGATCTGCTTGGCGAGCGCCGAGCTTGCGGCATAGGAGACCGTCGTCTCGTTGCCGGTTTCCTTCGACCAGGCGGCATTCGCCGCATCCAGCGCGTTCTTCAGGCTTGCGGCGGCAAAGACGGTGACCTTTTCGGCGGCCGCAGCCGGCAGGGCGAGCGGCAGCGACGCGAAGGCGGCGACGACGAGTTTCAGAAGCAGACGACGGTTCATTCCTGTTCTCCCTTTTTCTGCCTGACGGCAGCGTGATATCTCCCTGAATATATCGGCACTTGCGGCTTTGCCAGCGCTATATTTTCAAAAATATACGGAAACAGACGATGGCCATTCGCTTGGAATGGCGAGGGCAGCCGTACCTGGACGAACGCGCCCCCGGAACAACCGGCATTGAGCACGGACGATGTGGAAAAGGCGGCTCCCCTGCGCTTACGAACGCGTGGAACCCGCCGTATGCTGGCCTGCAATGCCGGGGATGGGGATCCTAGAACAGTGCGTCGTCGAACAGATCTTCGTCGCTTTGCGCAGCCGCAGGCGCTGCCGCCGCGTCCAGGGTGGTGCCGAAGACGCGGGCATGCACCTCGCGTTCGGAGACCATGGTATAGGTGCGCGCGATCCGGCTGCCGAGATCAGCCATCGCCTGCTCGAGGCCCGCCGTATCCGGCAGGCTGTGGCCAATGAGCTCGCCCGCACGGGCGGAACAATCGGCCAGCACGTCGCCGAGCTCGGCCTTGAAATCGAGGTCGGCGACCGTTCGGCCCGCCTTGGCGGAAACGTCGGCGCCACAGGCGCGCAAAGCCGTCATGTCCTCCTCCATGCGGTCGCCCGCCCGGCGGATATGCTCCAGCGCCTCGTCCAGATGCGCATCGAGCGAGCCGCCGGCGGCGGTGCCCGCCTCGCGCAGCTTGCCGGCATCCCCTTCGAGCGACTGCAGGGCGACAAGAATGCGCTCCGCCGTCTCGTCGAGCTGGCTGGAAAACAGGCGCAGTTCGGCCGTCACCACATTGATTGCCCGCCCCTCCTCGCCGAGTTTGCCGCAGCGCAGGTTGGTGTTAAGGGCCATGTAGTGGATGTCGGTGCGCACGAGCTGGATCGTCTTCACACCCTTCAGGAGGCCCTGCACGGTCTCGACCGTGCTCGCGCCGAGCACATTGGCCTTGTCGGCCGCCTGCTCGATGTCGCGCACGACGGCACGGGCGGCTGCGATGTCGGCCTCCAGGATGCGCATGGCGCGGTCGGCGGAGCGGCCGTCGGCAGCGTCCATGTCGCCATAGAGCGCCATCAGGCCGTCGATGTCGGCGCCGAAGCTGCGGATCGTCCCGACCACGGTCTTGCAGTCGCGCGCAAAGTCGCCGGCGATCTCGACAAGCTGGTCGTGCACGAGGTGGCGGATCAGCGCCGTCAGGCGGCCGGCGGCCTCCGCGTCGAGCGTTCCAGCCGCAAGATACTCATCCAGGAAGGTGAAGGCGGATTGGCAATGTTCGATGCGCTGACGCGTGATGTCGCCGATCTGCATGGCCGACAGCGTGGTGGCAACCTTGCCCTGTACGCCGCGCGCCGCCGCACCCACTCTGGCAGCAAGCTGCGATAGGTGGCGGCGCTGTGCCGTCAGGTCCGCAGCATTGCGCGAGAGATTGCCGGCAATGTCAGGCACGGAGCGGCGGAAGCGCTCCAACGCATCCCCGCCCCCGGCCGAGGCGGTCTCGATGACGGCGCCAAGCGTGCCGATCTTGGCACCAAGCGCATTGACCTCACTGGAGCCGAACTGGATGCGCTCGAGAATTTCTTCCGCAAAGCCCGCGAAATCCGGGATGGCTGCGCCGGTGATCTTCGCTGTCGTCGCGAAGGTGCGAAGGTAGCGTAACGTTTCCTGCATGTCGGCGATGTGGGTGCCGAGGGATTTCTCCGTGACGGCGACATTGGCGAGGCGCTGCTGGCGTTGCTCCTCGATGCCGGGCAGCGCGGTCAGCTGATCGACGGTGGCGATGAGCCGGCCGATCGTCGCCTCCGCAGCCTCGTCGCCGAGCGAACCGGACAGGTTCTCCAGCGAGGCGACAAGCCGGTTGAGCACGTCCAGTACCGAGAGCAGCACGACGCCGCCGTCGAGGAACCGCTGCTCGATGCGGGAACGGGCCCCTTCAAGGCGAGAGACAAGCTCTCCCTCCGCCGTCTGCCGCTCCACGCGCACTGCGTTCGCTATTCCTGACACGCCATACCCCATCTGCAAGAACCCGTGAGCGAACCCTAGGACCAACAATGTAACGCGCAGTAAATTCGCTTTTCCTCATGCAATGGAATCCCGTGCCGGCGGGGTCATTTCCAAGCCACCACCCGTGGATGCAGGCATCCCTAGAATTAGGGATTTATAAATAATATAAAGAATGTCTAATATTAATAATTTTATATTTATTTCAAATACTTATGCTAAATTCCTGCCGTAAGGGGAGGTGGTGTATAAGGGACACTCAAACGACCGATGGATGAAATTAGCAACCGCGCTTTACCGTTCATTAAGCGTGACTTGGGATTCTGGGGCGGGAAATACTATCTCTCGAAACTGATATCGAGGCCTCCATGTCATCAACCCTGCCCGGTGATGCGTCGTTAACCTTACCCACGACACTCACCATCAAGACTATAACGTCCGTTCAAGAGTTGATCTCGGATTTCCTGAACAATAATCCCGCCGCAATACTGGATATCGATGAGGCGGCGCAGGTCGACCTCAGCTTTGTTCAGCTTGTCACGGCGGCCCGCAAACAGGCCGAGGCCAAGGCGGGGCGCGTTCTACTTGCCCGGCCCGCCTCCGGTGACCTTTACGACGTGCTGAAACGTGGCGGCTTTCTCGACGAAATGACATCCGAGGCCGCGCATTTCTGGCTGCACCAGGAGAAGAATTGATGACCGCGAAGATCTTGACCGTTGACGATTCCGCCAGCATCCGGCTGACGACGCGCGTCACCCTCAGCAATGCCGGCTATGCCGTGACCGAGGCGGTCGACGGCCTCGACGGCCTCAACAAGCTGAAGGGCGGCGAGTACGATCTCGTCGTCACCGACCTCAACATGCCGAACATGGACGGCCTGACGATGATCCGCGAGCTGCGCAAGCTGCCCGCGCATACGGGCGTGCCGGTCATCTTCCTCACCACCGAATCCGACGGCGAGATCAAGGCGCAGGCGAAAGCCGCCGGCGCCACTGGCTGGCTGACCAAGCCGTTCGATCCCGAAAGCCTCGTCAAGATCGCCAAGAAGGTCCTCGGAAGATGACGAACCCGGACCCGATCTCAGTCTTCCGGACAGAAGCGGCCGAACTGCTGGAACAGATCGAGTCCGGCCTCCTCGACCTTACCCGCAGCCTCGACGACCGCGACCAGATCGATGCGGTCTTCCGGGGCCTCCACACGTTGAAGGGCTCGGGCGCGATGTTCGGCTTCGACGCGCTCGCCGCCTTCACCCACCATTGCGAGACCGCCTTCGACCGCGTGCGCAAGGGCGACGTGCCGGCCACGCACGAGCTGGTCTCGGCGGTTCTCTCCGCGCAGGACCATATGCGCGCGCTCCTGGAAACGCCGAACGGCGACCATGACGCGATGAGCGCCGCGCTGCTCGACAACCTGCACCGTGCCGTCAACGGCGCGGGCTCCCCTGCTCCCGTCACCGCCGCCGTTGCCGCCGCCCCTGTTGCGGAAGAGGCCGGCCTGCGCGAATGGCGCATCCGTTTCAGCCTGCCGGTCAACGCCATGGCGAACGGCACCAATCCGCTCGGCCTGCTCGACGAAATGCGTGACCTCGGCGAATGCCGGATCATCGCCGACACGTCCAAGGTGCCGGAGCTCTCCGCGCTGGAGCCGCGCGATATCCATGTAAGCTGGGACGTGACGCTGAAGACCGAGCGGCCGCGTGCCGATATCGAGGATGTCTTCATCTTCGTCATGGACGACATGGAGCTTGAGATCACCGAGATCGCCGTCGAACGGCCCATCGCGGTGGCGAAATCCTTGGACGTGCCGATCGCCAAGGCTGTCGTCGTTACCGAGAGGGAAGCGCCGGCGGTGCAGGCGGCCAACGATTCCAAGCAGGCGAAATCCGCCGAAAACGTGCGCGTGCCGGCCGAGCGGCTGGACGAGATGATGGACCGGGTCGGCGAGCTGGTCATCGCCCAGTCGCGCCTCACCCAGCTTGCGGGCGCGGCAGCCGATCTCGGCCTGCGCTCGGTTTCCGAGGAAATCGAACGCCTCTCCGGCGAGCTGCGCGACACGATGATGGTGCTGCGCATGATGCCGGTCGCGAGCCTCTTCAGCCGCTTCCGCCGCCTCGTGCACGATCTGTCGCGCGAGACCGGCAAGGAAATCGAGCTGATCACCGAGGGCGAGAGCACGGAAGTCGACAAGACGGTTATCGACCGGCTTGCCGATCCGCTGGTGCATCTCGTGCGCAACTCCATCGACCATGGCCTCGAAAAGCCGGAGGAGCGCATCGCCGCCGGCAAGGAGGCGAAGGGCCGGGTCATTCTTTCGGCGCACCAGACGGGCGGCGAGGTCATCATCACCATCAAGGATGACGGCCGCGGCATCAACCGTGAGCGGGTGCGCGCCAAGGCGGAATCGTCGGGCATCATCCAGCCGGGCGCGACGCTGACCGACCAGGACCTCCTCCAACTGATCTTCCAGCCCGGTTTCTCGACCGCCCAGGCGGTGACGAACCTTTCCGGCCGCGGCGTCGGCATGGATGTGGTGAAGAAGACGGTCGAGGCGCTGCGCGGCACGATCGACATCACCAGCAAGCCGGGCGAAGGCTCGGAAGTGTCGCTGCGCATCCCGCTGACGCTCGCCATCATCGAGGGCCTGCTCGTTCGGGTCGGCCAGGGCTGCTACGTCATTCCGCTCTCGGCGGTCGAGGAGTGCCTGGAACTCTCGCTGGAGGACGATCTGCGCTCGCGCGGGCGCAGCTTCATCTCGCTGCGCGACAGCCTGGTGCCCTTCCTGCGCCTGCGGGAACTCTTCCGAACCGGCACCCAGCCGGATCAACACCAGAAGGTCGTCGTCATCTCGACCGGCTCGGAGCGCGTCGGCCTCGTCGTCGACCAGATCATCGGCGACCACCAGACAGTCATCAAATCCATGTCCAAGCTGCACCATGACGTCGATACCTTCTCCGGCGCGACCATCCTCGGCGATGGCAGCGTCGCGCTGATCCTCGACGTCACGCATCTCGTCGCGGCCGGACAGCAGCAGGAGGCGCAAATGCGCGTGGCAGGATGAGCGAAGCGGCACGAAAACTCGACTACGACGCGATCTGGGGCGCGGAAGAGGACCTCTCCGTCCTCACCTTCAACCTCAACGGCGAGACCTTCGCCATCGAGGCGATCGTCGTGCAGGAAATCCTCGATCTCCTGCCCGAAACCCACGTGCCCGGCAGCAAGCCCTTCGTTTCCAGCGTCATCAATTTCCGCGGCAAGGTGATCCCGCTTGCCGATATCCGCCTTGCCTTCGGGATGGACGCGACGGAAACCACCATCGACAGCCGCATCGTCGTCATCGAGCTCGATCTCGACGACGAGGCGACGCTGATCGGCATCCGCACCGACAAGGTCAACGAAGTCACGACCCTGCCGAAAGTCGCCAGCGAGCCGCCGCCGAGCGTCGGCATGCGCTGGCGGGCGGACTACATCAACTGCCTCGTCAAGCGAGGTGGCGAATTCATCATCGTCCCGAACCTTCACGCGATCTTTTCCTCCCAGAAAGACCGCCCGGCACCTCCGCCGAACTAGGACATCAGGAGACATCCATGCGTTTTACAATCAAGCTCAAATTATTCCTGACCTTTGCGTTCATGCTGGCCGTCCTCATCGGCACGGCGGCCTATGGCATCCTGAGCCTCGGCGGCCTCAACACGACGCTGGGCGACGTACTGAACGGCCCCGCCGAGCGCCTGAAACTCGCCCAGACACTGAACAACCTGCAACTCCAGCAGATCCGCCAGCAGAAGAACATGCTGTCCTCGGCCAACCCCACCGAAACCAACCGCTACATCGCGCTCAGCGACGAAGCCCGCAAGGAATTCGACACGACCTTCCAGGAAGTTCTGAGCAAGGCGACGGAACAGGGCAAGGTTCTCTGGAACAAGCTCGACGGTTTCACCAAGGACTTCCGCCGCGATGACGACCGCATCCGTGCGCTGGCGCTTGCCGGCGATACCGCGGGTGCCACCCGTGTTTCGACGACCGACGCCCGCGCCGCCACCAACGAGATCGACCAGCTGCTCGGCGAAGTCGTCAAGCTCGAGGCCGGCCGCCTGAACGAGGCGCAAGCGGCCGCTGACGCCCAGTATCAGAGCACCCGCACGATCATGGTGGCGGTTGCGGCCATTGCGCTTCTCGTAGCGACCGGCGCTGCCCTGTGGATCGTCGTATCGATCAACCGCGGCATTTCCCGCGCCGTCGGCGTGGTGCAGAACGTGGCGGACGGCGACCTCACCCGGTTTGCCGAGATTTCTTCCAAGGACGAGATCGGCGACCTGCTCGGCCACGTCAACACGATGATCGAGCGCCTGCGCGGCGTCGTCGCCGATGCCCTTTCGGCATCCGACAACGTCTCCTCCGGCAGCCAGGAACTGTCGGCCAGCTCCGAGACCCTTTCCCAGGGCGCCACGGAACAGGCATCCTCCGCCGAAGAGGCCTCCGCCTCGATGGAAGAGATGGCCTCCAATATCAAGCAGAACGCCGACAACGCCGCCCAGACCGAAAAGATCGCCCGCCAGTCCTCTCGTGACGCGGAAGCATCCGGCCAGGCCGTCGGCCGCGCCGTCAGCGCCATGCGCACCATCGCGGAAAAGATCTCCATCGTGCAGGAAATCGCTCGCCAGACCGACCTTCTCGCCCTCAACGCCGCCGTCGAGGCGGCCCGTGCCGGCGAACACGGCAAGGGCTTTGCCGTCGTCGCCTCGGAAGTGCGCAAGCTCGCCGAGCGCAGCCAGGCAGCCGCCGCCGAAATCAGCGCGCTTTCCGGCGAAACGGTCTCCGTTGCGACGGAAGCCGGCGAGATGCTGAACCGGCTGGTGCCGGATATCCGCAAGACTGCGGAGCTGGTCTCGGAAATCTCCGCCGCCTGCCGCGAGCAGGACATCGGCGCCTCGCAGATCAACGAGGCGATCCAGCAGCTTGACAAGGTCACCCAGCAAAATGCCGGCGCCTCGGAAGAGATGTCGGCGACGTCGGAAGAGCTGGCCGCCCAGGCGGAAGAACTTCAGGCCTCGATCGCCTTCTTCCGGGTTGAAAACTCGGCCCGCAAGGAGCCGAACCACGCCGAAAAGCTGCGGGTGACCGCAGCGAAAATGGCTGCCCCCGTCATCGCCAAGCGTCCGGCCGCTTCCCCGGCCCACCGCCCGGCATCGACGGCCGGCAAGGCAGCCCGCAACGCCAACGGCTTTGCCCTCGACATGTCGATGGGTGGCCCCGACGCCGACGACGCGGATTTCCGCGAAAGCGCCTGATCGGACAAAAATCGCGGCGCATCCGGCAACGGATGCGCCGCACTGTCGACCCGGCGTGTGTAGGCGCCGGTGGAAGGGCCAAGAACGGCCCGCGGAAGGGTGAGTGTATCGGTCTTCTCGCATAACGGGTCCCGGCCTCCGGGTACCCTGCCCAAGAACGGCATCTGCGACCAAAGGAGCCCCTACGAGATGCGCTTTACCATCAAACTCAAACTGGCCGTTGCCTTCGGCGCCATCATCCTGATGATGGCTGGCACCTCCATCTATGCCATCCTGAGCCTTGCTTCGCTCAATCAAGCGATTTCCGACATGCTCGCCGGTCCTTCCGCGCGCCTCGAGGCAGCGCAGAACCTTGCGAACTACCAGCTTCGTCTGGCGCGCGCGCAGATGAACCTTGCCCTTTCCACCAACTCCAGCGAAGCCGCCACGCATCTCGAATCCGGCGATCGCAACCGGCAGATGTTCGAGGAAACCCTTGCCAATCTGATCAGCCTTTCGACCGACCCGGTCGCCGTCCAGCAGTGGCAAGATGTCGCCGAGAAAGAAAAGCAGCTCGTCCGCATTGATGACAAGATCCGCTCCTTCGTCGCCGCCGGCAATTCGACGGAGGCGGTCCGTATCGTCTCCACGGAAAGCCGCAGCCTGATGGACGAGATCGAAAAGACGATCAACGTCCGCATCGAAAGCAACAAGGGGCTGATGACGAAGGCGGACGAGGATACCGACAACCTCTACGCAACGACACGTAACCTCATCCTCGTCATTGCCGGCATCGCCCTGGTGCTCGCCGTCGGCGCGGCCGTCTGGCTCGCACTCGGCATCAACAGCGGCCTCAAGAAGATCAAGTCCGTCGCCGAGGCCGTCGCCATCGGTGACCTCGACCAGAATGTCGAGATCAAGACGAACGACGAGATCAAGGACCTTGTCGATACGATCAATGTCATGACCGGCAACCTGCGCAACACGGCGACCATCGCCGACCAGATCGCCAATGGCGACCTGACCGTGACGCCGAAGCCGCTGTCCGACAAGGACACGCTCGGCCTGTCGCTGGAAAGCATGGTGGAGCGCCTGCGCGGCGTCGTCGGCGATGCGCTTTCCGCCGCCAACAACGTCTCCTCCGGCAGCCAGGAGCTTTCGGCAAGCTCGGAACAGCTCTCCCAGGGCGCGACGGAACAGGCATCCTCCGCCGAAGAGGCTTCCGCCTCGATGGAGGAGATGGCGTCCAACATCAAGCAGAACGCCGACAACGCCGCCCAGACCGAAAAAATCGCCCGCCAGTCCGCCAAGGATGCCGAGGCATCGGGCGAAGCCGTCGGCCGCGCCGTCGGCGCCATGCGCACCATCGCGGAAAAGATCTCCATCGTGCAGGAAATCGCCCGCCAGACCGACCTTCTCGCCCTCAACGCCGCCGTCGAGGCGGCCCGTGCCGGCGAACACGGCAAGGGCTTTGCCGTCGTCGCCTCGGAAGTGCGCAAGCTCGCCGAGCGCAGCCAGGCAGCCGCTGCCGAAATCAGCACGCTGTCCGGCCAGACGGTTTCCGTCGCCACCGAAGCCGGCGAGATGCTGAACCGGCTGGTGCCGGATATCCGCAAGACTGCGGAGCTGGTCTCGGAAATCTCCGCCGCCTGCCGCGAGCAGGACATCGGCGCCTCACAGATCAACGAGGCGATCCAGCAGCTCGACAAGGTGACCCAGCAGAATGCCGGCGCCTCGGAAGAAATGTCCGGCACCTCGGAAGAACTGGCCGCCCAGGCCGAGGAGCTGCAGACCTCCATCGCCTTCTTCCGCGTCGATCGCGCCTCCGGCGCCCCGCTCGCCCAGCAGCGCCGCCCGGCGCCGGTCGCATCGCGTCCGGTCGCCAAGGCGCCCGCTGCGCCGCTTCGCAAGTCCGACAACAGCGTCAACGGCCAGCAGGCCCGCGCCCGCGGCTTTGCCCTCGACATGTCGATGGGCGGCCCGGATGCCGACGACGCAGACTTCAGGGAAAGCGCTTGATCATGGCCGGCACATCCTCCGAATCCCAATTCGTCACCTTCAGTCTCGACAGCGAGGTCTTTGCGGTGCCCGTCTCGGTCGTCCGGGAAATCCTCGACCACGAGGATGCCTTCAAGATCCCGCACGGGCCGGAATACCTGCTTGGGCTCCGGGACGTGCGGGGCCAGGGTGTGCCGGTCATCGACCTGCGTCTTCGTCTCGGCATGACGAAGACCGAGAAGACCCCGCATACGCGGGCCCTGGTGCTCGACGTACCGATCGGTGAGAAGATCCTCACCCTCGGCCTCGTCGCCGACCGGGTCTTCGAGGTCATCCCCTTCCGCACCGACGAGATCGAGGGCGCGCCCGACATCGGCGTGCGCTGGCCGTCCGACTACATTGCCGGCGTCGTGCGCCGCAACGGCGGTTTCGTCGTCATCGTCGATCTCGCGCGCCTGTTCTCCGGCGCCGAGATGGCGATGATGGGTTCGGCGGGTCGCCTCGCCGCAACGGCATAGTTTCGGGAGCATGGGTGTGGGAGCAGCATTGCGGGCGCAAGGAGCGGAGGACGGGCTAAGCAACCGGAACTTCGAAGCCCTGTCGCGCTATATCTACGACTACAGCGGCATCAAGATGCCGATCACGAAGCTGACGATGCTGGAGGGCCGGCTGCGCCGGCGCCTTCGGGCAACCGGCATTGCCAGCTTCAACGACTATTGCGACTATCTCTTCAAGCACGGCGGCATCGAGAAGGAAGCGATCTTCCTCATCGACGCCGTGACCACCAACAAGACCGACTTCTTCCGCGAGCCGAAGCATTTCGAGTACATGGCCGCGACCGGCCTGCCGGAAATGGTGGCGGCCGGCCACAAGCGGCTGCGGCTGTGGAGCGCCGCCTGCTCCATCGGTGCCGAGCCCTATACGATGGCGATGGTGATGCAGGATTTCGTCGATGCGTCGTCCGGCCTCGATTATCGCATTCTTGCCACCGACCTCTCGACCGAAGTGCTTGCCGCAGCCCGGCGCGGCGTCTATCCGCGCGACATGATCCAGCCCGTGCCGGCCGAGATGCAGCGCCGCTACGTCATGGTCTCGCGCCATGCCGGGCGCGGCGAGGTGCGAATCCATCCGCGCCTGCGCTCGACGATCGGCTTTGCCCGCATGAACCTCATGGACAGCGTCTACAAGGTGGGCGACCCCATGCACATGATCTTCTGCCGCAACGTATTGATCTATTTCGACAAGCCGACACAGGCCAAGGTGCTGTCGCGGCTCTGCGACTGCCTGGTGCCCGGCGGTTTCCTCTATGTGGGCCATTCCGAAACGGTCACCGGCATCTCCCTGCCGGTGCGCCAGGTCGCCAACACGGTTTTCAAGAAGATCTGATGGTCCTTCCCGGCAAAAAGATCCGCGTTCTCATCATCGACGACTCGGCGAGCGTGCGCCAGGCGCTGACCCACGTGCTGGAGCAGGATCCGGAGATCGAGGTGATGGGCGCGGCCTCCGATCCCTTCATGGCGGCCAAGAAGATCCAGGAAGAGGTGCCCGACGTCATCACGCTCGACGTGGAAATGCCGCGCATGGACGGTATCACCTTCCTGCGCAAACTGATGTCGCAGCGGCCGATCCCCGTCGTCATGTGCTCCTCGCTCACCGAGGAGGGCTCGGAGACGCTGATGCAGGCGCTGGAAGCCGGCGCTGTCGACATCATCCTGAAGCCGAAGATCGGTGCGGCCGACCATCTCGCCGAGTCCGGCACGCGCATCCGCGAGGCCGTCAAGGGCGCGGCCGTCGCCCGCCTTGGCCAGAGCCGGCGTTCGGCCGCCGCCAGCGGGCCGACCGCAAAGCTCACGGCCGATGCCGTGCTGCCCCCGCCCTCCGGCCGCGCCATGGCCAAGACGACCGAAATGGTCGCCTGCGTCGGCGCCTCGACCGGCGGCACGGAGGCGCTGCGGGTTCTGCTGGAACAGTTGCCGGCCAACTCCCCCGGCATCGTCATCGTGCAGCACATGCCGGAAAAGTTCACCGCCGCCTTCGCCAAGCGCCTCAACAGCCTGTGCGAAGTGGAGGTCAAGGAAGCGGTCCATGGCGACCCCGTGCTGCGCGGCCATGTGCTGATCGCCCCCGGTGATCGCCATATGATGCTGGAGCGGCAGGGTGCGCGCTACCATGTCGCCGTGCGCGAAGGCCCCCTCGTCTCGCGCCACCGGCCGTCCGTCGACGTGCTGTTCCGCTCCGCCGCCCGTTCGGCCGGAGCGAATGCCATGGGCGTCATCCTGACGGGCATGGGCGACGACGGCGCACGCGGCATGAACGAGATGCACCAGGCCGGCGCCTATACGGTCGCGCAGGACGAAGCGAGCTCTATCGTCTTCGGCATGCCAAAGGAGGCGATCGCCCATGGCGGCGTCGACAGGATCCTGCCGCTGGATCAGATCGCCCGCGAAATCCTCGCCGCCGACCGGCGGAGATAGCCTGTTCCAGCGGCTTGCACGATGGTTTTGCGCCCGGCAAAGCAGGCGCCTTCATCGGGCATTAACCACAATAACCGAGGATGGCGAAGCACCATGCGAGGTGCTTTGAGAGCGATGACCGGCTCGACAACCGTTCCAGGGAGCCCCATGCCCGTCATCACCTTCGCCAACACCAAAGGCGGCGCCGGCAAGACCACCGCCGTGCTGCTGCTAGCGA
Source organism: Shinella sp. HY16 (assembly GCF_028534175.1). NCBI lineage: Bacteria > Pseudomonadati > Pseudomonadota > Alphaproteobacteria > Hyphomicrobiales > Rhizobiaceae > Shinella > Shinella sp. HY16. Next base: position 469,850 of record NZ_JAHYXL010000001.1, on the reverse strand, counting down.
CCGAGCTTGCCCACCTCGGCTTTCGCGTCTCGGTGCTTGACGCCGATCCGCAGCACTGGATCACCCGCTGGCACGAAAACTCCCAAGGTCTGCTCGGCAATCGCCTCGCGGTGGTGCCCTATGTGACGATGGGTACGATCGACCGGCAGCTGGCCGAAGAGAAGGCACGCGCCGATTTCGTCTTGATCGACCTGCCGGGATCGCGCAGTTCGCTCCTCGCCAAGGCAGTGGGCTATTCCGACTACGTGCTGATCCCCGTGCAGGGCTCCGCCATGGACGCGCAGGGCGGCGCCAATGTCATCGAGCTCCTGCAATATCTGGAAGACAAGGCCGATATCCATATCCGCCATTCCGTCGTGCTCACCCGCGTCAATTCCATGGTGACGACGCGCGCGATGCATGCGGTCAAGGACCTGCTCGCGGCTCGCCGGGTTCACCTTCTGCAGACACCGATCATCGAACGTTCGGCCTTCCGCGACATCTTCGGTTGCGGCGGCACGCTCTATACGATGGACGCCCGGCACGTCAGCAATCTCGACAAGGCGCAGGAGAATGCAAGGGCGCTGGCGCTGGAAGTGCTGCAGCAGATCCCTGCTGCGCTGCGGCCGACCGCGGCGGAGAGGCTGCGAAGCGTCGCCTGAGGCGCCCGCTTTCATTGCAGAGGCCGCGGAAACCGCGGCCTCTTTTCGTTTCAGCCGAGGCCTGGCTCAGAGCGCGGCGACGACGATGACTTCGACGAGGTAGTCCGGCGTTGCGAGCTTGGATTCGCCGGTGGCGCGGGCCGGGGTGTGGCCCTGCGGTGCCCAGACATCCCAGACGGCGTTCATCTTGGAGAAATCGGCCATGTCGGCGAGCCAGATCTGGGCGGAAAGGATGCGGGTCTTGTCGGTGCCGGCAAGCGCCAGCAGGCGGTCGACTTCGGCCAGCGCCTGCTTCGTCTGCTCGGTGACGTCCGAGCCCGCCTCACCGACCTGGCCGGCCAGATAGACGGTCCCGTTGTGCACGACGGCCTGGCTCATGCGCGGGCCGGTTTCAAAGCGTTTGATGTCCATGTCTCGTTCCTGTCAGGGCTTGAAAATCTTCGCGGGAGGCCGCGGCCACGCAACGGCCGGCGGTGGGCCGTCTATACGAGGCCCGGCGCACGGACGCCAGTGGCCCGGCGGGAAATTCGCGTGCACCGTGGGGTCAGCCGACAGCTTTCAATCCGTCGAGCGCCCTGGCAACGATCGTCTCGACGGCGGCGTCGATGCCGACAGTCACGACGCCAGCCTCACCGGACGGATCCTCCAGCGTGGCAAGCTGGCTGTCGAGCAGGCTTGCAGGCATGAAATGGCCGTGCCGCGCAGCCATGCGGGCCGTGAGCAGATCGCGGCTGCCCTTGAGGAAGACGAAAGTCAGCGATCCACGGGCCGACTGGCGCAGACGGTCGCGATAGATCTTTTTCAGGGCCGAGCAGGAAACGACAACGCTCTTTCCCGCGTCGAGGCTGCCGGCGAGCGCCTGGCCGATCGTATCGAGCCAGGGCCAGCGGTCCTCGTCCGTCAGCGGAACGCCGCGGGACATCTTCTCGACATTGCCGGCGGGGTGCAGGCTGTCGCCTTCGATGAAAGCGGTGCCGAGGGCGGCGGCCAGACCATCGGCGACCGAGGTCTTGCCGGAACCGGAAACGCCCATGACGACGATCGCGCGGGTCGCCGTCATGGGCTGTTCGTCCTCACGCCACGCGCTTGCGGCGTTCGACGCGGGCGCGGATGGCGTCCACGTCGACGCGGGGCGTCGCGGCGAAAAGGGTCTTTGTGTAGTTGTGCTGCGGGTTTTCGAACACCTGATCACGGCTGCCGTATTCCACGGCTTCACCGAAGTACATCACCATCACGTCGTCGGCGATGTGGCGCACCACCGAAAGGTCATGGCTGATGAAGACATAGGTGAGCTTGAACTCGTCCTGCAGGTCAGCGAGCAGGTTGAGCACCTGGGCCTGAACCGAAAGATCGAGCGCCGAGACCGGCTCGTCGAGCACGAGCAGGCGCGGATTGAGCATCAGCGCGCGGGCGATCGCCACGCGCTGGCGCTGGCCGCCGGAGAACATGTGCGGGTAGCGCCCGTAATGCTTCTCCTCAAGGCCGACCTTCTTCAGCATGGCCATGGCGCGGTCACGCCGCTCGCCCGCAGGCACCTTGGTGTTGATGACCAGCGGCTCCGTGAGGATGTCGCCGATCTTCTTGCGCGGGTTGAGCGAGCCATAGGGGTTCTGGAAGACGATCTGCACCTTGCTGCGCATTTCCGCGGTCAGCGGCTCATGCGCGATGTCGACCTTGCGGCCATCGATCAGCATATCGCCCTCGGTGATCGGATCGATCATCGTGACCATGCGGGCAAGGGTGGACTTGCCGCAACCGCTTTCGCCAACGATGGCAAGCGTCTTGCCCTGCTCGACCTTGAAGCTCACGCCCTTGACGGCATGGACGGTCTTGGCGGGTTTGAACAGGCTTCCAGGGATATGGTAGTCGCGTTTCAGGTTCTTTGCTTCAAGAACAGGGGTCATCGGACTGCTCCTGCAAAAATCTCGGCGTCGGTCAGCTTTTCCGTGATCGTCGGCAGGCGCTCGCCGGTGGCATTTTCCGGCAGGGCCGAAAGCAGCGCCTTGGTGTAGACGCTCTTCGGGGCCGAGAAGAGCGACAACACGTCGGCCTCCTCGATCTGGCGGCCCTTGTACTGCACGATGACGCGGTCGGCGGTTTCGGCGACGACGCCCATGTCATGGGTGATGATGATGAGGCCCATGCCGTGTTCGGCCTGCAGCTTCATCAGGAGGTCGAGGATCTGCTTCTGGATCGTCACGTCGAGCGCAGTGGTCGGCTCGTCGGCGATCAGCAGCTTCGGATTGCAGGCGAGCGCGGTCGCGATCATCACACGCTGGCACTGGCCGCCCGACATCTGGTGCGGATAGTGGCCAAGGCGTTCTTCCGGGTTCGGAATACCGACGGACTGGAAGAGTTCGATCGCCCGGTCGCGGCGCGCCTTGCGGGAGAGATCCGTGTGGATGCGCAGCACTTCCTCGATCTGGTAGCCGACCGTGAAGCACGGATTGAGGCTGGCGATCGGCTCCTGGAAGATCATGGCAATATCCTTGCCGATGATCTTGCGCCGGTCGCTGTCGGACATGGCCTGCATGTCGCGGCCGTTGAAGGTGAGTACGTCGGCGGTCACCTTCGCCGTCCACGGGAGAAGCCCCATGGCGGCGAGCATGGAGACCGACTTGCCCGAGCCGGATTCGCCGACGATGGCGAGCACTTCGCCCTCGTCGACCTTGAGCGAAACGCCGTCCACGGCGCGGAAGGGACCGGAAGCCGTCTGGAATTCGACGGTGAGGTTTTTGACTTCGAGAAGCGACATCACGACCTCTTCAGCTTGGGATCGAGGGCGTCGCGCAGGCCGTCACCCATGAGGTTGATGGCCAGCACGGTGATGAGGATGGCAAGGCCGGGGAAGGTGACGACCCACCAGGCGCGCTGGATGAATTCGCGCGCTTCGGCGAGCATCGTGCCCCATTCCGGCGTCGGCGGCTGCGCGCCCATGCCGAGGAAGCCGAGCGCCGCCGCGTCGAGGATCGCCGCCGAGAAGGCGAGCGTCGCCTGGACGATGAGTGGAGCGAGGCAATTCGGCAGGATGGTGAGGAACATCAGGCGCAGCGTGCCGGCGCCCGCGACCTTCGAGCCGACGACATAGTCCTTCGACTTCTCGGTCATCACGGCCGCGCGCGTCAGGCGCACGAAGTGCGGCTGGTTGACGAGCGAGATGGCGATCATGGCGTTCAAGAGGCCCGGCCCCAGAACCGCCACCAGCACGAGGGCAAGCAGCAGCGAGGGGAACGCCAGGATGATGTCCATGATGCGCATGATGAACGTATCGACCTTGCCGCGGAAATAGCCGGCGATAAGACCGATCAGCACACCCGAGACCACCGAAAGCGTCACGACGACGAGACCGATGAAGAGCGAGAAGCGCGCGCCGTAGATGAGGCGCGAGAGAATGTCGCGGCCGACGGCGTCGGTGCCGAGAATATGCCCCCACATGCCGCCGTCCTGGAAGACCGGCGGCAGCAGGAGAAGTTCGCGGTTCTGGCTGCTCGGGCTGTGCGGTGCGACGAAGGGTGCGAAGACAGCGACGAACAGGATGACCAGGAAGAACGCGAGGCCGATGACGGCGCCCTTGTTGCGCGAGAAATAGAACCAGAATTCGGAAAGACCCGAGGGCGGCGTGCCACCCGTCTTGGTGTCGGCCGTGTTTTGAACCGTGCTCATGGATCGCCTCCTAGTGCCGGATACGCGGGTTGACCCAGCCGTAAAGCAGGTCGACCACGAGGTTGACGATCATGATGACGGCAGCGATCAGCATCAAGCCACCCTGCACCACGGCATAGTCGCGCTTGAAGACACTGTCGACCATCCACTTGCCGATGCCCGGCCAGGAGAAGATCGTCTCGGTAAGGATGGCGCCCGCGAGCAGCACGCCGACCTGAAGGCCGATCGTGGTGATGACGGGGATCATCGCGTTGCGCAGCGCATGCACGCCGATGACCCGGAACGGCGGCAGGCCCTTGGCGCGGGCGGTGCGGACATAGTCCTCGCCGAGCACTTCGAGCATGGCCGAACGGGTCTGGCGGGCGATGACGGCGAGCGGGATCGTCGCAAGGACGACCGTCGGCAGGATCAGGTAGGTCAGCGCCGATTTGAACGCCCCCGCCTGCCCGGAGATCAGGCTGTCGATCAGCATGAAACCGGTGACCTGCGGGAAGAAGTACATCAGCGAGATGCGCCCCGAGACCGGTGTCCAGCCGAGATAACCGGAGAAGAAGATGATGAGCAGCAGGCCCCACCAGAAGATCGGCATCGAATAGCCGACGAGGGCAACGCCCATGATCGACTGGTCGAGCCAGGTCCCGCGTTTCACCGCGGCGAAGACGCCGGCGGGAATGCCGAGCACGACGGCGACGATGATGGCGCAGAGCGAAAGCTCCAGCGTTGCCGGGAAGAGCAGCATGAAGTCATCGAGCACCGGCCGCTTGGTCACGATGGACGAGCCGAAGTCGCCCGTGAGCAGGCCGGCGAGATAGTCGAAATACTGGATGTACATCGGTCGGTCGAGGCCAAGCTGGTGCATGAGCTCGGCGTGTCGTTCCGGAGACATGACGCGCTCACCCGACATCAGCATGACCGGATCGCCCGGAAGAAGTCGAATGAAGGAGAACGCGATGAGCGATACCCCGAGGAACGTGGGTATCAGGACGGCGAGCCGTCCGAAGATAAAACGAAACATGGGAGCCAATCCCTTCATTTTTGTGAAAAACCGGCGGCCCGAATGTCTTCGAGCCGCCGGCCAATGCACGCTCTTTGCGGCGTGCGCTTTCTCGTAGCCGATATTACTCGGCGATGTCCACGCCTTCGAAGACGAAGTCGCCAAGCGGGGACTGGACGAAGCCCGAGACCTTCTTGCTCATCGGAACGACGGCGAGCGAGTGGTCGAGCGTGTTCCAGGGCGCTTCGCGCTTGAAGATGACCTGGGCCTCTTCATAGAGCTTGGTGCGCTCTGCAACGTCGGCGGTTTCCTTCGCCTTCGTCATCAGGTCGTCGAACTCCTTGTTGCACCACTGCGCACGGTTGTTGCCGCCGACGGCGTCGCAACCGAGCAGGGTGTCAAGGAAGTTGTCCGGGTCGCCGTTGTCGCCCGTCCAGCCGAGGATGGCCGCGCCGTCGCGGTCCTTGGCAGACGAGAGCTTCAGATACTCGGCCCATTCGTAGGAGACGATCTCGACTTCGACGCCGATCTTGGCAAGGTCAGCCTGCATCAGTTCTGCTGCGCGGCGGGCGTTCAGCATGTACGGACGCGCGACGGGCATCGCCCAGATCTTCATCTTGAGGCCGGCAGCGCCAGCGTCTTCAAGCATCTTCTTGGCCGCTTCCGGATCGAACTTGTCGTCGACGACGGCGTCGTTGTACGACCACATGGTCGGCGGGATCGGGTTCTTTGCAACCGTTGCCGCGCCCTGGAAGACCGCGTCGACGATGGCCTGGCGGTTGATCGCCATGTTGAGGGCCTTGCGGACCTCGACCTTGTCGAAGGGCGGAACCAGCGTGTTGTAGGCGAGGTATGCGACGTTGAGGCCAGCCTGCTCGGAGATGTGCAGGTTCGGGTCGGCCTTCAGCTCGGCGACGTCAGCGGCGTTCGGATAGGACATCAGGTGGCATTCGCCAGCCTTCAGCTTCTGCGCGCGAACGGCAGCGTCCGTGGTGATTGCGAAGACGAGATCGTCGATCTTCTGCTTGCCGCCCCAGTAGTCCGGGTTGGCCTTGTAGCGGATCGCGGCATCCGGCTGGTAGGCAACGAAGGTGAACGGGCCGGTGCCGAGCGGCTGCTGGTTCATCAGCTCCATCTTGCCGTCAGCCTGTAGCTTGTCGGCATATTCCTTGGAGACGATCGAGATGAAGGGCATGCCGAGGTTGGCGAGCAGCGGTGCTTCCGGGCGCTTCAGCGTGATCTTGACCGTCAGGTCGTCGACCTTCTCGATCTTGTCGAGCACATCGGGCAGACCCATGCCGGAGAAGTATTCCCAGGACGCGCCCGGCACGTACTTGTTCCAGGCATTGTCTTCCTTGTACTGACGCTCGAAGGAGAAGATCACGTCGTCTGCGTTCAGCTCACGCGACGGGGTGAAATACTCAGTCGTCTGGAACTTCACGCCCTTGCGGAGCTTGAAGGTATATTCCTTGCCATCGGCGGAAATTTCCCAGCTCTCGGCCAGCGCAGGCTCCAGTTCCGTCGTGCCGCGCTTGAATTCCACCAGCCGGTTGTAGACCGTGTGCGCTGCTGCGTCGAAGGTCTGACCGCCGGTATAGAGGCCGGGATCGAAGCCTTCCGGCGACGCTTCCGAGCAGTAGACGAAGGTCTTCGACCAAGCGGCCGTACCCATCAACGAGGCAAGCGCCGTCGCTGCGAGGAGAGTAGTCAGCTTTTTCATAGTGAGCTTCCCAGGTTTGCTTTTTTGTTCTCTTGTGCAGGCTCGGGTACACTTCCGGCCCCGACCTTGCCGGGGATGGAACGACATTTGCCGCAGGATTGCAATAAGTCCGCGAACAAATTTGTCCAACCGGAAAAAACCGCGGAAGATTATTCTCCACAGCATTAGAAACGGCTTCAAAAGCAACGCGAATCACCCACCCCCTGCCTTGTCAATCCCGACCTGAATGGATAGCGGCGACGCCGGCGTCGTGCCATAACGGGACATCGAGGCAAGAGGGACTGTCCTTCGCTGTTTCACCCTGTGGCGGCGGGGCGAGACGACAAGAGCGAAGGGCAGTCCTTCTTTCGTTTCTTCCTTTGTTTTCAGCACCTTGTTCGAACGGCCACAAAAAAGTGGACCGCCATCACGAAATTGTCCGGCAAAACCCTTTGCCGCCAAAGATTGTGGCGCTAGATTTGACGCGTGGAATCCCTGGGGATAGAGACCACGTGCCCGTCTTGAACAAACACTACCGGCGCTATGATTTCGAAAGCGATCTTGAGAAGGCTCTCAATCGCGTCGATTTCTTTCGCATTTTCCATACCTTGGCGCTGCGCTACGGTTTCGAGCATTTCGGCATCCTGCAGCTGGCCAACGAACACGAGACGAGCCACCTTGCGGGCCGCCTCGTGCTGCACGACCTGCCAGCCGGCCTTGCCGAGGCCTATGACAAGCGTCATCGCCTGAACGATTCCGCCATCTTCAAAAGCTTCTACAAATCGACCATCCCGACCGTGTGGCTGAGCGATGACCCGGTGGAGAACGGCGCGGTCGGCAGCGGCGACTTCCTCGAGCAGATCGGCTTCGACATGGCGCTTGCCATTCCGGTCCACTCCATCGGGGGCATACGGTATGTGGTGCTCTTCCTGGGCGACGGCGAGGATATCGGCCGCAGCGCCCACTACGAGATCTGCTACGAGGCGAACTGCGCCTTCGACTACTTCTACCGCAAGGTCCTCGCCAACAAGGCAGGCATGGGTCTGACGCCGCGCGAGACGGAAATCCTGCGCTGGATCTCCTACGGCAAGACGGCAAGCGAGATCGCCCTCATCGTCTCGGTTTCCGAGCACACGGTGAACTCGCACACGGCTACGATCCTGAAGAAACTCGACGTGGTGAACCGTACGCAGATGGTGGCAAAGGCAATCCGCGAGCAAATCATCCAATAATGCCGCAAATCAGGTCCGCGGCGTTACCGATAGCAGAGTTAGGGACTTGTTAATGCGTGCCGCGTGGATGAGAGTAGCCGCGGCTTCCGGCCAACCATTCGATGCAATCAGGTTCACCCACCACTATGACCGCAACCGTGCATATCCTGCTTGTCGATGACGACCCTGCGGAAAACGTCATCCTCAGCGCGCTGATGCGCAAGGTGACAAGCTATGCGATCACCCTTCATTATGTAGAGACGGTGGAAGCGGCGCTGGATTTCATCCGTGCTGACAGGGTGCGGCTCGACATGATCCTGATGGACAACCGGCTCCAGCCGCAGGCGGATTTTCGCGAGACCGTGCCGGAACTCCGGCGCAACGGCTACATCGGCCCGGTCGGCGTCATTTCCTCCTCGATAAGCGATGCCTATTTCCAGAAGATCGACGATTACGGCGTCGACTTCCGCATCGACAAGGCCGAGCTCGACCCGACAGCCGTCGAGTTCATCCTCAGGGAATATGTCAGGCAGGACACAAGCGCCGGAGAGTAACCTCCGGCGTCTGGTGCACTTTCAGAAATTTGTGAAATGGATATGCCACCAGCGCGATACCAAGCTGGAGGCGCCGGGCATTGCACCCGGTGAAAAAAACGGAAAGGCCCTGCCTCAAGCCTCAGGCGGCGGGCTGCCGCACGGCCGCATTTTCCAGGCCAAGCAGCATGCCGATCTGCGGGCGGGCCTTGACCAGATCGTCGATCGTATATTGCTGCAGCACTTCGAAGAAGGCGTTGAGCGCCTTGCGCAGCGCCGAATTGAGGCCACAGCTATCGACCAGCGGGCATTCGATCTCCCCCGCCTCGAAACATTCGGCCATGGCGAAGGAATCCTCCGTCACCCGCACGACGTCGAACAGCGTGATCTCCGCCGCCGGCTTCGGCAGACGTACGCCGCCGTTGCGGCCGCGCACGGTCTCGATGATGCCGGCCCGCGTCAGCGGCTGGAGGATCTTGAACAGGAACAGCTCGGATACGCCATAGGCCCTGGCGATTTCCGGAACGCGGCTGAGTTTGTCACCATTCGCCGCGCAGTACATCAACATGCGCACCGCATAGTTGGTTTGTTTCGTCAGACGCATCGGGAACTCCGAATCCGGTTTTCTAGTCCGCACACATATAGGACACTTCGCTATTTAGAACAATTCCAAAAAGCGGAAAATCACATTCATGTTATGGCGGGGATCGCACGGTTGACTGCGAGGGGCAAGCCGTTAAACACGACTTTAGCAGTTAAGAATAAATGCACCAGGAGGACCCGATGCAACTGCTTAAGACGTCTCTCACCGCCCTTGCCCTCTCGACCGCCGGTCTGGCCCTTGCCACACCGGCCTTTGCAGATGGTGAAGTCAACATCTACTCCTACCGTCAGCCGGATCTGATCAAGCCGCTGCTCGACGAATTCACCAAGGAAACCGGCATCACCACCAACGTGCTCTTCCTCGACAAGGGCCTGGTGGAGCGCATCCAGGCGGAAGGCGCGAACTCGCCGGCCGACGTCATCCTGACGGTCGACATCGCGCGCCTGACGGAAGCCAAGGAAGGCGGCGTCACGCAGCCGGTCCAGAACGACGTTATCAACAAGGACATCCCGGCGCAGTACCGCGATCCGGATGGCGACTGGTTTGGCCTGACCACGCGTTCGCGCGTCGTCTACGCGTCCAAGGATCGCGTCGCGCAGAACGAGATCACCTACGAGGAGCTTGCCGACCCGAAGTGGAAGGGCAAGATCTGCACCCGTGACGGCCAGCACTCCTACAATATCGGCCTGATCGCCTCGATGATCGCCCATCACGGCGAAGCCGAAGCCGAGAAGTGGCTGACCGGCCTGAAGAACAACCTCGCCCGCAAGCCCGACGGCGGCGACCGCGACCAGGCCAAGGCGATCCTCGCCGGCGAATGCGACCTCGCACTCGGCAACTCCTACTATGTCGGTCTGATGATGACCAACGAGAAGGAGCCGGAGCAGAAGGATTGGGCGGCAGCCATCAAGGTGCTGTTCCCGAACACCGCCGACCGCGGCAGCCACGTCAACGTCTCCGGCATGGCGCTCGCCAAGAACGCTCCGAACAAGGACAATGCGCTGAAGCTGATGGAATTCCTGTCGGCCGGCACCGCGCAGAAGATCTATGCCGAGCAGGTCTACGAATACCCGGTCCTGCCGGGTGCCGAGCCGTCCGAGGTCGTCAAGTCCTTCGGCACGCTGAAGCCGGATGCCCTGCCGCTCGTCGACATCGCGGCGAACCGCAAGAAGGCATCCGAGCTGGTGGACAAGGTCGGCTACAACGACGGCCCGTCGCAGTAACAGGAATGCCTCCCAAGGCCAAACCAGGAAACGGCGGCTCTCGGGCCGCCGTTTTCGTTCATTGCAGGTCCGGATCCGACTGGCCGGAGATGATCCGGCTGTAGTCGATGATGTCCTTCTTGCGCTGCGGCGTGCCCGGATGGGTGGAGAGGATGGTGGTATCCCCCTTGTCGCCGAGTTTTTCCTCCAGGAGACCGAAGAAGCGGGCGATCGCGGTGGGGTCGTAGCCGGCCTTTGCCATCAGCTCGACCGAGCGCCGGTCGGCTTCGGCCTCCGCACCGCGCGAATAGGAGAGCGCGAGGAGGCCGCCACCTTGCACCAGCACGTCCTCGACCGCCGAGCCGACGTCGCCGGCAATCAGCATGATGAGGCCGGTCATGCCGGCGGCGCGATAGAACTGGCGCAGGCTGTGCTCCAGCTCGACATGGCCGATCTCGTGCGCGAGCACACCGACGATCATCTCCGTATCGCCACCTGCCAGTTCGACGAGCTGGTCGGTGAGGACGAGCGTGCCGTCCGGCAGCGCGAAGGCGTTCGGTCCGATCAGGCCGCCATCACGGAAATTGAGGGTATAGGCCCCTGCCCCGCGCGGCGACTGGGCAGCGATGCGGGCAAAGCCGTCGGCGATCTCCTTGCGGCGGCCGTCCGGCAGCTTCGTCGGCGAGAAGGTCGTCTGGTCGAGCGCTTCGAGCGTGCCCTGCGCCATCAACTGCGGCACGATCGGCGGCGTGGTGAGGATGGCGACCTCGACGAGCGCCGGCACGCCCCAGCGATAGACCACGCCACCCAGCACGAAGGCGGCGAGCATGATGACGATCAGGCGGAGCCGGAACTGCTCCAGCCAGTGCACGAGGCCGGCGCCCCCCTTGCCGCGCGCGGCAAGATAGCGGTCGATGCCGTCATTGTCCCAGGTCTCGAAGACCGAGCCGTCCGGAAAGGTCACCCGGCGCGGGATGGCCCCGACGCGGCCGGAAATCTCGACCCAGGAGAGGCCCGCGCCGGCAAGCGGCTTCTCGCCGCCGACCGGCACCGCCGTGATTTCCCCGGCCCGCTCGACGAGGCGGGCCTCGACCGAGCGGCTGGAGCCGGCGGGATGCCAATCCCCGCCGGCGATGGTGGCATTGTCAGAAGCCAAAGTCGAAACCTTCAAAGTCCATGAACTCCGAGCCGACGGCCGAGCCCTGCGCCTCGATGCGGCTGAACAGTTCGCCGACATCCCCCGTGAAATGGATGCCGGTGTGCTCCCAAGTATAACGCGCCATGCGCACCGCCGCCCAGGGCCGCATCAGGCCGAGGGTCAGCAGCGTGACGATAACGTTGGAAATGGCGATCCAGGTGTAGCGGGTGCGCGAGACGTCGCTCAGCATGCGGTGCTGGCCGTCGAAGGTGGTCGCCGACCAGGCGATGTTGCGCACGCCCGCGCGATAGAAGAGGCCTGCAATGCCGAAGGTCGCGAAGAGCACGATGTAGCCGATGACCGCGCTGATGACGAGCGGGATCTGCTGTTCCGGCGTCAGAGCGCCGGGCGTCTCGATCATCGGCAGGATCAGCGAGAGATTCATGAAGACGATGAGCGCGATGATGCCGAGGCCGACCAGCGCGATGAGGAACGACAGGAGCCAGGACTTATAGAGCGGGCCGAGCTGCGGGTCGGTATCGAAGGCCTTGCCGCCGTAGCGCAGGTTCGTGCCGACATAGCGCGAGACCCAGCGGCTGGCGAGCGGCGTGAGGATACCGATGGTGATGACGGCGAGCAGGCTGCCGAGAATGAAGGCCTTGAACGCACCGCCCGCACCGCCGACGAAATCGAAGCGAACATTGCGGTAGCTCGTGACACGTGCGCTGAAGCGCAGGCCCTTGGCGACAAGCCAGGGCAACGCGATCAGAACGACGAGCGTCGGCAGCAGGACGAGAATCGGCACCAGCGTCGCAATCACGTTGAGCGCGATAAAGGCACCGAGAACGATGAGGCGGCCGATGAGGATCTGCAGACCCTTCGCATGGTATTCAAAGGACCGGCCAAGCAGCACGGTATTGCCGTAGAAATAACGATTGCGCCGGACCTTGGCCCAGGCAGAATAGATGCCAAGCGTGATGATCGTCAGCAGCACATTGACGATCCAGATGCCAAAATATTCCGACGCCTTGCCGGTAAACGTGATGCGGTGAAAACCGCCCGCCTGTCCCGCGGGCGCAGCAGATGCTGCGAATGACATATCGTTTGCCCCTTCCGAATGCATAGACACGAGGGCTTAACGGGCCGGGATCGATGGCTATTCTTCGCAGGGCACAAAAAACTCGCAATGCAAAAAGGGCCCCCTTGCGGGAGCCCTTTCAATCCTTCCGGCGGGACGGATCACTTCATCGTCGGCATGACGAATTCGGCGCCGTCCTTGATGCCCGACGGCCAGCGGCTGGTGATCGTCTTGGTACGGGTCCAGAACTTGATCGAGTCCGTGCCGTGCTGGTTGAGATCGCCGAAGGACGAGGACTTCCAGCCGCCGAAGGAATGGTAGGCAAGCGGTACCGGGATCGGAACGTTGACGCCGACCATGCCGATGTTGATGCGGCTGGCGAAGTCGCGGGCCGCGTCGCCGTCACGGGTGTAGATTGCGACGCCGTTGCCGTATTCGTGCTTCATCGGCAGGTCGAGGGCTTCCTCGTAGTTCTTGGCGCGAACGACGGACAGGACCGGGCCGAAGATTTCGGTCTTGTAGATTTCCATGTCCGGCGTGACGTTGTCGAACAGGCAGCCGCCGACGAAATAGCCGTCTTCATAGCCCTGAAGCTTGAAGCCGCGGCCGTCGACGACGAGGTTGGCGCCTTCTTCCACGCCCTTGTCGATGAGGCTCAGGATGCGGGCCTGGGCTTCCTTCGTCACGACCGGGCCCATGTCGGCCTTGTCGTCGGTATACGGGCCGATGCGCAGGCTCTCGATCATCGGCGTCAGCTTTTCGATCAGCCGGTTGGCGGTTTCCTCGCCGACCGGGACTGCAACCGAGATCGCCATGCAGCGTTCGCCGGCCGAGCCGTAGCCGGCGCCCATCAGCGCGTTTGCGGCCTGGTCAAGGTCGGCATCGGGCATGATGATCATGTGGTTCTTCGCGCCGCCGAAGCACTGGGCGCGCTTGCCGTTGGCGGCAGCCGTGCCGTAGACGTAACGGGCGATCGGCGTGGAGCCGACGAAGGAGACGGCGGCAATATCCGGATGCGCCAGGATGCCGTCGACCGCACCCTTGTCGCCGTTGACGACGTTGAGGATACCGGCGGGAAGGCCAGCTTCGATCATCAGTTCGGCAAGGCGGATCGGCAGCGACGGATCGCGCTCGGAGGGCTTCAGGATGAAGGCGTTGCCGCAGGCGATAGCCGGGGCGAACATCCACATCGGGATCATGCCCGGGAAGTTGAACGGCGTGATGCCGGCACCGATGCCGACCGGCTGGCGGATCGAATACATGTCGATGTTCGGGCCGGCGCCTTCGGTGAATTCGCTCTTGGAGAGGTGCGGAATGCCGATGACGAATTCGCAGACTTCCAGGCCGCGGATGACGTCACCCTTCGAATCCTCAACGGTCTTGCCGTGCTCGCGGGAGATCAGAACGGCAAGCTCGTCCATGTTCTGGTTCAGAAGCTCGACGAACTTCATGAAGACGCGGGCGCGGCGCTGCGGGTTGGTGGCGGCCCACTTCGGCTGCGCGGAAAGCGCGCTGTCGATCGCGGCCTGCAGGTCGGCGTCGTTGGCAAGTGCCACCGTCGCCTGGACTTCGCCCGTCGCCGGGTTGAAGACGTTCGCGGTGCGGCCGCTGGTGCCGACGACCTTCTTGCCGTGGATGAAATGGCCGATCTCGTACATGGGGAGCTCCTCCGTTGGTATGAAGAGATCATCGCACTTCAATTTGCACAACTCAATCACCTTGGATAAGGAACCGTTGTGCAAAAATTAAAGTCGGAGGCAGAAATGAACTGGGATGACGCCCGCATGTTCCTGGCGGTGGCCCGTACCGGGCAGCTGCTTGCCGCTTCCCGCCGCCTCGGCGTCAACCACGCCACGCTCAGCCGCCGCGTCAGCGCGCTGGAGGAAGCGCTGAAGACGCGGCTCCTCATCCGCCGCACCAATGGCTGCGATCTCACCGCCGAAGGCGACGCCTTCTTTCGCGCGGCCGAGCGGATGGAGACGGAGATGCTCGCGGTGCAGGCGAGCATCGGCCGTATCGATACGGCCGTCGCCGGCACGGTGCGCGTCGGGGCGCCGGATGGTTTTGGCGTCTCCTTCCTCGCGCCGCGCCTCGGGCGGCTGACGGCGCGGCACCCGGAACTGAAGATCCAGCTCGTGCCGGTGCCGCGCTCCTTCTCGCTCTCCCAGCGCGAGGCCGACATCGCCATCACGCTGGAACGGCCGGAACAGGGACGCCTCGTCTCCTCCAAGCTGACGGACTATACGCTCGGCCTCTATGCCTCGCGCGCCTATCTCGCGGAAAACGGCACGCCGGAGGGCGTCGAGGACCTCAAAGCCCACCGGCGTGTCGGTTATGTGGAGGACCTGATCTTCACCGCCTCGCTCAATTTCACCGGCGAGATCATGCGCAGCTGGGATGCCGGCTTCGAGATTTCCAGCGCGACCGGCCAGACGGAGGCGGTGCGTTCCGGCGCCGGCATCGGCATCCTGCACGACTATATCGCCCGGCAGTATGACGAGCTCGTCCGCCTCCTGCCCGGCACCGCCATCCGCCGCGCCTACTGGACAACCTGGCACGAAAGTGCGCGGGACCTGACGCGCGTGCGCACCGTCGCCGAATTCGTGCAGGAACTCGTGCAGCAGGAGCACCACATCTTCTTGTAGGCGTCAGTCGCCCGCGGTCAGTGCGGCGGTTTCGGGCATCGGCACCAGTGCACTTTTCGCCCGGGCCGTCTGCGCGTCTTCCAGCGTTTCCACCGGCTTTTCAGAGACGGCAACCTTCACCTTCTCCTGGCCGGCCTCGCCCGGGAGCGGCACACGCACGGCATTGCGGATGACGGCCGGCTCTTCGGCCCGCTTCTCCTCCACGAGCCGGCGTTTCGGCGTGCGGCGCGGCACCACGCCGTCGTCGACAACCGCCATAGGCTCGGCGCGCACCGCGACGGGCTGGCTGCGCAGGACGCCGCTGCCGCCGGCATAGCGCAGCATGTCGAAGGTCTGGTCCGTCACGGGCTTCAGCCGCATTCCCGCCATCAACGCGGCGATGCGCTCTTCCGGCATGGAGGGATGGCAGAAGCGCAGGCGTACCTGCGCGGAATAATTGCCGTCTCCGAGACGGCCCATCGCCGTTTCGCTGAGCGGCGCCGTCCGTTTGGCGAACTGCCAGGCGTAGAGGCAGCTGCCGGAGGCGCCCAGCGGACCCGTCGCATAACCATAGATGCCGTGCGTGTTCTGGCCGGCGGCGGCGTTGATCCTCATCGCGACATCAGGCAGGGCCTGCCGCATCTCGGCGAGGATCGCCCGTCGCGTCGGGGCGCGCAGGAAGGGGACACCCTCGGAGGGCGTGCCGACCCGCACCGTCAACACGTTCTCGCCGGCAGAAGCCGTCGCGTTGGAATAGACGATCGCCTGCTCGAAGAAATCGCCGCGTACCGTCTGGCGCACACTTTCGATACGTCCGGAGATCGACGGGAGGTAGGCAGCGGCGAATTCCGGCGAGACCTCCGTCGAGATCGGCGGCGCGTCCGGACGGATGGATCCGGTTTCGAGGAAGGGGTCGTGCACGGCGGTGCAGCCCGTGGCGAGGAGCGGAAGTGCAGCGAGAAACAGCCAGCGCATGAAGAACCTATCGGATGGGAGCCGTGGAGACGGCAAGGCCGCGAGCGGCCGCCGGGTCATAAAGATGCATGTTGAGCCGCGCGAAGACCGCCTGCGCCTGGCCGCGATTGCCGAGATGGTAGTAGGCCCAGCCACGCAGCTGGCTGAGATCCGCCGGTTCGGCGACGAGGCTGGCCCGAGCGTTCAACGCATCGAGCACACGCTGGTACTGCTTGTGGTCGAAGGCCGAGCGGGCGCGCTGCCAGTAGATTTCCGCCCGGACCTCGCGGTCCCGCTTTTCCGCCAGCGGATAAAGGCCGACCATCGCCTCGGCATCGTCGGTCAGCCGGCCGCGCAACAGGGTCAGCACCGCGCCATAGGCGGCGTCCGCCTGGGTGCGGCTGTTGCCGAGCGCCGCCTCAAAGGCGTTGCGGGCCTCCGCGAGCCGGTTCAGCTCGAGATGGCACCAGCCCTTGATCAGCATGGCATCGGCAGAGATCGCGCCGCGCGCCTCCAGCGCGGAAATCTCCTTGATGCAGGCGCTGAAGCGCTTCGCCTTGAATTGCGCGAGATAGCCGGTGCCGCCGCCAGTCGCGACAGGCATCTCGACGGCGACGCTGCGCCGGCCCTTCGGCGGTGTCGCGACCTTTATCTCGGCCCAGATTTCCGGGTAGACCTCGCGATATTCCGCCTCCAGCGCCGCATAGTCCTTCTTTGCAGCCAGACGCAGCAGGCTGAGGGCAAGGCCCTTGACGCGCACCGGCGCGCTTTCCCAGTCGAGTGACTTTTCAAACCAGGCCTTCGATGCCTCGTACTGCCGGGAATTATAGGCATACCAGGCGAGGATTTCCGCATGGTCGGCATTCGACGTCGCGAGGATGGCGTTGCTGTAGGCGGTGACCGTCTTCACGTCCGCATCCGGCTGGTCGGGCTTGGAAAAGCGCAGCGACAGCGCATTCATCAGGAATTCGGGATCGGCGGAGAGGTCGTCGACATATTCTTCCGCGACGGCATAGGCCGCGTCCTGCTTGTTCTGCGCGGCAAGCGAGAGGTAGAGGCCCTTGGCGTTCTCCACGTCGCGACGCTTGGCGAGCGCCGCCTTGAACCAGCGTTCGGCATTTTCAGCCGACTTGAGTTTCAGGTCGTACCAGCCGAGCAACGAGAGGTCTTCGAGACGCTCGCCCTTTTCCGCCACCGCACGCAGCCGGCCGACCTCGCCTTCGGCAATCGGCGTCTGGCGCTTTTCATCCGCGTTGAAGTCCGCGACGTCCTTGCGGGTGAGGTCGAGTTCCAACGGCTGCAAGCCGGCCTGCAGCAGCGGCGAGGTCGCCAGCACGTTCATCGCCTTACGCACGTCCTCAGCCGGGAAATCCCGCGTCGATTTTTGGAGGGTGGTGAGGATCTGCTGATCCGGCAGACGCCTATCGCCCTCCCGGAAGAGCAGGCCACGATAGGCACCCGCCAGCGCATCCTTGGCGCCGGTCTGCGCATAGGCGTCGAGCAGCATCCAGACGAGATCGACTTCCGTCTCGCCTGCGGGGTCGATGGCCTTGCCAGCCTCGATGACGCCCATCCAGTCCTTGCGGGCGGTCGCAGCCATCATCTCGACGCGCTGCTTGCGGCGGGCAAGTTTTCCGGAAAAATCCGCACTCGGCGCCCATTGCGGGTTTTCCGAACGGCGGCGGCCGATTTCGGCCTCGATGCCGTTAAAATCGTTCTTGTCGTAGAGCGTCCAGAGAGCGCTTTCATCGACCTGCCGCGCGGCGGGCGAATAGACGTCGGCAGGCACGACGAAATCCGGATATTTCAGCCGCAACCGGTTCGTTTCGGCCTCCAGCCGGTCCTGCTGCTTCTGCTCGGCATAATAATAGAGCGCGGCCAGCTCGACCTCGCCGGGGCCGGCCTTTGCATCGGCCGCCAGCGCCATCGATGACAGGGCCGGGGTGCCAAGCAGCAGGGTCGCAAGGAAAAGCGTTCTCATCGGTCGGACCTCACGCCCTTTTTCGGCACCGTCAGGCCGAGCCAGGCGGCGAAGGCACCGAGGCAGGCAAGCACGAGCAGCACATAGATCTGGAAATTGTCGGAGAACCACGCCGCCGCGACCCGGCGCAGGTTGCCGGGGCTGCGGTCCGACAGGTCGGCGATGTAACGATCCGCGGCCGGCAGGCTGACGAGCGAAAGGCTCGCCGTCTCGATCGCCGCGGTACCACCCTGAAGATCGCGCCAGACGGCGGGCTCGACGAGCCGGTTGACGCCCGCCTCCACATCCCGTGGCGCATCGGCCTTGATGACGGTCCAGGTGGCCAGCCCATCGGGCGAGCGCATCTGGGAAAGCGTCACCAGAGAGCCCTCGCCGTGGGGTGCAAGCCGCGCCTCGTCCTCGCCTTCGTAGTTCAGCCAGCGGCCGAAACTGTTCGTCGCGGCGGCAAGCCAGAGCTGCGCCCGGGCGCCGAAGGAAAGCTCATCCTCCCCCGCCGCCGTGGAATCGTGGAAGGCCTGCAGGAGATCGGCGGTCTCGCTACCCATCGCAGCGCCGCCGGATACCGAGGCGGTGACGACCGCGTCGGGTTTCAGGAGATCGGCGACCGACGCGCTGATATCGTCCGCAGTCGGGAAGGCCGCTTTGTCCGCCGGCCCGAGTTCGGCGAAATCGTTCTGCGAGGAGACGACCAGCGCATCCCGTCCGGAACCCTCGGCGGGCGTACCGATAGCGATCCGTGCGTTGAGCGGCGCGCGGGCGGAAAGGGCAAGCCGCGCGAGCATGGTCAACCCGGCGCCGACCGACTGGTGATCCGCCCGGTCGACGACGAGATCGAAGGGCTTGCCGCCGCCATAGGGATAGGCCTTGCCGGCAAGCGCCGCGAGATCAGGAAGCCGGCCGACCCGGGCAAGCGCGGGGACCTCGATGGCCGTCGTATCGAGCAGGATGAAGCGCGGCTTGCCGTCGTCACGCTCTTCCGGTCGGCAGGCAGTATCCGCCGCGGTCGGCAATTCGGCCAGCAGCTCTACGCGGTTGACGCCCGGGCGGAAGGCACGCAGCGGCAGTTCGATGCGCTTGCCGTCGAACTGCTCGCCTTCGCGGTTGCGGAAGGGATAGCTCTTCACGACCTTGTCGTTGACGCGCACGAGGAGCTGGGCGGTCTGTTCGAGGCCCGGCGAGGTGGCGGCGGAAAGGCGCAGATCGAGCGTCGCATATTCCGCCGGATAGAAGTCTGCCGGCATCTCCACGGCGAAATCGGTGCGCGAGAGGCGGCCGGAGAAGACGCGGGTCTCGTAGCCCGCCTCCCGGAGCGTGCGGCGCTCGCCGGCATCGACCGAAAGCAGGCCCCGGCCCTTCTCGAAGATGCCGGACTTCAGTCCGTCTGCCATCGGTCCCTTCACGGCGGCAAGCACCGCTGCATTGACATCGCCGAGATTGGCCGCACGCAACACGACCGCCGCACGCCCGGACGTGGCGCCGGCCTGTACGGACAGCCCGCGCGGGGCAGCAGAAAGGCCGAGCCCGGCAAGCACTGTGCCGCCGCTGCGGTCCATCGCCATGACGAGGTCGATGCCGGGACCCGTGCCCGGCTTGTCCGCGATCGCTACGGTGATGTCGTCGCGATTCAGGAAGAGCACGAGGGCCTGCAGCACCGGCGCAACCTCGTTCAGCGCCTCGGCACCGGACGCGCCGGGAAGGACGACGCGGATTTCCGTGCGCTGCGCCGAATTGCGGCGAACGGCGAGCAGGCTGTCGAAATCGGTGAAGGGTGCGGCAACGCCGGTGGCAAAGCCGCTCAGCGCCGGATCGAGCTTCGTCCAGAGCTCGTAGGTCGCATCGAGCGAGCAATCCACGCGGTGATGCTGGCGCGCGCGGACCTGCACGACATTACGGCCGGCCCGGAGGTATTCCGGAGCGACGGCGATCCTTTGCGTCAGTGTGCCGTTCGGCGCGGCAATAGCGAAATTGCCGACATCCCGGCCGTTCACCTCGACATCCACCTTCGCCGTATCGGGAAGCACCGAGACGGCGTTGATATAGGCAAGGTTCAAGGCACCGCCGGCGGAAACCTGGGGGCCATCCAGCTGGAAGGTAAAGGTCGCGACATCGTCCTCGCCGGCGAGCGTGAAGGCGCCGGCCGACTGTTCGAAGGGCACGAGCGTGATGGCCGCGGCGTTCTCCGCCGTTCTGGCCTTCTCGACATTGACCGGCCCGGACAGCAGACCACCGGCAAGCGCCGTTCCCTCGAGGAGCGGCTTGACCGCATCGGCGACCAGGCCCTCTGCCCGACCGGAGGCGGCCGAGGCGACGAGAAAAGCAAGGCCGAGTGTAGCAAGGAGAGATGTCTTAGCCATAGGCCTGGGTTCCTGTGAGGACCGGCGGCAGATCGGCTGCACGGCCTGGGATCTTGGCATTGTTTTCCTTCACGACGATGGGAGCATCGGCGAAGGACTGGACGGCGCTTTCACGGATGAGGCCGGCGGAGTATCGCAAGGCCCGCAGCGTCTCGCGGATGCTCCAGAGAGCGAAACGCGAGGTGCCCCAGAAGAAGCTGCGGCGCACCTGGCGACGGGCGATACGCTCCTGCAGTACCGCCTGGTCGGAATACATCAGCTCGGCGATCGCCAGGAAGGTTTCCGGCGTGCGCTCCTTGTAGGCGAAGCCATGCACCGCGCCCTCGCCGGCTTCGCGGCTGGAACGGCAGACAACGTCGAAGGTGATGACCTGGCCGGCGCGGCGAAGCTCGATCGTCGCCTCAAGCGGGTTCTCGAGATCGATCTCCGGCGCCTTCTCGACGAATTCCACCGAGACGCCGCCAAAGGAAGCATCTTGGATGATGACATTGGAGAGCTTGCCACCGGCCTTCATCAAGGCGTGGCGCTTGACCGGCAGGCGCTGGTTGCGGCGCAGTTCGCGGCGTTCGGCGACAGCGCCGAGGGCAGCGCCGGCAAGGCCGAGATTGATGAGGTTCCAGCCCGCCACGATCATCAGCAGTTCGGTCGCGACCGGTTCCGTCAGGAAGCGGTAGCCGGAATAGAGCGCGGCCGCGAGAAGCAGGAAGAAGATGATGAAATAGGGTCGTGCCAGCGGCGAGAGCATGCTGCGGTCGAGCGTCTGGCCCTTGGCCGTCACATTGAAGGTGGGCTTGCGCGGGTTGCGGATCACGCTGACGATCGAGCCGAAGAGCAGCACCGACTGGACGTATTCGTAGAGTTCGGAGACCCAGGGCCAGCGCACGCGGCCGTAGAGGTAGCTCTGCATGGCAAAGGAGCCGATGAGATAGGTCACCGCATAGGAGGCGAATTCCAGGATATTGGCCTGGTAGATCTCCAGCGAGAAGAAGATGTAGAGCAGCGGCGAGAAGACGAAGGCAAGCCGCGAAAGCGGGAACAGCCAGAAGAGATTGATGCCGGCATAGCAGATGCGCTGGGCGAGCGTCAGCCCCTTGGCGAGGAACGGCCGGTTGAGGATGAGGATCTGCAGCATGCCCTGGCACCAGCGGGCGCGCTGGCCGATGAAGGACACGAAGGTTTCCGGCTGGAGGCCGGCGATCAGCGGCTTGTCGACATAGAGGCTGTGCCAGCCCTTGGAATGCAGCGCCAGCGCCGTTTCGCAATCCTCGGTGATCGACTGGCCGGAAAAGCCGTTCGCCGCGACGAGCGCCGCGCGGCGCAGCACCGCCGCCGAGCCGCAGAAGAACGAGGCGTTCCACTTGTCGAGCCCGCGCTGCAGGATTGAATAGAACATCTCGTTTTCCGAGGGCATGCGCGCGAAGGTCTGGAGGTTCTTTTCCAGCGGATCGGGATTGAGGAAATAGTGCGGCGTCTGGACGAGGAAGAGCTTCTTGTCCTTGCGGAAATAGCCGACCGTCTCGCGCAGGAACTCGCGCACCGGGGCATGGTCGGCGTCGAAGACGACGACCAGTTCGCCGTTCGACACCTTCAGGCCCTCGTTGAGATTGCCGGCCTTGGCATGGTCGTTCTGCTTGCGGGCATGATAGTGCACGCCGAGCGAGGCGCAGAGCGCCTTCAGCTGCTCGTGCCGGCGGATCGCCGCAATCGAGATGCGCGGATCCTTGTGGTTGCGCTTGGCCTCCGTGCCGCCGTCATCGAGCAGATAGACGTTCAGCTTGTCCTTCGGATAGCGCAGCGACTTTGCTGCCGCGAGCGTGCCGGCGAGCAGTTCCGGCTCCTCGTTGTAGGACGGGATGAAGACGTCGACAGTCGGCAGGCTCGCCGCATCGCCCTCCTCCGGGCTTTCGCGCTTCACCGGATCGGCCAGCATGAAGAAGCTGATCGCCAGCATGGCGAGGCAGTACATTTCCGCCAGATAGAGGACCAGGCCGGGAATGAAATTCAGCGGCTCGTAGATGCTCGGCAGCGTCTCGGTGGTGCGCCAGAACGCGTAGCGCATGGCAAGGATGCCGGCAAAGATGAAGGTGACGAGCCGGAAGGTGGCGCTCTTCGGGCGGGTCATCGCCAGAAACATCACGCCGAGCACAGCAAAACTCAAGATAAGCTGTGCCTGAAGGCTGATCGGCAGCCAGAGAAGGAACAGCCCGAACATGCCGGCGGGAATCGCCAGCCATTTGACGCACGTCATGTGCATTTGAAGAACCCCATTTGCATCGCGGCAGCGCGTCATGCGGACCGGTTCCGAACAGGAACGGGAGGACATTAGGGATCTATTGGTCAATGGATTCCTAATGGAGTGCCAAAACGGGAATGGCGCCAAAAGCGTGGTAAAGGAAGGGTTTACGCAGCGTCAGGGGTGGGCGGAAACAGGAGATTGCGGTCGTCCGGGCAGGCCAGGATTTGGCGGACGAAGAGCAGTGCCGACGGGAAGCCCGGCAACAGCTCCGAGCAGGCAGTCCCAACCATGGGCGCGTTCGGCGTGATCGACCCAGAAATCGAAAACCACCGGCAGCCGCTCCCGCGGCGTTGGGAGAAAGGGGAGGAACGACGGCGCCATGGTGCCGAAGCCGACTGCTTCGAATGAAGGGAGGGATATTCCTCTCTCCCGATAAGTCCTATCGAAAACAACTTATCAGGAGAGAGGAATGGTACGGTTGAGTGGGGTCGAACCACCGACCTCAGGTGCCACAACACTACGCTCTGAGCGAAGAGGACTTTTCGCCACCCTCCAACCAATCGCAAGGCCCCGGACTGCAGCTGATATCTATGTGTTTTCTGCTATTATCGACATAGCAGTCCATTTACCAAATTTTCCCCAGCAACCTTTCGCGCGTGCTCAAACTCGGTATAGGTGCGGTATAAACTAGTGGAGCTGCCGCATGACCACCATACGAGCCATCTTGGACGACGAGCACATTAGAGCGGCAGCGCAGCGTGCTGCTGACCCGACGCCCAACAAGGCCCTCGTCACCTACGCTGATGATCGCATCACCGGCCTCCAAATTCGCTGCCAAGGTAAACAGGCGTTCTGGAGCCTCAGATATGGCAAATGGACAAAGGTTCTTGGCTACGTGTTCCCAGACGCGAAGCGACACGTTCCCTCCATAGGCGAAGCCCGGGAACTAGCCAAAGCTACGAAAGAAATCCTGGATGATGACGAGCAGCTGCTCGATCCGTTCTTCGCCAAATACTATTCGATCCGTGAAACTTACGGAAAGAAGCGGATCGAAGCCATCAGGGCCGCCCGCAAGGAAATGCGAAGTAAGGCGACGACCTGGTCCCTCCGCCAGTGCTTTGAATTTGTGATCGAAGATCGAACACGTGCGGGTGCGCTAAAGCCTATCAAGAAAGGCTACAAAGAAGAACTAGAGTTGTGTGTGCGTCGACCGCAAATGAAACCCCTCATGGATAGGCCTGCGGCAGACTTAACGCGCGGCGACTTCGATATTGTCCGAACCGCGTTGATTCAAGAGGCTGGGATTTCTCCTGCGAACAAAGTCATCTCTAACGTTCGAAGCGTTCTCGACTATTGCTGCTCATTGCAGAGTAAGCAATCGGGGCTCGACCACAAAGACATGTGGTGGCAATTGCTCCAGGGAGCGGGGAAAGTTAAAAGCCGCACACGGACACCCACGCCAGATGATGTCGCGCGCACTCTGGCGTTGGCTGAAGAGTATCTGCGAAAGCCCCTTCCTGGGCGAGTGGATGGCAAAAGCGGCGTACGGCCTAACGTCTTTGCCGGGCTGGTGTGGCTCACTCTGACGGCGCAAAGAACATTTGCGGCCTTGCACCTTAAGCACGCAGATTTCTTCGAAGACCCAGAGCGTGGCGACGGGTGGTACATTGCGTCGTGGGAAGCGGGAATAATGAAATCGGGCAAAAGCCATGTCATCCCGGTTCCTCCACGGGCTGCTCAAATGATGCTGCCATTAATCGCGTCAGCGAAGACGTTCGGAACGAGCGTCTGGTGCTTTCCCTCTGAAAAGGGCACCCCAGACAATGATATATGCGTGAACGCGTCAGCTCCCAGACAGGTCTTGCAACGCCTGGCAGCTCGCGATCCGCTCATGCGAGAAAAAAACGGTACGCGCAAAACCGTCGCAGTCGATCTTTTGAGCGAGCAAAACATCCCGTGGTGGAGTCCACACGATCTACGTCGATCACTAACTTCAGTAATGGACAAAGCTGGAATCCCCGGAGGGGCGTCGGCGATCCTTGCGCATGAAATCAAGCTCTCGACAGAGCTTGGCGAAGAACACCTCACCGACGAGCAACGCCAGAGATGGCGAGAAATTCGCACGGCAAAAATAACGCGAGAGGCCTACGGCGATCCGCAGTTTTTGAGCCTCAAGGCCCCGGCTATGGAGGCTTGGACCGATGCTATCATCGACGCCTATGAAGACATCAATGGGGTCGCCGCGCGTCGGAAGGAAGCTTTAGTGAACAAACGCCTGAAGAATTTTCTGAGGGACTTCACAATGCGGTCCATTCGGACCCAAAACGAGAGCCTGAAAAACATTCCAGCGAAGATAGACAGACTTGATCGAGAAATTGCCGGAATAGAAAGAAAAATCGCGATTGCAGATGGTAGTGACTATCTCAACGGGGCCGACATCGCCATAAAGCAGTTTTTCAAGCGAAAACTGCTTGCGGGCGACGTAGCCTCAATGGTTCGCGCCCAGGATAAAGATGACTTTCAGCGTGCTGTTGAACAGATTCAGATAGAAATTCCTGATTTCGACCCGCAGCAACTTGCGCCTGAATACGACACCCTGCGAGCTGCGTTCTTCAACGGAGACTGTGACGCGAGTCGATTCAAGCAAGAGGTGACCCGACTTTGGGGCGTTGAGTTTTTTTATTAACCAAAAGACTACTTCCGGTAAATCGCCATCTACCCGCTGACGCATCCCATGCCGCGAAGCTGTGCTCGTTAGATGGGATGCAAGAGTGCGTATGCATCCGCGTGGGTACCGCGAGTATTCGGCACGAACAAGCCGATGAAATCTGCTGTCGGCCCGAAGGAGACGTTGGAGACCGATAGCTGCCTGACGGCCCGCCCTCATTTCGGCCGTTCGATTGTGACCCATATAGAAAGAATATTGGTCGCCGCCTGACAGCATGCCCATAAGCGCTTGTCTGACTTCCATCACCCGTTCAGGGCAGTCCATTAAGTTTGCAGTCTAGCAAAGCCTTGGCTTCTTCCGCGTCTGTTGCCGGAGCATAGGACTGGCAACCACAAGCGCTTGACGACATCCAAACATTTCGACCTCGGTCGTTACAGTAAATGTCGTGCGCAGTCTTTTGACCGGCATTATGTCGACAGAGCAGGCATGACCTGACAACATGGCCATCGTGAAATTTCTGTTTCAAAATGAATTGCTTAAAAAGATCGAGAAATGATCGCTGGTTGCGCTTATCTCTGGCCATATGCATAGGAGCTGCCTCCCAAGAGACCAGACTCCGATCTGAAATCAAATATTTTGCCTCGGAGGCAGTGGTGTGAGAATACCACGCTTTGCCGCTATCATACAATAAAAGTAGCGTGCAGGGAATATTGCAAGGGTCGACGCATCTTCTCTTTGCTGGCGCGACACCCGGAATATGGTAGCACTTTACATTTGCCGACGACGTCGAAATACCTACCTTTAACCCCTCTACGTCATCCTCACAATTTATTCTCACTTCGACAACACTGAGGCCGCTGGAGATTTTATCTTGACTACTTTTGTGGGTTACAGCGATTTCTATTAATAATATCTCGCCAGTCTGTGACGAAGTTAAGAGAATGTCTGCGACGAAACCGGCTATAGATTTTTCCATCTCGACAACGTCGAAACGACTTGCGAGGTCATCAGCGAAATACGCGGTTTGGTCTCTGCAAATTAGACCGAAGTTTTCTTCATAGTGGTCGCAGACTATTGGCTGACGACGATTAAATAGGAATGGCTTTTTATCTTTAATGGAATCCGAAAGGGCCTTGAACAGCGTAATCTTTCCTATTTGATGGAGATATGTTTCGTCAGAGCAGTTTTGAGGTCGTTCAGATTTATGCTTAAAGTGATGCTTTCTGACACTCCCCAAGGCCGGAATCATAATGTGATTACATGAGAGGCAACGATAAGGTCCACGTGCATATCTATTGCTTTGATCAACTGCGGCGATATCAATCAAATCTCCGTCGGCCGCCTTGGTATACCGGCTCGCATCCTTCATCATCGCCCGCTAAGCTCCAATATATCCGCTAGTTGAGTGGCGTCTCCGCTCGAACACATGAACAAGTTGCCTTAGAAATCAAGAGTGTTGCGCTTCGGTTCGTCGCAGTTGCTGCTCGCGCTTTGCAATGCAGCATCCAAGCCAGTAATCGGAATTCTAAATCGGGCCGAAGCCGTGTTCTGGGGCTCACTGAACTTCACCCCGTTCGACCGGGCAGTCGGGAAGTGGCTAAATTACCGCTATAACGGCTTCGCAATAACCGGCCCGACGGCTTTCGGCCATCCCGGCCGAAGGGATTAGGGCAGCTTCGCGCCTTCATCTCGGTCGTAGACTTTACGACAATCGTGTCTCAAGAGCGGACGCCGATTCGGGTTGGTCCCGTGTGCGGAAGGGGCATGAGCTTTAAACCGTCTGCCTGGTGGACAAATGTGTACCTTGCGGAGGTGAGATTCAGACAACAGACCATGTCCTCAAAGGTATGCCCCTACCGACGTCTCCGTACCCCGCCTTATGCCCTTTGGGCCACGGTGAGGGCTGGCAGAGAATGATCGCACGCCCTTCCGGTAGCGCATTGGAAGCCGCCCAACCGGCAGCATCCCTATGGGGGCAACGACTACACCGCTCGCTTTCGATACCCCCTCGCAAAAAATTCAATTTGTCGCATAGTCAATATTGCTGTGGATCAAACACAAGTGGCATTACCAAGAGAAACGACCAAAGGTAGCATTTCCGCATTACGCACGGGGGAAGCGGTCCATGGCACGCAGAATTAAAGTATCGGTGGGCATCGTGAACATTAGACTGCATCCCCACTCGCAAGAAATATATTCCAGTTTCATTCATGACGTTTACAGACTGAAACAGCCCTTCAACATCCACGGCGACAGATATGCCATGATTTCCATGCTCGACAGATCGGGCGAGGACAGCAACGAGGTTTCTGGCATCATCACGACGTTTACGCGGATTGAGACCGATGGCGCTTGGTTTGATGCTGCAAACCTTCAGGAAGCTACAGACAATCAGGTGTCTGAAATTAACATTCCTGACAACCTATACCCCAATGCCGCCTCCTTCTACTTCTTGCTTGATACAAAAGAACATAAAATCTATGTTCAGCAATACTCAAAAGGGAAGCAAATAACTTCGAACTCCGTGTTGAAGTATTTTCGGAAGGCCGCAGATAATCTCGAAATGCTCGCGAAGTATAATTCGGCGAAGATATCTATAGTTCAGAGCACAGAAGGTTTGGAGGCGCTTTTCAACCTAAAGAAGATAAATGAGATAAAGATCACAATCCTAAAACCAAATTCAGACATCTTCGCCGACGATTTTGAAGCAAAGGTCGAGGCGCATCTAGCGGAGACCCATGCCCAGAAGCTCGTTTTGACCTACGATGCTGAGCCGGGGCAATCAATTGTGGCGGGAAAAGATATCAGAGCCGTGAGTACTGCCGCGCTTGAGAACGGCAGTGTTCAGGTTAAAGGTCGAGACGAGACGGGGGCGGTCACTCGCTCCACGGAGGAATTTCCCAAAATACTCCAAGACACCTACGATCCGGATGAGATATCAGAGAAGGAAGCGTTTCGCCGCATTGTGGCCAGCCAAGGGTAGTTAAATTGGCTACATTCACCCAGTTCGTCGCTTTTTGGAAAAGCATCCGCCGTTACTTCAAGGGGTACGGAGGCTGGACTGCGGTATTTTGCTCGCCAATCTTCATATTCTCACTAGCCGTCACTGCATTGAATTACGCGAACTGGATTGAACCTAAATGGGTTTCCCGCTCCTTTGAGATGATACCAAGCTTGCTAGGATTTAGTCTTGGCTCGTACACCATTCTTTTCAGCGTAATGACCGGCCGCCTCAAGCGCGCCTTGAAAGCTGTTAAAAACCAAGATGGGGTAAACTACCTTGAAGAAATAAACGCGACATTCTTTCACTTTATTTTCGTGCAGATATTATGCCTAATGTGGTCATTTCTGTTCGATGGAACATTTTTGTACGATTTATTCAAATACGTATTGGACGAATACAACCAATCAATGGAAATATTTCGCATATTCATGTTGGTTGGATCGTTTATTGGATACCTATTACTTGTTTATTCATTTCTGCTGATATTGGCTGCTGCAATCGCAGTTTATCGCATAGCCTCCATCACTGACCCGGCAGATGGCTGAGCATCGCTGACGGGCTCGGAAGGCTATACCAAAAGATACAAAGACAGGCGTACTGGTACATTCCCCGAGCAGATGCTGCGTTTGCTACGCTCTAATCGGGGATACGACCATTAAGCGCGAAAGATTGCGCACATTGATAAGAACGCTCGCAATGTCATAGCGGCATTTTCGGAAAGCCCAATCGAGATTGCTCAATGTGCGAGGAAACATCGCATACATATGATCGGTCGGAGCGACGGAATCATAATTCTGCAGCCATGGGAAACCCCGAAACCGTTCCGCGTTCAAGGGGTGCGCTCTAGTTGACTGTTGTCACAATACGGCTGACCATGTCAGTTACCGCGTTGGAATTACCTTGATGAATCCTGCCAGCCACCCCCTTTTCGCGCACGCGCAAAGGCTCGCAACCCGCCTTACAGCAATAGGAATTAGGGTCCGGACCCAATAATTAGCTTTCCTTGAGCGCTGGGGCATGATTCATTGCCGCGACGAAAGGGCGGTGAGATGTCTGATTTCTTTTGGTTTTCCGATGCGCAGTGGGAACGGATCGAACCGCTCCTGCCAACGGATGTGCGGGGCAAGCCGCGCGTGGACGATCGTCGCGTGTTGAGCGGAATCGTCCACGCGCTGCGATGCGGTGGACGCTGGGCGGACTGCGCCGACGTCTATGGACCGAAGAAGACGCTCTACAATCGCTTCGTTCGCTGGTCCGAGCGCGGCATCTGGGAAGGCATCTTCAGCGCACTCGCCGGAGCCGAGGATGCGCCGGACAGATTGTTCATCGATAGTAGCTGCATCAAGGTCCACCGCTGCGCAGGCGGCGGAAAAGGGGGGCCATGGCTCATGGTATCGGCCGCACGAAAGGCGGACGGAACACCAAGCTCCATGCCGTCTGCGACGCGAAAGGTCGCCCTCACGTCCTGCTCCTGACGCCCGGCAACGTCCATGACTGCAAGGTGGCGAGGCTGTGTATCGAAGCCCTGCCGCCCACCGCGCAGCTCGTCGCGGACAAGGGCTATGACAGCCAGGCTCTGCGCGAGTGGCTCGACGAGCGCGGTACCGAGGCTGTGATCCCGCCACGTCGAAATCGCAAGGTCCAGTACGAGTACGACCGCGCCGTTTACAAGCAGCGCAACGTCATCGAGCGTATGTTCTGCCGTCTCAAGGACTGGCGTCGCCTCGCCACCCGCTTCGATCGCAACATCAAAAACTTCATGGGTGCCGTCGCTCTCGCCGCAGCCGTCATCTGGTGGCTCTAGTGAGTCCGGACCCTAATCCCTTTCAATCTCAAAAAGAACGCTACGTTGTTTTGCTCGGCGATGGCTCTGGCGAAATCGTGGATTGGGGCAAGCCTCTACGCGGAACACGTTTCTTTGGTCCGAACGCTGTCAGGAAGGACAGACCAATGGTCGCGGATTTCCAGGCGTTCGCAAAGCAAGGCGGTCTAAGCGACTGCGTGTTTTGGGGCATTGGTCTAGCCTGCGCGAAAGCAGAGTCCACAGACTTGGCAGCCGCCCTCAAGAGGTTCAATGACCGCATCAACATCGAATTCAGTGAACTTCGGAAAACTGGGAGGTTCGAGATGCTTCTCCTGGTTATCCATCCCAGATTTGATGACAACTCAGGTCTATTCGATCTACATGCTCATTTCGTTGCCAGAGTGCCGAGGGAACACAGGGACGACATCAAGCATCGGCTCCGTTGCAAATTCAGCAAATATGACTTTCCGGATCACGCGATCCGCAACGCGGCAGCCGTGGCAACCTATATGATGTGGGGAATCTTCCGAAACAAAGTGATGATATCCTGGCCTGACCATGCCCTGCGGGCCGCTTGGGAACTTGTTGAATGCCGGTTCCAATTCGTGAGGACAGGCGGATCATTCGCGAAATGGAGAGCGGTTAAAAGACCAGCAGCGGAACTATCAGCAAACTCTGTTGACGAGACCCTGAGACGTCGCAATCGAGAGGAAACGGCTGACCGGAGGCAAAATGTCATCACCGGAGATCGATTGCTATCCAGAATAATGCTGACCATCCGGGGCGTGCGAATGCCCGCTCTTCTTTTCGAAGTGGCTCCGCAAACGATGCACGCGGACGACCAGTCCTCGCGGAGGTATTCTTCAGCGGTTAATATCGTAACTCAGGAGCCGCCAAAGTGGAACAAACCGACCGGCCAAGCGCAGGTCTGTGGATGTAACACGATGGTTTGGCATCGCCTCACAGCCGCCTTAGAGTGGATCACGGCACCGATCTCGTCTTTGGCTGGCAGAATTCACGGAATCGGAAAAAAGCTCGTCAGGAAGCTCCGCAGTTGACGCCGGACACGCACTTCAGGAAACTCCTAGGACGTGCTTCCCGTCCTGTCGTAGGTCGCCCATTGGGGAGACGTGCCGATATAGGGTTTGCCGCGAGACCTGTAGCTCGCGACATAGATCGGCAACCACGGTCTCCGGCTTGCCCATCGCAGCTTGGGCGAGCCGAATTTTTGCAGGTGTCATCGTCGCCTTACGTCCTCCTACACGTCCGCGCGCACGAGCGGACTGCAGTCCGGCAATGGTGCGTTCTCGGATCAGTTCGCGCTCAAATTCAGCAAGCGATGCAAAAATTCCGAACATCAGCTTGCCTTGAGCACAACTGGTATCAATCGGCGTTTGACCAGACAGAACACGGAACCCGATACCCCGCCTTGAGAGATCATCGACCGTATTCACCAGATGACGGAGATCACGCCCGAGACGGTCCAGCTTCCAAACCAACAGGGTATCGCCAGGCCGCAGGGATTTCAGGCAGGAATCTAATCCTGATCGGTCATCGCGCTTTCCCGATGCAAAATCCTCGTAGATCATCCTCGGGTCGACACCGGCATTCAGCAAAGCGTCTTTTTGAAGATCGAGGACTTGCGACCCATCCGATTTAGAAACCCGAACATAACCCACCAGTTCACCCATGCCTCAACTCCTGTCACGCAAACGACCGTTTAGAGAACCATTCTCATTTACGGCCAATTCAAGCACAACCGCGCGCCACAACCCGTCACGAAAACTTTGATCCGGAAACGTGGTGCGTGGCACAGTATGTCGGGATAGAATTCGGCTAGTAAAGCCGGATAGACTGCCTTGAATAAGCAATCGGATTTTCCAGTGCGACAGATGGCAACCCAAATGCTAGGCGACGCATAACCGGAATACACAACAGCGTCAGAGTTGAGTGAACTGATGCATTAAGCAGCTCTCGGTTTGAAATGTGATATTCGGTCTCCTTGTTATGAACAATTGAGCAGCGAATTTGATAAATCAGACTTGTAAGCCTTTTTTCAGGAGCAGAAGTCAAATCTGCCGGGACCCCGAGCCTTGACATGAAATGTAGGAAATCCGGCTCAAGAAGGCCAATAGGGCCGAGAGTGCCAGCCAATTGGTTAGTTCGTTGGGTGACATAATCGGAAAACAGCGTGCCACCTATCTGCAAGCTCCAACTGTTGCTTATTAGCGCCTTTAACTGCGAATACTCCCCCTCCGCTGTAGCCGCCTGGATATTCTTGAATTGGCGAATGCTGAAAAAGGACGATCCGATATGCTTTCTCTCCACCTCCGCGATCCGCGCCCGGATCATATAGTTCTCTAAGGTGTGATATGCACTTAGGTAAGAGTCTAGAATTGTTGTACGCCCATTGAATTCGCTCAGCATTTCGAAGGGCTCCGCGAATTGCTCGTACGAACTCACGATGCGAAGGGTCTCTGGTATACCGTTAATTCCGTCGTATCCGCTAAATGAAACCGGCTTCGTGAGCACACAACCAGACAGGAGCGCGTGATATTTGAGCAGAGCTTCACGCTTACTGTCCTCAGCAATGGTGGAGACTACCCATCTTTTTCCAGCGACTGGGGAAGCTGCCCGGCAGAGTACGATGAGAGCGACAACGTTAAGCTCCGACGAGTCGTCCAACTCGTCGGCAGGAATCAGCGCATTGTCAGTAAAATCAAAGTATCCGACCGATTCGGCTAGGTTATTGGGGTGCTGATAGAAAAAGACCCTTTTTTGGTCTCCGCCCTGTTCGAATAAGCCGTCACCAGCCTGATATTCGTCCAATCTGAATTGCGACACTTCAGGTGGTACGTCCTCATCCAACTGCTCTTCAAAAATGGCATTTGCAACTTCAAGTGCTCTCACCAAGTTTGCAGCTCTGGGCAAGAGCTGTGCTATGTCAGCACCCGTTGAAGAGATCACATCCAGCGCCAGTCGAACCTCGTCGATGAACGCTTCTCCATTTTCCGTAAACAATTCATCGATTCTTGACGGAAGTCCGTAGAACACACTAAGGCTCGAATCGACGTTATCCCAGACTTCATCATCTAAAGCGTCAAGGACGGCCTCATCAATAAAGAATAGATCGGAAATGGCGCTCTTTACCTCGTCCTTCACACTCATGCTTGCCCCCGGAAATAGAGGCCCCATGCGATTGGCTCGGAGCTAGGATTCTTCAGGAAATCTAGAGTTGCTTTGTAAACCGCATTTTTGTTTACGGACCCTAGGTTCACCTTGGAAAGATCGAGCGAATTTCTGACCTTCTCGAAAGCTTCCAAATCCAAGCTCGCGGCAAACAGTGGAACACACCGCGTCATCTCTTTGAGAGCTGCACTTAAGGGGATGTCAGTTTCGCGCGCGTAAGCGCCTATCGCCCCGAATATTCCTACCAGCACCACTTCTCGACCAAGCCACTTCACTCCATCTTCAGTGACTAGATTCCGGTCCAGCGACTGCAGCAAGTCAGAGAACGAAATCAATAGGTCTTGATCGGTCCCCAGGAGGGTGTCAGCATCATCGACATCATCAAATGATCTTGATGCCGAGAAATCTGCATTCGTGGTGACTGGTTTTCCCGCATTTAGAGAAACAAATGCAGAAATGAGATGCGAAAAATGAAACTCGCCATGCTCTCTATTTTTGCTGTACGAAAGCGAACTTTGTTCCTTTTCTCGGATTATCTTCGCTCCTCCAAGTGCGTCTTGTAAGATTGGAAGGTAGCCGATAAAGAGCAACTCGACCTGATGTTTTATATTCACGGCTTTGTGGCCAGCGTTGAGGACCAGCATTTTTTGAATCTGCGAAGAGTCGTTCAGGTTGAACCAAATCTCGACCCACAAGCTGTTGTTCTCGAAAAGCTCCGTTAAAACGGAGCCCTCACGTCTCGCCTTAACAATCCTTTGAAAAAGCGAGGAATTTATATCTCTTTTGCGCAATTGCTCGGAATGAATTCTCGCAAACTTTACAGGTGTAATACTGGCGTCACTATCATCAAGCGAATTATAAAACTCTACCGCTTCCCAAGCTTCTTTAAGCCGACTGCTGCGCTGAAGTCCATCCAGCACTTTGAAATCGCTCCCCAGCACAAACTTTTCGCCCAAGATGCGGGGCGGAGTCTGTCCGTCTGCAACAAGAACAATTGCCGGTATGTGCTTTTTCTTTTCGATTGTATCCCAGAGATTATCTAAGAATCGATTAGAAACTATACCGCGCTGCACATAGTACTCTTTGAAATCCTCTGGAAGAGACTCGACGTATTCTCGCAGAGTAGTTCGACATAAGACGCACACTGCGTCTCCTTCATTGAAATGGTCAAGGATGGTTAGCTTCATATCGGTTCCAGCTAATTATCGAAATTCCCGACCGACACTACCTGCGCATCGTTAACGGGAGATATACAGCGCTACACAGCTCAGAGATGAATAGCTGTGTTCCTGAATTGCCTGGATATCTTCGATTTGTTAGTGATCCAGTTTGTTTGGCAACTTCTCTCTCCACTCGCTCATAAGAATAAGCGAACACTCCACCGTTGTGCCGTCTGCCTGGACAAGCTGCAACTGACCTGCTGGCACTGTGGCATCCCAAGCGTAATTCTCGGATAGCAGTTTCATCAGGTCGCGCTTGTATGCCGTGTCCAGGTTGTCGAGCTGATCGCCTTTCATCTCTAGCACGGTAATGCGAGAGCCACCCCCGCTTCCACGATCAGCCGCGAAGATGAAGTCGGGATACACCTTCGCGCGCTTCCACCCCTGCAAACCGTATTGGATTCGGGCAACATTCCGGTGCCACCACTTAAGGGCGTTGTCGCCATCCAGGTAAACGGCGACATCCCGCTCATCATTATTCAACTCGTTTGCGAACACCGGCATAAACAGGCTTCGTTCCAGCGCCGCGCCGTCCTTGTTCAAAAGGTGTTGTGGGCGCTCCGGCTCGGCGATCTGAAACGAGAACGGCATACGCCAGTTCTTATCATCCAGGCGCAACCGAAACTGAATCGACCCTTTCTTCACCTTTTCGCGGAACAGGGTTTCCGCAAGCCCATTGCGGGCAAGGTCTAGTTTGCGGCGAAGCTCATCGACAATCAGATTGGCGAGCAATCCGATCTTCTCCATCGTGAAACCACGGGCAAGAAGGGCATGGATGAGCTTCCCTACAATTTCCCGCGCCAGGAACGGATTGGGGACGAGGTCAGAAACCATCCGCACCGCATAAGACGGATCAAAGACAAGGCTTTCTCCAGCCGCCGCGATCCGTTCAGCCTTGAAGTGCTCCTCGGTATCGGTGAGGCTGATGCGCTGAATCTGCCCCTCTGGCCTTTGCGCGTTAAGTGGTATCCCACCAGCGATATCGGCAGGATCGAAATGGTGCCATGCAATGCCCGCGAGAATGTCCGTCTCGTAATCGAGCGGCCGGACAGTCTCGCCGTCCACATGAAGCACCAGAGGCAGATATATTTCTGTGCGGGAGAAATCCGGTCGGCGAGAGATCGTCTTGCTGCCCTTGACCTTTGTGGTGGCGTCAGCTTGGACGACACGCAAAACAAGATCGCCCAGGCCGTCACCCTCAAGGCCTTTTTTGATAGCGTTCACCACGTCAGCCGTCCCAGCGTGATGCGTCACGACATGGCATTCATCCAACGCGGGGACACCGGTCTTCAATGCGTCCGGCTGGCGCAAGATGCGGCCTACCAACTGCGTCATTGCGCTAAGGTTGGAGCTTGCGGCCAGGGAGCAAAGGACGTAGGCAAATGGGCAATCCCAGCCCTCTTGAAGGGCAGATTTCGTAATGATAGCCCGGATTCGATTTGTGGGCGAAAGCAGGTCTTGATTTTCGGGCTGGCGCAGGTCGTTGGTCTCGGCGGTTTTGATAGCAATTTCGCCTTCATCGAAACCGGCGGCAAGCAGCCAATCCTTGGCATCGTCCGCATGGATCAAACCGGCGCTGTGCTGGTCCTTACCGGTTCTTTCGACCTGCACCAGCATGATCGGCCTGATGTAACGACCGGTATTGGCCCGTAGGTTCGATGCTAAAGCATCAAGTCGGGCTAGCTGGTCCACCGCAGCACTCAAAGTAGCCTTCCAATCTGTCCCCTGCCGGGCGTCCAGATTGAGCGGCATCTTGATCATACCTTCACGGTCAAGCTCTGAACCGGTTACTTCAACCAAGACGTTCGCATATCGTCCCTCTCGCGGATTATTCCCGCCACGTGGTTGAACGTCGTGGGGCGTGGCGGTCAATTCCAGAACAAAGCGGGGGTTGAAGCCATACAGGGTTTCAAAAGCGAGATCGGAAACGGCTCTATGGCCTTCATCCAGAACCACCACAGGACGAATGATGCGCAAGGCGTTGCCCAGCGAATCCTTCACCATGGGAAACAAGTCATCGTAGCAATCGAGATTGCTGACAGCCTTGATCAAATCGCCATGGGCTTTTTGATCGCCTTCTGGCGGTGAGAAGCCAGCCACGTCGCCGCGATCCTGAAACATCTTAAGGGTATCTTTGGTCTCGCGGTTCGCCGACTGCAACATCAGAAGCATTACGCAAAGCTGACCCTGCACATCGCGGGCATCGAGCCTGTCAGTCTTCTCCATGATCTTCACCCGCCCAGCAGCGGCGCGATCTAGTGCCTGCCGATAAGGGTCTTGTCGATCCTTCAGGCGTTTCAAGGTCTGACTGTAGATCGCTTCATTCGGCACGATCCAAAGCACGAAACCGGTGTTGCAGCTCAGGAACCGCCCAAAAATCCTAGACAAGGCATGTACAGCCAGAAAGGTTTTGCCACCGCCAGTCGGAACCTTGAGAACGGTATTCGGCACCGGCCGCCCTGTTCCATCTTTCCGGGACGAAAACGGGATGCCAGAACGGGATGGAGGCAGCTTTCCGTCCGCCGCCATTCGCTGCCAGGTTCTTTGAGCGTAATCCGGAACCTGAATTCCGAGATCAGGTTGCTGCGCGACAAGGTCGGCCACCCTGTCGGCTTTAGCCTTCTCCTCGCCGAGCACGTCGAGATAGCTATCTAACATCTCCAGGACACGCTTTTGATAGTCGAGTTCACGCAACATCGCGGTCAGCTCCGTTCGATGCGATAGAGCGCGAACGGCAACGGGACAAACTCAACAGGAATGTTTTCCTCAGCCAAAAGCTTCTGCGAAACATATCGGGCAGGCGCGAACACAAGGTGCGAACCGCCCGGATTTGTAGCGGCGATTTGTTTAGCCTTTGAGAGCGTCAGGGCCGCTTCAGAGGATTTCAGCCAGTCGAGATCAGGCTTGTAAATCAACCAGAGTTGCTGGTCGCCGCTTTCCCCGAGATAACCGGTTTCGAGATGAGCCTTCGCCGGATCAAAAGCGCAGTTGGTTGCCATATGGAACAACACAGCAGCCAGAGCAGCCGTTTCCGGCAGGCTTTCGCCAGTCAGTATCTTATCAAGCTCCACCGCAGCGCCAAGCGTGCAATAGGTAAACTCGCCGCCCAACCCTTCGACTGCCTCGGAGACTGTCCGTTCGCCGGTGACGATCAGCTCGGAATCCTTAATTTCTTTTTTGATTCGGTCGTACTCGTGCCCATGTAGATTCTCAATGGCCTGCACTTGGTCGGTAACACTGTTTGGATTCTCCAGTGTTCGCCAATTTATCCGCTCGCGAAGCAGTTCCGTCCTTTGAGTGCCTTGAAACTCGTATCCCTTGATGATCCGGCGCACGCGTTCAGCGGTCAGCCCGTCCACGTAGTCTTCCATTTCAACGAGAATGAAGCGACGATTGCCGCCGTCACGTTTGTTTGCTTCCAGTACTGCATGTCCCGTCGTGCCGGACCCTGCGAAGGAGTCTAGAACAATTGAATTCTGCCCAGTCGCCAATGCCAGGACTCGCAGGATCAGATCGCGAGGCTTCGGCGTTACGAATACATCTCCGGAATTGTCAAAATCGAGTATGTTCAGCAGTTCTTTCTTAGCATCCTGCGTATGGCCAACATCGTTGTAGCCCCAGATGGTTTGCGGAACTCGTCCGGCTTTCACGTCGGTGAGATATCTCTTGAGCCGAGGCTGGTTGTTACCATCTGCCCCCCACCATATGCGGCCATCTCTATCGAGCTCTTCAAATCGTGATTTAGAGACTCTCCAGTACATCCCCCTCGGCGGACCGGGAATTTCCCTGCCGCTTGGGGTCGTGATGGAGTAAGTTCCCTCACCATAGAAATTGCGGGCAGATAGATCGCCAGACGTCCACGGCCCGCGTGGATCATTGTCAGTATTTGTGTAACGCCCCTCCATCTCTTCTGTGCGACCCAGAAGGTTCGGACGCCATATAGTCTTATTTTTCGCATAAACGAGTATATAGTCGTGATCCTCTGAAAAATATTGAGCAGTATTTTTCGGTGAGAAGACTTTGTGCCATATGCAAGTTGCGACGAAATTCTCCTCCCCAAAAATCTCATCTAACATGGATCGTGCTCTGTGCACTTCATTGTCGTCCAACGTGATCCAAATGCTTCCTTGGTCCGAAAGAAGTTCTCGCAATAGACGAACTCTCGGCCACATCATGGCACACCATTTATCGTGACGTAGACCGTCCTCCGTACCAATTGGGTTAGTGTTTAGCCACTCCTTGATCATCGGCGAATTCACGTTGTCGCTGTATGCCCAGCCCTCGTTGCCAGTATTGTAAGGCGGGTCAATGAAAACGCAGTCCACTTTGCCAGCGTAGCTCGGGAGAAGCGCCTTTAACGCGTGTAGGTTATCGCCCTGAACGATGAGGTTTCCATCCAGCTTGGGCTCCCCAATGCCTTTTGCCCGATGGATTTCCAGAGGACGAAATGGAACCGCGAGATGGTGGTTGTAGACGAACTCCTTCCCCTTGAAATTCAGTTCCGTCATCGTCGCCCTCTTACTCAGCAAATCACGTCAGCAGTTAGAATTGCGACCGCACCAAAAGGCAAGGTCGCGGCAGTTATTGATGCGATCTTTCCAAGACGAAAGAGACGCGGCAACGGCTCATTCGCGGTGCTGGTTACACCTTGCTTGCCGCCGACGAAAATCCGGCAAATCCTTGTTTGTAGGCACCAAAGTTACGAGGGCCTGCGGTTGCCAGCCATGCGTCCGTTGTCACGGACGCAGCAGGCCAAGGGGGCGCGCCCCCTGTGGAACCCCAAGAGGAGAAGCGAATGAAAACTTCATCGATACGAATACGGATTGAAGACAATCAGAAAGCCAGGATCGAGGCGTTCTCAAGCCGGACGGGCAAGACCGTGTCAGAACTCCTGCGCCAGGCAGCCGCCTCAGCCATATCCGGCGATGTGCCCGGAGCAAAGCACCGGATGACATGCACCGCCATCCGGCGCTCAGCTAATCACTTGCTAGCTGTCCTTGCGGAAAATCCCATCGAACTCCAAACTTTGCGCTCTGCCCTTGTCGACATTCGTGCAGCGGCTCATGAGCTGGTGCAATGTCGATGATCATCAAGGGTATTCGTCTGCGGTCGTCATCCAGCATAGGCCGAACTATTCGCCATCTTGAAAACGGAGACGAAAACGAGGCCGTCGATTACGTCGCAGGGACCGCCGCCGATATACGCGACATGCACCGTGACGCCGTCTCTATAGGATCACGGTACGCGGTGCGGCACTGGATTATTGCGCCTCACGAAAGCACGACTCGGCAGCAGATGACAAAAATAGTAGGGGCTATCGCGAAGGAATTCGCCTTCGACCCGGCACGCGCCGTAATCGTCGAACATCAAAAAAAACGGTCGACCAAAGACGCGGTAGACGTTCACTGGCACGTCTTAGTTGGCGAAGTCGACCCGGCCTCGGGCCGCATTCTTGCGACATCATACGACCGGATCAGGCACGAGCTTATCGCAAGAATGGCAGAGTTTGCGTTTGGCCACGCCATTGTTCCCGGCAAGCACACCGAGGCCGTTGTCAAGGGGCTCCGAAAGCGTGGCTTGAACTGTGTTGCTGACCGGGTTGAAGAATTCATAGCGCCTGCTCAGACCGTTGCAGCGGAAGCTTTTACGCATGCACGGCACCAGGAATGCAAACGCCTCGGGCTGGACCTACCCGCATTAAAACAGGCTATCAAGGCATCACTAAACACGTCCAGCAACCGGGATGGCATCACCAGCACTCTTGCCGAGTTGAGATTGGAGGCGAAGGCCGGTGACAAACCAGGAACCTGGATTGTAGTCGATTCCCAAACCGGCACTCTCATTGGTGCTCTTCATCGCCTGAGCGGACTGCGAAAATCCGCCATCAATGACCTGATGGGGATTGGGCAGCCTGAGGAGCAGCCAGAAGACCGTGCTGTTATACGGGTGACACCACCAAGTGACTTACAAACGGTACGGAGCCAACTGTCGAAGATAGCACCGGCAAACGCTGCTGGTCACCTTGAGGAGCTTATCACGGAACTGGAGCAATCAGCGCGGCTAGAACTTGAAAGGATGATCCCCGCATTTAAGCCGACTGCAGCAATGGAAGAGGCTAAGCAGGCCGCTAGTCACGCCGATAAAGACTTATCAGACGTTGTCATGCAGCGTACCGCTCTCGATATCCAGATCGCCAATGTCTCGCCCGTTCGCTGGTGGCACAGGCTCAGTGGATTAGCTGGACGAAGGCAGAGGGAAGTCATCAAGCTAGAAACTGCCTTGAAAGACATTGAAGTCGAAATACTTCGCAAGGAGATAGCCTTCACTAAGTGCCGCCAGAGAGAGGTCCGGGAGGAAAGGGCTGCAAAGGAGCGTCATGTCGCAACGGTTTCGGAAATCGTTCAGAGACAAGAGAGAGCGCGTGAAGCTCTGGCTGTATTACAAGAAGCAAGGCATATCCTGGCAGACAAGCCGGAAATCGCGATTGGTGGCATGGACGCTATTCTCTCTGCTGCAAAGACTAGAATCCGCAACGCAGATGCGATTGCCGGACAGATTGATGAATTGACGTCTGCGACGCGTCACCGCAGCTAGTTTCTCAGGCGGCGGGCGCTAATCGACAACCGAGACACATGAGTATGACCAATAATTAGAAAGCGCCCGCAGGGGGGCGCTTCCAGTCTGTCGTATTGCTGCTCGGTAATCCGCAGACGGCTAGGCTGCGCAACTCCGCACAGCGGCGCGTTTCGGAACGATGTGCAGATGCACAAAATGCGCACCGAAACGCTCTTCCACCACCAGGTGAATGTTGTTCTTCTGGCCCACGCGCCAAATTTCTTCGTACGAGAGTTTGTGTGCAATGTGCCAAAAGGCCACCGTCATCAAACCAATCTCCACGGCCTCCATACCAAGCCCCGTTTCTTTCAATGCCATGCTCGTGACCCGGTTACCTTTTGCGAGCCCCTCCGTCATGCTGGCCAGCGTCAGCGCCATC
Source organism: Shinella sp. HY16 (assembly GCF_028534175.1). Taxonomy (NCBI): domain Bacteria; kingdom Pseudomonadati; phylum Pseudomonadota; class Alphaproteobacteria; order Hyphomicrobiales; family Rhizobiaceae; genus Shinella; species Shinella sp. HY16. The sequence continues at coordinate 428,059 of NZ_JAHYXL010000001.1, read as the reverse complement.
AGGCGCTCGCCACCTTCTTGAACCTGAGGCGCGGACCCAGTAGCCATTGCGGCCGTCTTTAAGAGGTCGAAGACTTCCGTGTCACAGGACACATCTACTGCCGCGTTACATCCGAGTGCGGACACCGAGAGTTTGAAATTTAGCATTTGATAAGGCATGCGAAATCCTTTCAGTGAAGGCTTACGCCCCGTGCTTCCAGCACGATGGCGATGACCGGGCAATTCCGTGTCACATGGCCTTTCAACCGGAAAAGAATGCGCCTGAAGATGTATAATCGTGTTTGTACCGGCAAGTCTGGCCTTACCGCAACTTGCCCTATGGCCTGTAAGCCCGAGGCACATAGCTGTCGAAAAGGTCTTTTTCCGGCGCTCTGAACCTCTGCAAGACGCTCTCGGTTGAAGGCACTAATATTCTCGGATCGTCTAAAGGGGGGATAAGCCAAAGGTCAGGGGTCGATATATCATTAGAGTTACTTGCCGCATGATTTTCTGCGTGTGCCTGAAAAAAGAGTGCGGACGACAATAACCTGTCTATTCGACTGACAGGCCCGAATGAGAACCCCAGCTTAGCACTAAACTTTTTGATTTTTTGAGCTCTGGCGCTACGCGCATCGGCCCGTGCATTTCCGCTATCCACAGAATTAACAATTTGAAGAAACCGGTCGCCATAAAGGCAAGCTGCCCAGAGGTGCTGGGTCGAGCGAAAATGAGAGATTATGCTCTGGAGAGAGCCATGACTTTTGGGCCAATCCAGGCCTGTGCGTCTATAAAGCTCCGGAGCCTCATACTTTTCGTAAAAGTACTTCCAGCGTTCAAATGAGTTATGTTCGGGAAAACTGGCCTTGGCGTACACTGTAAACATAAGATGGTTCGCCGCCGCGTACGCCCGGCGGTAAAATCGCTCAGGCTGATCCATAAGCTCCGAAAAATTCCGCCCCTCCCTTATTTTTTTGATCTCTCGAAGGGTAAACCCGGGCTTTGAACTTGCGACTTGCTCTTCGTAGTATGGATCGGAGACATCCCGCTCATCCATCAAGCGGCTATGGCGCTCATGCGCCAGAAAGAGGCGGTTAGTCTCAAGGTAGGATTGATATTTTCGCCTTTGTACCGCTTGCTTTTCGCCCGGAAAGTGCATCACCGCGAAAATGACGTCGGCAGCGTTAGCCTTCAATCGACCCTGCTCATTCACAATATCCAGTTTTGGCATGGCCCCCCCGTACGTCGGTAGAGGTCTATCACCTACACTCTCAATAGAGCGTTGACCTGCTCAAAGTGGCAAAATCGCTGATTAATGAAATGCACGTGGAGGATGCTTAAGAAGAAAGCAATCCTCGCATCTGCGGCGACCGCTAGCAGGAGGCCGACGACCGATAATTAGAACTGCCGGAGATCGGCGTTTGAATCCAAACGGTCAACCAACTTCGACAACGCCCCCTAACTTTTCAAGCAACTTCACTAGCTCAACCGCCTAATCCGTAGGGAATTTAGATAGTGAGCCATAGTCCAAGGCTGCAGGCGGCGTCGATTCGCGCACAATCCGCATCGGAAACATGGGCAGCAAGAACCCACAGTCCCTGCGACATGATCGGTATAGGGTCGGTATAAATTCGAAATGCGGCTTCGACCAGTGGTCTAATTGTGGCTTAAGTCTCTGAAAAGAATGGTACGGTTGGGGGGTCTCGAACCTCCGACCTCAGGTGCCACAAACCTGCGCTCTAACCAACTGAGCTACAACCGCACAAGGGCGCGTCAACCGCGCTTGGTGCGTCACATACGGGCAGTCGCACCATTTTTCAAGCCTTTTTTTAAAGGCTTGCACAAACGAAAATGGCCAGACGATCGTCTGGCCATTTTATCACGACGTGGAAAACCGCGCTATCGTCCGTATCAGACGGTCTTGAAGGACTTCATGGCCTTCTCGGCGGCAGACTTGCCGGGAGCAGTGACCTTCTCGGCAACCTTCTTGGAGGTTTCCTGCAGGGTCTTGGCCTGCTCGACGGCGACCTCAGCCTGCTTGCGCAGGAAGGCGGTCTGCAGTTCGAAGAGTTCGGAAACGGACTTCACGCCGAGCAGGGCTTCCATGTGCGAAAGCGAATTTTCGGCATTGGTGCGCAGCGCTTCGATGGCCTTGAGACCGAGTTCGACGGAGCCGGCCTGCGCGCTTTCGAGCGTCGCTTCGACGGTCTTGGTGGCGTCTTCGGCAGCTTCCTTCATCTTGGCATAGGCTTCCTTGGTCTGCGCGGCGCCCTTTTCGGCGAACTCGCGGAAGCTCTCGGAGAACTTGCTCGGGTCGATGGATGCGATGGAGAATACGTCGTCGGTCTTCTTGGTAGCCATTGTCTGCGCTCCTTGGTTTGGCCCTCTCTAGAGGCGCCGTGTTCTTGGATGGCTTCTATATAGTCGATCTTCTTTTGCATTGCAACAAAATTGTGCAGCGCACAAAAAACCACATGGCCGTTAACCCTTCTGCCTGAAAGCTCGGGGCTTTGCGGGCCAGGCGCTGGACCCTCCGCCTGTGCGTCGCTATTAATAAAGCGTTAATCGAAAGCCGGGACGCCGGAAGCCAGAACAGGCCTGAACATGTCCGCAAAACAGTATCCCTTTATCGACGTCGCCGTCCATGAACGGGTGCGCCTGCCCTTCGCCCGGGGCGAGGCGGTCGTGCTGTTTTCCAGGAACATGGCACGCGTGCTCTGGGCAAACGGCCGGGGCGCCGCCCTCTTCGGCCACGACAATATCTACGACTTCCTCGATGCCGGACCGGATCGCGCCGATGTGACCTTCCGCCAGCTGGCCGCGACCGCCCAGCAGGTGCAGGCGCCGGGCGATCGCCGTACCTTTCTGATGCGCATCGGCAGCGGCTTTCGCAGCGTGCCGGTAACGGCCGCCGTCGAGACCGTCACCATCCGCGCCGGCGACGACGCGATCCTGTTCAGCGCGCCCATCGGCACCGGACGGCAGGACCTGCACGAGACCGCCGCCGCCATGCTTACCGGGTTCGACGACCCGGACACGCACATGGCAGTGCTCGACAGCGCCGGTGCGATCGTTGCCGCATCGGAGGGCTTCGGTAGCCTCTCCATCAGCCCGGAAACGCGCCGTGCCCTCGTCGAGGCCACCGGACGCAGCATCGAGCGCCTCGTCAAACGCCCGATCGCCACCGGCCGCGGCCATCTTCCCGCCGCCATCGGCCGCATCGCCACCGATCCGCCACTCCACCTGCTCTTTGCCGTCGAAACGATTCTCGGCCATCTCGACCCGGCAGACGACGCGGCAGAACCCGCCGCCGCAACGCCGGCAGCAGCCGCTGCGGACACCGATATTCCGACGCCCGCCTTGGAGGCTCCGGCAGAGCCCGAGCAGATCGTCGAGACGGCAGAACCGATTTTTGAAATGGAAACGATCCTCGCAGAGGACATGCCGGCAATCGAGGACGCCGCTGCGACGGAAAGCCCGGCTGAGATCATGGCCACCTCCGACGAGGGCGCCATTGAAGCCCCGGTTACCGACGCTCTGCCGCAGGCTGCGGAAGCCGTGGAAAACATGCCGGACGCAATCGCCGGGCAAGAAGCCGTGGCGCATGCGGATGAGATCGCCGCCGAACCCGAGGCGGTTGCGGCAAGCGACGGCGCGGCAGACGAGACAGCCGGCTTCACCTTCAATCCGCAGGGCCGGCCGATCCGTTTCGTCTGGAAGATCGACGCCGAGGGCCGGTTCAGCGAGATATCGGACGAGTTTGCCGCCGCCGTCGGCCCGCATGCCGCCGCCATCTCCGGCAAGCGCTTCTCCGACGTCGCCGCGCGCTTCGACCTCGATCCCGACGGCAAGATCGGCGACCTCCTGCGCCGCCGCGACACCTGGTCCGGCAAGACGATCCTCTGGCCGGCCGAGGGCACCAACCTCGTCGTGCCCGTCGATCTCGCCGCCCTGCCGACCTATTCGCGCAACCGGGAATTCGACGGCTTCCGCGGCTTCGGCATCGTGCGCATCGCCGATGCGGCTCCGGACTCGCATGCTCGCGGCCTGACGCTCGGTGTTACCGAGGATGAGCAGGCCGCCGAAATGGAGGAAGTCTTCGCCGAAGAAGCCGGCACCCTCCTGGAGAGCGCGGCCGAGGAGCTGGACGACACGGTCGAGCCGGCGGAAGACCTTGTTGCGGACGCTGCAGACACGCCTGCCGCGGTCTCCACCGTGCCCGAGGAGATCGTCCAAGCGGACGAGCCGGCCCCGACGGCGCAGGACGCCGACGAAACGGCCGCGACAGCGGCTGCCCCTGCTACCGAAGACGAGGGCACGCCGGCAGCCCCTCTTGAGGACGAACAGGACGCCTTCCGCGGCGAACGCCCGGCGCTGCGCCTTGTCGAGACACCGGCACGCCGGCAATCCGACAAGATCGTGCAGCTCGAGACCCGGCGCAATCGCGGTGGTCTTTTCGACGGCCTTTCGACTGGCGAACAGGCCGCCTTCCGCGAGATCGCCCGCCAGCTCGGCGAAACCTTCGGCAAACGAAAGCCGGAAGACCAGCCGCCGGCCACGCCCGTGGAAACCGCAAACGGTGGTGAACAGCTGGACGAAACCACCCGCGACAACCAGCCGGAAACGGTTGAGAGCGAGGACACCACCGTTGCGCTGGCAGCCGGCGAAAACGATACGGAAGTGCCCGGCCTCGAAATCGGCCCGCATGCCGACGATCTCCTGAGCGAGCCCCAGGCCGAGACGCGCACGGCCATCGCCCCACCGCGCCGGCAGATGGAGTATGGCCTCACTGCCCCCGTCGTCGATGTTCTGCCCGTTGCCCTGCTGGTGCATGTCGGCGACCGGCTCATCCATGCCAATCCGGAATTCTACCGCCTGACGGGGTATACGAGCCTTGAGGATCTTGAGGCATCCGGTGGGCTCGATATCCTTCTGGCCGGCCCCGACGAGGATACAGAGGATAGCGACGGCACGATGGCCCTGCGCCATGCCGACGGTGAAAACACAAGCGCCGTGCACGCCCGGCTCCAGTCGATCCGCTGGGAGGATGGCACGGCGCTGATGCTGGCGCTGACGCCGCTGCACGCGAGACCGGCCCTTTCGCTGGTCGAGACCGTACCGGCGCCGGCGGTCGAAACCGAGGAGCGCAATGCCGACCAGACGAGCGCCGCCGCGCTGCGCGTCGAGGTCAGCGAGCTGCGCTCGATCCTCGAAACCGCAACCGACGGCGTCGTCGTGGTCGGACAGGACGGCGACATCCGCTCGATGAACCGTTCGGCCAGCGCCCTCTTCAACTATGACGAGGACGAGACCCGCGGCCGGCCCTTCGCCATGCTGTTTGCCCATGAAAGCCAGAAGGCGGTGCTCGACTATCTCGCCGGGCTTTCCGGCCACGGCGTCGCAAGCGTGCTCAATGACGGGCGCGAGGTCATCGGCCGCGAGGCGAGCGGTGGTTTCATCCCGCTCTTCATGACCATGGGTCGCCTCTCTTCCTCCGCCGGTTATTGCGCCGTCATCCGCGACATCACCCAGTGGAAGCGCACGGAAGAGGAGCTGCGCAACGCCAAGCGGGCCGCCGAGACGGCGAATGCCCACAAGAGCGATTTCCTCGCCCGCGTCAGCCACGAGATCCGCACGCCGCTCAATGCCATCATCGGCTTTTCCGACATGATGGCGACGGAACGCTTCGGGCCGATCGGCCATCCGCGCTATATCGAATATGCCAATGATATCGGCCGCTCCGGCCGCCATGTGCTCGATATCGTCAACGACCTGCTCGATATTTCGAAGATCGAGGCGGGCGAGATGGAGCTGGAATTCACCGCTGTCGGTCTCAACGAGACGATCGCCGAGGCGGTCTCGCTGGTGCAACCCCAGGCGAATGCGCAGCGCGTCATTATCCGCACCTCGCTTTCGGCCACCGTGCCGCAGATCGTTGCCGACCTGCGCTCGATCAAGCAGATCGCGCTCAACATCCTGTCGAACGCCATCCGCTTCACCCTGCCGGGCGGGCAGATCGTCGTATCGACCGCCTACGAGGCGAACGGCAGCGTCGTTCTGCGCATTCGCGACACCGGCGTCGGAATGACGCGCAGCGAACTGGAGCAGGCGATGAAGCCCTTCCGTCAGGTGACGACCGGCGCGCGCAAGCGGGGCGACGGCACCGGCCTCGGCCTGCCTTTGACCAAGGCGATGGTCGATGCCAACCGGGCGAACTTCGCGATCAGCTCCACGCCGAACGAAGGCACGCTGGTCGAAGTGATCTTTCCTTCGCCGCGCGTGTTGGCAGATTGAACCGATTGGATTAGAGCGGAGGAACGAGGGCAAGGCGCAATGACGACCCCCTCGCCCGGCTCCCGCCGCCTCGCCCGCGAGGTTTCCGCGTGACGCGGGGTGAGATGGGAAACCGTTCGGGGCGCCTGCCTGCCGAAGGACCCCTTTTCCCGAGGTGAACGCCTTGCAGGTATCTTCCGAAAGCGTACCCAGGCCGGTGCTCGGCCGCAGGACCGGTGCGCGGCGCCATCCGTTCTTGTCGGCCTCCGCCATACTGGCAGCCGCTATCGTGCTGATGCCGGCGACCGCCATCGTCGTGATCGCCGCGACCGGCGGCACCGACAACTGGCCCCATCTTCTCAGCAACGTGATCCCGCGCGCGACGTTGCGCACGCTGATCCTTCTTGCCGGCGTCGGCACGATCACGGCGATCGTCGGTGTCGTCACGGCCTGGCTGGTGGCGAGCTGCGAGTTTCCCGGACGGCGCCTGCTCTCCGGCCTGCTCGTGCTGCCGCTCGCCATTCCCGCCTATCTCGGCGCCTATGCCTTTGCCGAATTCTTCTCCTTCACCGGTCCGGTACAGACGGCCTATCGCGCACTGTTCGGCTTTCAGACGAGCCGCGACTACTGGTTTCCGGAGGTGCGCACCACGGGCGGGGCGATGCTGGTGCTGTCCAGCGTGCTCTATCCCTATATCTACCTTTCCGCCCGCTCGATGTTCCTGATGCAGGGCCGGGCGGCGGCCGACGTGGCGCGCACGCTCGGCGCGGGACCACTCAAGGTGTTTGCGAAGATCCAGATTCCCATGGCGCGGCCGGCGATCATGGTCGGGTTGACGCTGGTTGCCATGGAGACGCTGAACGATATCGGCGCAGTGGAATATCTCGGCGTGCAGACGCTCACCTTCTCGATCTTCGACACCTGGCTCAACCGCGGCAGCCTTGCCGGGGCGGCGCAGATCGCCTGCATCATGCTGGTCTTCGTCATCTGCCTGATGATGGTGGAGCGCGCCGCGCGCCGCCGGCAGCGCTTTTCCAGCCAGAAGACGACGGCGGCCGTACACGATTCCGTGCGCCTGAAGCTTGCCGGCTGGACGAAATGGGCAGCCAGCCTCGCCTGCCTCCTGCCGCCATTCATCGGCTTTGCCATTCCCGTCTTCGTGCTCGGCGGATATGCGGCGCGCCGGCTGGAGCAGTTCGCCTCCACACGCCTTCTTTCCGCCCTCTGGCACAGCGTCCTCGTTTCAGGCTCGACGGCACTCGTCGCGGTTCTGCTCGCCTTTCTGCTCGCCTACGCCGCACGCACCACCCGCTCGCGCCTGAATGCCGCCGCCGGACGCTTCGCCTCCTTCGGCTATGGCGTGCCGGGCACGGTGCTGGCCATGGGCGTGCTGATCCCGCTTGCCAATTTCGACAATGCCGTCGACGCGTTCCTGCGCGCACAGTTCGGCATATCGACCGGCCTTTTGCTCTCCGGCACCGGCTTTGCCATCATCTATGCCTGCACGGTGCGCTTTCTCACCATGGCGGAAGGCACGATCGACGCGGGCTTCCACAAGCTCTCCCCGCATCTCGACATGGCGGCGCGCACGCTGGGGCGCACCAGCAGCCAGACCCTCTGGAGCGTGCTCCTGCCCATGATGCGCCCGGCGACGCTGACCGCAGCGCTGCTCGTCTTCATCGAGACCATGAAGGAACTGTCGGCGACGATCATGCTGCGCCCGTTCAACTTCAACACGCTGGCGACGCTGGTCTACGAGGACGCCTCGCGGGCGAAGGTGGAGGATGCCGGTGTGCCCGCCATCATCATCGTCGCGGTCGGGCTCATTCCCGTCTTCCTCGTCTCGCGATCGCTCGACCGGAAGGGCGGATAAAAAAGAGGGCGGCATAAGCCGCCCCGATAGTTGAATGCTGTCCAACAAAAGCGTGGTGAACGGCTTCATGCCATCGGGGTCGGGTGCGACCGGAACGCCCGTCATCGGGCGCGCTCAAGTTGGCACGACCTTGCGCCATTCCGGCTTAACAAATCCTTACCTGACCAGTTCCGGCACAAACCTTTCGTTCACAACTTCGAAAACTTGGTTAATGCCGAAGGCCGAAATCGTTAACGCGCAAGACGCTTACGATTTCAGTGCCTCCAGATTGGCGAAGAGCTCCAGCGCCTCCGGATTGGCAAGAGCTTCCTTGTTCTTGACCGGCCTGCCGTGCACCACCTCGCGCACAGCAAGCTCGACGATCTTGCCCGACTTGGTGCGCGGAATGTCCGCGACCTCGATGATCTTCGCCGGCACGTGGCGCGGCGAGGCACCGGTGCGTATCTTCGTGCGGATCGTCTTTTCCAATGCCTCGTCCAGCACCTTGCCCGGGGCGAGGCGTACGAAAAGCACGACGCGCACGTCATCGTCCCAGTCCTGGCCGATGCAGAGGGCTTCGACGACGTCTTCCAGCTGTTCGACCTGGTTGTAGATCTCCGCCGTGCCGATGCGCACGCCGCCGGGGTTCAGCGTCGCATCGGAGCGCCCGTGAATGACGATGCCGTCATGGCTGGTCCATTCGGCAAAGTCGCCATGGCACCAGATATTGTCGAAGCGCTCGAAATAGGCGGCACGATATTTTGCGCCGTCCGGATCGTTCCAGAACATGACGGGCATGGAGGGGAAGGCCTTGGTGCAGACCAGCTCGCCCTTTTCGCCGCGCACCGGATGGCCGTCCTCGTCCCAGACATCCATGGCAAGGCCGAGGCCCGGCCCCTGGATCTCGCCGCGCCAGACGGGCCGCAGCGGAACGCCGAGCACGAAGCAGGAAACGATATCCGTCCCGCCGGAAATGGAGGCGAGCTGCACGTCGGGCTTGATGCCCTCGTAGACGAAGGAGAAACCTTCGGGCGAGAGCGGCGAACCGGTGGAGGTCAGCAGGCGCAGGCTCGAAAGGTCATGCGTCGTGCGCGGCGTGAAACCGCCCTTGCGCACCGCGTCGATGTATTTGGCAGAGGTGCCGAAGACGGCGAATTTTTCGTCCCGGGCATAGTCGAACAGCACATTGCCGTCCGGATGGAAGGGCGAGCCGTCGAACAGGCAGAGCGTGGCGCCGACCGCAAGGCCGGAGACCAGCCAGTTCCACATCATCCAGCCGCAGGTGGTGAAATAGAACAGCCGCTCGCCGGCGACGAGGCCGCAATGCAGGTGGTGCTCCTTGAGATGCTGCAGCAGCGTGCCCCCGGCCGAATGCACGATGCATTTCGGCACGCCTGTGGTGCCCGACGAGAACAGAATATAAAGCGGGTGGCGGAACGGCAGCTGCGCGAAGACGAGCGGTTTTGCCTCATAGGGTGCCATCAACGCATCGAGCGTGCGGCCGGCCGGCAGGGCGCCTGCAAGCGTCTCGGCGTCGCCGGCATAGTGCACCACCACGACGGGGGCGCCAAGTTTCCCGGCCACGGCCTTCACCTTGGCGGAGACGTCCTGCAGCTTGCCGGCATACCAGTAGGCATCGCAGGCAATAAACAGTTTCGGCTCGATCTGGCCGAAACGGTCGAGCACACCCTGCTCGCCGAAATCAGGAGAACAGGAGGACCAGATGGCGCCGAGCGAAGCGGCGGCCAGCATGCAGGCGATGGTCTCCGGCATGTTCGGCATCATGGCGGCAACGCGGTCGCCTTCACCGATACCCATTGCAGCAAAAGCCTGCTGGAGCTTCGACACCCGGGCGCGAAGCGCATCCCACGACCAGCGATAGGACACCTTGTCCTCGCCGCGGAAGACGATGGCGTCGTCCGGACCACTCGCCTTCAGGAGATTTTCCGCAAAGTTCAGCCGGCCCTCGGGGAAGAACCGGGCCTCCAGCATGCGCTCGCCGTTTTCCAGCGCGACACCGCCCTTTTCGCCAAGGACGGCGCCGTCATCCCAGACCGCGGTCCAGAACGCCGCACGGTCCTCCACCGACCAGGCGTGCAGATCGTCGTAGGATTTCAGGTCGCGCCCGGCGATATGGCTGCCGGCCTTCATGAACAGGGCCATCGGGCTCTTTGCCAGGATGTCCGCCGAAGGTTTCCACAAGGGCATTTCTGACGTCATGCTTTCCTCCACTCCATGGCTTTCGTATAGCATGTTGCGCCGCAGTATAAAGTGGCGAACGCCGGTTCACGCCGTTGCCGGACGCAATTCCGCCATGGCGCCATTTGATTTCTTCGCCCCAAGCGCCTATCCCCGTTCGCTTGAAATGATGTGAACGCTGCCGGCAAAGGACCTGCATCCGAATGACCCTTTCCCGTTTCATCCAGTCGCGGCATTTCGTGCGGGGAATTCTTGTTGTTCTGGTGCTGTTTGCCGCGGTGCGCATCGGCTTTCCCTTCCTCATCCAGACCGACACGGTCGGCAGGGAGATCGAACGGACGCTCGAAGCCTGGACGGGCGCCGATGTGGATATCGGAAACGAAGCGGAGTTCGCGTTCTGGCCCTATCCGCGTGTGACGCTCGGCAATGTGCGGATCACCGCCGCGGCCGACGGGAGCGAGCTTGCGCATGTCGACGCCATCTCGGCGAGCTTCGACCTCTTCGGCGCGGTGCGCGGCAAACCGGTCTTCAGCGATTTCGATCTGATCCGGCCGACGATCCATGTCGGCTGGGATGCCGAGGGGGTCTTCAACTGGCGCCACAGCGGCTGGCTGATGCAGGCGATCGACGCGACCAAATCAGCGCCGGAGGGGCAAGCGATACCGGAGCTGCCGGAGGAGCGTATCGGCACGATCAACGTGGTCGACGGCGTCATCGAGGTCGCGCAGGACGACGGGGCAGCGCCTTTCCGCATGTCGGATATCAACGGCAACATCGACTGGCCAGCCCTCAGGCGGCCGCTCGACCTCACGCTCTCCGGCATCGTCAACGGCGAGATGAGCCGCTGGACTTTCGGCTGCGACCAGCCGCTCGCCCTGCTCGCAGGCCTCAATGCCAATGTCCGCACCAACCTTTCCGCCGATCCGACGACGATGACCTTCGAGGGCATCGCCAATCTTTCGACCAACGCCTTCATCGCCGGCAACATGACGCTCTCGACGCCGTCGCTCGGGCACCTGCTTGCCTGGCAGGGCAAGGAAATCCCCTCCGTCGGCAATCTCGGCCATATCAATGCCGAGGCGAAGGTGACGACGGCAGGCTACACGGCCAAGCTGGAAAATCTGAAGCTCACCCTCGACAATGCGCAGGCGACCGGCGTGCTGGACGTCAACATGCCGCCGGACGGCCTGCCGCAGGTGGGCGGCACGCTGGCCTTCGACCGGATCGATCTGCGCGCCTTCCTGACTGCCCTCTCGCCGCTTCCCGGCGCCGACCAGACCACGACCGGTATCGACACCGCCTTCATCCATCAATTCGGCATGGATCTGCGGCTTTCCGCCAAAAGCGCGGACTTCGTACCCTTCTCCCTGCAGGACCTTGCTGCCGGCATGCGCATCGAAAATGGCCGTGCCTCCTTCGATGTCGGCGACAGCCAGTTCATGGACGGGCGCATGACCGGACGCATCGCGCTCACCGAACAGGGCTTTCGCGGCGGCGGGCGCTTGCAGATGTCGCTGAGCAACGTCGATATCGGTGCGATCGTCAACACGCTCGCCCTGCCCGGGCCGCTGCCTTCCGGACGAGGATCTGCGGATTTCGAACTGTCGACGGATCGGCCGCTCTGGGCGACGACGGCTTCGGACATGTCCGGCCAGTTCCGGCTGGCCATGGGACCGGGCACGCTCACCCATTTCAACCGTCAGGCCTTCGAGGAACGGGCGGCGAAAAACGCGTTCTTCAATTTCTCGGAAGCTTCGGAGGGATCGTTTGATTTCGTGCGGGCCGATGTGGAGGCCAAGCTGGACCGGGGCCTTGCCGAACTGACCAAGGCACAGATCGAAGGCAACGAGAAGCTGCTGACTCTGTCCGGCATGATCCCCTATCGCAGCGGCAGCGTGGCACTCGCCGGCACGCTCGCCGACCGGCCCCAGGCGGATGCCGCCGCCGTCGTCACGCCGGCGATCAGCTTCTTCGTCGGCGGTTCCTGGCCGGAGCCGGTGATCTCGCCGATCTCCATCCTGACGGGGCAGCAACCCCGCCAGTAGGCTTCCTGAGGCAAGCCTCAGCGGCCGGCGAAGGCCGCCTGTTCGTCGCGCAGGCGCTGCACCTCGCGCCGCTTCGTCATGATCGACGCGATGACGACACCGATGGCGACAAGGCCGATGAGTAGCGTACACGCCGCGTTGATCTCCGGCGTCACGCCGAGGCGTACCTGGCTGTAGATCTTCATCGGCAAGGTCGTCGCCCCCGGACCGGAGGTGAAGCTGGAAATGACGAGGTCGTCGAGCGACAACGTGAGGGCCAGCATCCAGCCGGACAACACGGCAGGCGCAATGATCGGCAACGTCACCTCGAGGAAGGTTTTCACAGGAGTGGCGCCAAGATCCATCGCCGCCTCCTCGACCGAACGATCGAAGGAGAGCAGGCGCGACTGGACCACGACGGTGACGAAGCACATCGAGAAGGTGATGTGCGCCAGCGTCACCGTGACGAAGCCGCGATCGAAGCCGATGGCAACGAAAAGCAGGAGCAGCGAGAGGCCGGTGATGACCTCGGGCATGACGAGCGGTGCGTAGACCATGCCGGAGAACAGCAGCCGGCCGCGGAAGCGCGTATAGCGCGTCAGCGCCAGCGCTGCCATGGTTCCGAGAGCGGTCGCGACGGTCGCCGAGAGCAACGCCACGCGGATCGTCACCCAGGCGGCATCCATGAGGCCCTGGTTGTTGAAGAGCGAGACGTACCACTTCGTCGAAAAACCGGCCCAGACGGTGACCAGCTTCGATTCGTTGAACGAGAAGACGACCAGAAGCACGATCGGCAGATAGAGGAAGGAAAAGCCGAGAACGACCGAGGCGATGTTGAAACGGGACCAGGTGTTCATGGGCTTACCTCCCCTGCTCTTCGGCTTTCGCCTGCGCATTCTGGAAGAACACGATCGGCACGACCAGGATCAGCAACAGGATGGTGGCGACGGCGGCCGAGACCGGCCAGTCGCGGTTCGCGTTGAACTCGTTCCACAGCGTCTTGCCGATCATCAGCGTCTGCGATCCGCCGAGCAGATCCGGAATGACGAATTCGCCGACGGCCGGAATGAAGACGAGCATGCAGCCCGCCACGACACCCGGAATGGAGAGCGGGAAGGTTATCTTCCAGAAGGCCGACATCTGCGGGCAGCCAAGATCCTGCGCCGCCTCGATCAACGTGTTGTCCATCTTCTCCAGCGCCGAATAGAGCGGCAGCACCATGAACGGCAGGTAGGAATAGACGATGCCGATATAGATCGCCCAGTTGGTGCCGATGATGATCAGCGGCTCGTCGATGATACCGGTGCCCATCAGAAACTGGTTGAGCAGGCCTTCCGGCTTCAGGATGGCGATCCAGGCATAGACGCGGATCAGGAAGCTCGTCCAGAACGGCAGGATGACGAGCATCAGCAGCGTGGGCCTGAGCGTGCGCGGCGCCTGCGCCATGCCATAGGCGATCGGATAGCCGATCAGAAGCGTGATGAAAGTGGAAACGCCGGCGATCCAGAGGCTCGACAGATAGGCGTTCAGATAGAGCGCATCCTCCGTCAGCCAGACGTAGTTGTCGAAGCTGAACTGTCCGATCTTCGCAAGGATGCCGGAAAGCCCGTCCGCCAGCGCAAAAGCCGGCTCATAGGGCGGCTGCGCGATCGCGGTGGTCGACAGCGAGATGCGGAAGACGATGAAGAAGGGAATGAGGAAGAAGAACAGCAGCCAGGCATAGGGAATGAGGATGACAAGGCGGCTGAAGATGGCGGAGCCGAGCTTGGTCATCAGGTCAATCCTTCAGCACGACGCCGGCCGTTTCGCCGAAGGAGACCCAGACCTTCTCGTCATAGGCGATCGGATCCTCAACTTCGCGCTGGGCATTCAGCATGGAGGCCTTCACGACCTTGCCGCTGTCGAGCTTGACGTAGAAGACGGTCATGTCGCCGAGATAGCCGATATCCCAGATCTCGCCCGGGGCCGCATTGACGGAAGCGTCGGCAGGGGCGGCCCGCGTCACCTTCATCTTTTCCGGCCGGATGGCAAAGCCAGCGGCAGCGCCCGGCGCAGGGCCGTTTCCCGTCACCGTGCGGATGGTGAAACCCTCGTTGACGGCAAGCTCGATCTTGCCGTTGCCATTGGCCGAAACCTTGCCATCCAGGATGTTCACGTCACCGATGAAGTCGGCGACGAAGCGGGAGTTCGGGGCTTCGTAGATTTCCGCCGGTGTCGCCACCTGGATGACCTTGCCGTGGCTCATGACGGCGATGCGGTCGGCCATGGTCATCGCCTCCTCCTGGTCGTGCGTGACGACCACGAAGGTGAGACCGAGCTCCTGCTGCAGGTCCATCAGTTCGAACTGCGTTTCCTCGCGCAGCTTCTTGTCGAGCGCGCCAAGCGGCTCGTCGAGCAGCAGCACCTTGGGGCGCTTGGCGAGCGAGCGGGCGAGCGCCACGCGCTGGCGCTGGCCGCCGGAAAGCTGGTGCGGCTTGCGCTTGGCAAATTTCTCGAGCTTCACCAGCTTCAGCATCTGGGCGACGCGCTCGGCGATCTCGTTCTTCGGCATGCCGTCCTGGCGAAGGCCGAAGCCGATATTGCTCTCGACCGTCATGTGCGGGAAGAGCGCATAGGACTGGAACATCATGTTGACCGGCCGCTTGTACGGCGGGATGCTGGCAATGTCCTGGCCATCAAGGATGATTTCACCCGAAGTCGGCCGCTCGAAGCCGGCGAGCATGCGCAAAAGCGTGGACTTGCCGCAGCCGGACGCCCCGAGAAGGGCGAAGAATTCGCGGTGATAGATGTTGAGGGTGAGATCATCGACGGCAGTGAAATCGCCGAACCTCTTCGTGACATTGCGGAACGTGATGAATGGTTTTGCGTCCGGATCCGTCCAAGGTGCGAAGGAACGACGGATATTGCCGAGAGATTTCATTGCCTGTCCCCATCTCTTATTTTCTGGCGGCATAAATGAAATTGCCCGGAAGAGGCTTCCGGGCAATTCGTTCCGGACCGGTTATTGACCGGTCACGATCTTGGTCCAGGTCCGTGTGAACAGGCGCTGCGTCTTTGCGTCCAGCGTCGTGTTGGTGAAGAGCTTGGCCAGCGTCGCATCGTCAGGATAGATCGTCGCGTCTTCCAGGATCTCCTTCGGCATGACGGCCTGTGCCGCTTTGTTGCCGTTGGCATAGTGGATGTAGGTCGAGGCCTTCGCGATCACGTCCGGGCGCATGATGTAGTCGAGGAAGGCATGCGCCTCGTCGACATGCGGTGCATCGTTGGGGATCGCCATCTGGTCGAACCACATCTGCGTGCCTTCCTTCGGGATCGTGTAACCGACCTCGACGCCGTTGCCGGCTTCCTCCGCACGGTCGCGGCCCTGGAAGATATCACCCGACCAGCCGACGGCGATGCAGATGTCGCCATTCGCAAGACCGTTGATGAATTCGGACGAATGGAACTTGCGCACGAAGGGGCGGATCTTCATCAGCGCTTCTTCGGCCTTGGCAATGTCGGCCGGGTCATGGCTATCGGGATTGAGGCCGAGATAGGCAAGCGTGACGGGAATGATGTCGGTCGGCGAATCCAGGAGATTGATACCGCAATCCTTCAGCTTCTCGGCGTTGGCCGGGTCGAAGATCGCGCTCCAGCTGTCGATCGTGTCCGTGCCGAGGGCTTCCTTGATCTTGGCCTTGTTATAGCCGATGCCGATCGTGCCCCACATGTAGTTGATCGAATATTCGTTGCCCGGGTCGAACGGCTGCATGCGGGTGGCGACCATATCCCACATGTTCTTGAGGTTCGGCAGCTTGGACTTGTCGAGCTTCTGGTAGACGCCGGCCGAAATCTGGCGTTGCAGGAAGGTGTTGGTCGGCACCACCACGTCGTAGCCCGTGCCGCCGGCAAGCAGCTTCGTCTCAAGGATCTCGTTCGAGTCATAGACGTCGTAGACGACCTTGATGCCGGTTTCCTTGGTGAAATCGTCGATGATCGAGGAATCGATATAGTCCGACCAGTTGTAGACGTTAACGACTTTTTCCTGCGCGAGCGCACCGCCCGCGCCAAACAGCGCAAGCGTGGCGGCAGTCGCCAAAAGAGTACGTTTTATCATTGATTTTTCTCCCAGTTTTTCTCTCGGACCTATGAGTTCGTATGAAGAACAGTCACCGATTATGGATGTTTTTCAAGAGGCGACAAGCGGCATTCTACTCAAACACAGGGCGAATTTTGATATCACATTGTTCCCATTCCTATCAGATTTGAAGCCCTAACGGCGGCGGAAATCAAGCAAAAAGTCACTGGAAGTCGAAAAGGCTGAGGCCGGCGACCATTTCGTCAAGGCCGAGAGGCCGCGTGACGGGCGGTTCGGCGCGGGCAAGACAGCCCTGCCGCTCGCAGAGCCGGCAGGCCGTTCCGACCGCCACCGCGCCCTCCCGCCGCACCGCTTCGCCGTAGACGGTCTCCTCCGCATGGGCGGCATCGCAGCCGATCAACAGCGCGGTCCGGCGCACCCGCTCGGCAAAAACGCCCTGCGGCCCTTCCAGCGTGCGCGAGATGGCGAGGAAGGCGGCACCGTCAGGCATTTCCACCCGGTCGACGAGGATCTGCCCGGGCTGCGAGAAAGCGGAGTGAACGCCGAGCTTGGGACAGCTACCGCCGAAGCGCGCCTGCGGAAAGCCCTGCGCGCCCGCCCGACGAAAGCGGTTGCCGGCATTGTCGATCTCCAGCATGAAGAAAGGCACGCCCGCCCTGCCGGGCCTTTGCAGCATGGTCAGCCGGTTTGCCGCCTGCTCGTAGGAAACCCCGAAGCGCGAGCGCAGCACGTCGATGTCGTAGCGCACGCGCTGGGCCGTCGAATGGAAGGTCTCGTAGGGCATCATCAGCGCGTGGGCAGCGTAGCGCGCCAGCTCGAAACGGGCGATGCGCTTCGCCTCCGCCGTCGAGAAGGCGAGCTGGTCGAGTTCGGCGAAGATCTCGTCCTGAAGGGCGAGCTGCACCGTTTCCATGGCGATCTCGCGCAGCTGGTCGAAGGGCGACAGGCGCTCCGACAGGAAAAGCCGCATGGAATGTCGGTCGAAGCGACGGCGCAGGTTCGGCATGGTGTGGACGGGCAGAAGCCGCACGACGACGCCGTGCTCCTTGCGCAGCCAGCCTTTCAGGGCGGCGGCCAGGTCGTCGCCGGGCGCCAGCGCCGCATGAAACCGCTCCGCCGCCTCGTCGATGGCGCCGAAATAGTTAGGGCGCCCCTCCAGCTTGTCGCGCACCTCGTCCATCGGCAGCAGCGCACCCGACAGCGTCGTCGCATGGCCCTCGCGGGCCAGAAGATCGGCAAGGTCGGTGAGACGCGCAGCCTGTTCGCGATAGGCACGGTAAAGCTTCAGGATGCCACTTGCCACGTTCGGCGCCGCTTCGGCGATTTCCACCAGCTCTTGATCGCCGGGCAACTCTCCCGAAAGCAGCGGATCGGCGAAGACCTCGCGCAGCTGGCGCGCATTGCCGGCGCTTTCGCCCTGCAGCTCATCGAGATCCACCTTGTAGACGGAAGCGAGGCGCAAAAGCAGCTGGACCGTCAGCGGCCGCTGGTTGCGCTCGATGAGATTGAGATAGGACGGCGAGATCGACAACCCCTCGGCCATTGCCGTCTGGGTAAGGCCGAGCGTGTTGCGAATGCGCCGGACTTTCGGGCCGGCAAAGATCTTGTTCTCCGCCATGTGTCAAATCCTTTACACCGATGCCACCGTCGGAAGATTTACAATTTTTACTTTTTTACAGAGCACTTCTGTCAAAGACAAGACATCATTACCCGATTGCATCGCTGATTTTCCGGTTTTCTCTCGCCCTATTGTGCGCTGCGATGTAAATACTGTCACATGAAATCGGGCAACGAAGAAAGCCAAGCCCGATCCTGAGACATCGTACCGGAGGATATTATGACCGATTTTTACAATCTCGTCCCGAGCGCACCGAAGGGCCGGTTCGACGGCATCGAGCGCCCCTATACGGCCGAGACGGTCGAGAAGCTGCGCGGCTCCGTCCAGATCCGCCACACGCTGGCTGAGAACGGTGCGAACCGCCTGTGGAAGCTCATCCACGAGGAAGATTTCGTCAATGCGCTCGGTGCGCTCTCGGGCAACCAGGCCATGCAGATGGTCCGCGCCGGCCTGAAGGCGATCTACCTCTCCGGCTGGCAGGTCGCCGCCGATGCCAATACGGCCTCCGCCATGTACCCCGACCAGTCGCTCTATCCGGCCAATGCCGCACCGGAGCTCGCCAAGCGCATCAACCGCACGCTGCAGCGGGCCGATCAGATCGAAACGGCAGAAGGCAACGGCCTTTCGGTCGACACCTGGTTCGCCCCGATCGTCGCGGATGCGGAAGCCGGCTTCGGCGGCCCGCTCAATGCCTTCGAGATCATGAAGGCCTTCATCGAGGCCGGCGTTGCCGGCGTCCACTTCGAAGACCAGCTCGCCTCTGAAAAGAAGTGCGGCCATCTCGGTGGCAAGGTCCTGATCCCGACGGCAGCCCATATCCGCAACCTCGACGCCGCGCGCCTTGCCGCCGACGTCATGGGCACCTCGACGCTGGTCGTCGCACGCACCGATGCGGAGGCCGCCAAGCTTCTCACCTCCGATATCGATGAGCGTGACCAGCCCTTCGTCGACAGGGACAAGGGTCGCACGGTCGAAGGCTTCTACCAGGTCAAGAACGGCATCGAGCCGTGCATCGCCCGCGCCATCGCCTATGCGCCGCACTGCGACCTGATCTGGATGGAGACCGGCAAGCCGGACCTAGAACAGGCCCGCAAATTCGCGGAAGCCGTGCACAAGGCGCATCCGGGCAAGCTGCTCGCCTACAATTGCTCGCCCTCGTTCAACTGGAAGAAGAACCTGGACGACGCGACGATCGCCAAGTTCCAGCGCGAGCTGGGCGCGATGGGCTACAAGTTCCAGTTCATCACGCTCGCCGGCTTCCACCAGCTGAACTACGGCATGTTCGAGCTCGCCCGCGGCTACAAGGACCGCCAGATGGCAGCCTATTCCGAGCTGCAGGAAGCGGAATTCGCCGCCGAGATCAACGGCTACACCGCCACCAAGCACCAGCGCGAAGTCGGCACCGGCTACTTCGACGCCGTCTCGATGGCCATTACCGGCGGCCAGTCCTCGACGACCGCCATGCATGAATCGACCGAGCACGAGCAGTTCCGCCCGGCCGCCGAGTAACCCGACCCGTCAACCTTTCAAGAACCCCAACAGAGCCGCATTCCTGCGACGGCAGGCTTACCGCCTGCCTGCAAATGCTCAAAAGAGGAGAAATGCCATGACAGTCCAGACCCGAGTCAAGGAACGCGCGGAAGAACAGGCCTCCGCCATGACCCCCGACCAGCAGGCCATGATCCGCATGGTCGCCAACGACCTGCACCGCCTCAACCAGTCCGTCATGAAGGCGGTCGAGGCCGGCGTTTCGGTGGAGCTGGTCCGCTCCGCCCGCCATCATGGCGGCGAGGGCAACTGGGGCGACCTCCTGATCCCCGTGATCGTCACGCAGGGTCGCGGCTGACAGGCACCATCCAGTCGAAGCAAGATCCCCGGCGCTCCCTGCGCGCCGGGGGTTTTCGGTTGAGGCTGGCCCCTAGGTCAGAGCTCTCGGCACCTCAGCCGACTGATAGAACGACACGATCTGGCCATCCGGATCGCGAAAGTCGGCGAACCAGCCGCCCGGCGCGTGCGAGACCGGCGTGACGATCTCGACGCCGGCCGCGGCCAGCCGCTCGATCACCGTATCGATGCCGCCATCGGCAAGACCGAAGACCACATTGGGCGTGTTGCCGGGTTGCGGATCGCCCTTGAAGACCATGAGATCCACCTCCGTGCCGATCTTCGTCATCAGGAAGGCGCCAGCGTCCTCGTCCTCGTGGCGCTCGAATTCGATGCCGAGATACTCCCTGTAGAACCTTCGCGTGCGCTCGATATCGGCGACGTTGAAGATGATGGTGACGCCGTTGAAGTTTATCGTCATGCAAGCCTCCTGTTGTTGCGCCGGCTAGTTGCCGTCACCGTGCGAAACGTGATCGCGCCTCGAAAAGAAAATGGGAATGCCATCAGGATCGCGAATGGCGAAAGCGCGCGGGGCATGCGGCTTGAGGGCCTGCTTCAACGATCGCCGCGCAGGGCCGCCGGCCGAAAGCAGTGCAAACCCGTCCAGTGAAGCCGCCTCGCCACCGAAAGCGTCGAACGCGCTGCGCAGCCCGCTGAGACGCTGGCGGAAGGCCATGTCGCTTACTCCAAGCAGGTGTGTGATCTCGGCACGGCCGAGGCCGAGATTGACGAGAAGCGCCAGAACGCGCTGGGCGGGCGGCAAAGACGCCATGAAGACCGCCGCGAACAGGGGCGCAGGATCGGGCATGTCCTGCGGCGCTTCGAAAGCGGCTTCACGGACCCGTCGCCGCACGGCCGTCCTTGCGGTGAAGCGGGCGTGGTTGCGGATCGCACCCTTTGCCCAGGCCACGAACCCCGGATCCGTGATGCGCCGGCCGGCAGCGAGCGCCGACAGCAGGACGTCCTGCATCAGGTCGTCCGCCTCGTGCGCGACGCGGCTGTGGCGCCGGGCGCATTGCCGCAATGCGGCCAGGATCGTGCGGTGGGTCATGCCGGCCATGGGATCACAGGGCACAGGGTTGGGCAACCTTGCCGGACGGAAGCAGCAAGGCTTCCGGCGGGCGCGGCTGCACGCCACGCCCGCGGGATGCACACCATCAGGCGGCGCGGTACATCGTCTGCTCGTCCGCCTCCAGGCGGAACTGCTCGACCAGCATCATCAGCGTATCGGCCTCGTTTGCCAGCTTGCGGCTCGCCGCGGTGGTGATATCGACCATCGAGGCGTTCTGCTGGGTCATCTGGTCCATCTGGTTGACGGAGCCGTTGACCTCCTGCAGCGCTGCCGCCTGGTCGCGGCTTGCCGTCGCCATCATGTCCACATGCTGGCTGACCGTGACGATCTGCTGGCTGATCGCGGCGAGCACTGCGCCCGTTTCCTGCACGAGATGCGAGCCGGCGCTGACCTCGCTCGTCGATTTCTCGATGAGGCCCTTGATCTCGCGCGCAGCACTGGCCGAACGCTGGGCGAGCTCGCGCACCTCCTGCGCGACGACGGCAAAACCCTTGCCGGCTTCGCCCGCACGGGCGGCCTCGATGCCGGCATTGAGGGCAAGCAGGTTGGTCTGGAAGGCGATGTCGTCGATCACCTCGATGATCTGCTCGATCTGGCGCGACGCCCCCTCGATACGGCCCATGGCGGCAATCGCATTGCTGACGACGGCGGCAGAGCTGTCGGCGCTGCGCTTGGTCGTGCCGACGACGATGTTCGCCTCATGCGCCCGCTCGGCGGAGGAGCGTACGGTCGCCGTGATCTGCTCGACGGCGGCGGCGGTTTCCTCCAGCGAGGAAGCTTGGGATTCGGTGCGCTTGGCAAGCGCATCGCCCGACTGCAGCATCTCCGAACCGCTGCGCTGGATGGACAGCGCATTGTTGCGGATCTGGCCGAGCGTATCCTGAAGGCGCGTCAGCGAGACGTTGAAGTCCTGGCGCAACTGCTCCAGACGGCCAGAGAACGGCGTGTCGATCTGGCGCGACAGATCGCCCTGCGCGAGGCGCTCGAGACCGGCGGCCAGCGCGCTGACCGCAAAGTCGATCTCGCGGTCGAACGCCTGCTTTTCGACATCGTTGCGGGTGCGTTCGGCCTCCGCGGCCTTGCGCTGCTCTTCGCTTTCGGCCTCAACGCGGATCTTCGAGAGGGCGTTCTCCTTGAAGACGCCGAGAGCACGGGCCATGTCGCCGATCTCGTCGGCGCGGCCTTCGCCGGAAATACCCGTGTCGAGGAAACCGTCCGCCAGGCGGCGCATGGCGCCGGTGATCTGGCTGATCGGGCCCTTCAGCGTCAGCACGAGGGCGATGCCGGCAAGAACGGCGATCGCAGCGCCCGCGACGGTCGCGAGGATCGAAACCTGGTTGGCCTTTTCACGCTCGGTGCCGGCGCTGGTCTTCTGTTCCTCGGCAAACTGGCTGAGGAGATTCCAGATCGTATCGATGGACTGGCCTGCGGCCTCGAAATCGGCGGCGCGCTCGGTGCTGATCTTCACCAGTGCGGCGCTGTCCGCATCGATGCGGTCGAGCACCGGACGCAGCGCGTCGTCAACGGCGTCGAAGAAGGGAAGATCGCTCGCGCTGCCGCTGAGCGCCTTTATGTCGATGCGCAGGATAGACAGGTTGCCGAGCAGCTTGACGCGGTTCTGCTCCGACGTCTGGCCGAGGAAGCGCGCGGCGGCGACCTCGATGTCGTCGATCGAAGACACCAGCTTGCGCGTGGCCGACAGCACCGCCTCGGACTTGATGATCGGTGCGTCGAGTTCGCTGAAGATGCGGGTTGCTTCACGCATCTTTTCCGATGCGGCGCCCTGGAGCTGGATGGTGACCTGACGGAAGCGGTTCACCCGGCGTGCGATTTCCGGCACGGTGACGCTCGCCGGATCCGACGAGGACAGGAAACCGCCGAGTTCGTCGATCGTGTTGCGGATGGTGATGGAGACGACCTTCTGGTTCTTCGGCAGGATCATCGCGATCGAACGTTCGGTCTTCGAAATGAAGGGATAGCGCTCCTTGATGACCTTCAGCTGGTCCTCCGGCGTTGCGCCGCGGCTGAACTCCGACAGAAGATCACCGAAAAACTTGCTGGCATTGGTCAGGCGCTCGGCCTCGCGCAGCATGCTCTTTGCGGAATTTTCGTTCTGGCGCACGGTGCGCTGCAGCTTCGTCGCCTCGTCGAGGATCTTCACCTGCTCGCTGGAGAGATAGTTGAGGTTCTTGGCCATGGTCTCGTGCAGGCCGTTCTCGTTGACATAGAGCGACCACAGCCCGTCCATGCGGGCCTCGATATCCTTCGTCTGGGCCTGCGCATCCACCAGCTTGGACTTGTCGGCATCGGGCGCGAGGCCATCCATCGTCGCCTGGAGAACCGCGTCCTGCGCGGTCAGGCGCTGGTGCACGGCGTCGCGGTTTTCTTCGCTGGTGTTCTGCAGGAACCGGTTCATGCCGGCATAGACATCCTTGAAGCCGCTCAGCGACTGGAGGACGCTGTTGGAAATCTCCATGCGGCCCTGCAGCAGGCCGGAGGCATAGAGCCCGGTGAAGCCCACGGCGCAGATGCTGAGCACGAAAGGCAGGATGAAGACCAGGACCTTGGTCTGGATCTTGAAGCGGGCGAGAATCTTATCAATGAACATGGCGGAACATCCGTTGTCGGCGTGCTCCACCCCTGCCTCTTTTTGAGGCCTCCCCAGGATTCGGACGCCGGATTACCGACTTCATGCGGCCGCAATGCCGCGTATCCGGGGGAGCAGTCATTGCCAGCCGTGTCGACATCCATCATGGGGACGCGGCATCCGGAACCCTATGCGGCGGATGATCGGCGGCAATCTTTAAAATTCCATCACCATTTAAACCGATTTATGACAGGTGCCTGTCAGAACGCGGCAATAGCGAGGGCGATGACAAGGCTCGCGGCAAGCGAGCAATGGATGCCAATCGCAACGAGGCGCCGGCGGCTTTCCTCGGCGGTAGCGGCAATCGCGATGGCACGGGCGGGGCGGCGTCTTGCAGGCATGCGGCGATACTCCGTTACGCGGATACAGACACCCGGATGATCCGGCCAGCCGGCCCACATCATGTTGCCTCCGCCTTCACGAGGGAAGGTCGGAAACGCCGACATAGCGAGAGCATCCGCCCCGAGGTCTTAAAAGACGGTAAAGACCGTATCGCGAGGTCAGGCGTGCCCCCCCGCGGCATGGCCCGATGCCCAGGCCCACTGGAAATTGTAGCCGCCAAGCCAGCCCGTCACATCCACCGCCTCGCCGACGAAATAGAGCCCCGGCACCGCCTTCGCGACCATGCTGCGGGAATCAAGAAAAGCCGTATCGACACCACCGAGTGTGACCTCCGCGGTCCGGTAGCCTTCCGAACCGGGCGAGCGCAGGCGCCAGTCCCTCAGACGCTGAAGAAGCGCATCGATGCGGCGCCCCGGCTGTTCGGCGAGCGGCCCGTCGATGCCAAGCTCGGTGACGAGAAGCTGGGCAAGCTTCTTCGGCATGTGCTCGGCAAGAACGGTCTGCACCGCCTGCCGGCCGTTTTCCCGTCGCGCTGCGGCGATCACCGTCGCAAAATCCACGTCGGGGCAGAGGGTGAGCGCAATCTCCTCCCCTTCCCGCCAATAGGACGAGATCTGCAGGATCGCCGGGCCACTGAGCCCGCGATGGGTGAAGAGCGCCGCCTCGCGGAATTCCGCCTTGCCGTGGCGGGCGACGACATCGACCGCCACGCCCGGCAGGCCTTCATGGGCAGCAAGTGTCGCGGGATCGAGCGTCAGGGGCACGAGGCCGGCGCGGGTTTCGGTAACCGCAAGGCCGAACTGTTCGGCAACGCGGTAGGCAAAACCGGTCGCGCCCATCTTGGGGATCGACTTGCCGCCCGTGGCGATGACCAGCGAGGACGCTTCGACCGTTCCATGCTCTGTCACCACGCGGAAGGATTGACCGTCGTGCTCGATGGCGCTGATCGGCATCGACAGCCTCAACTCCGCACCCGCCGCCTTCATCTCGGCAAGCAGCATGGCGATGATGTCCTTCGCCGAACTGTCGCAGAAGAGCTGGCCCAGCGTCTTTTCGTGCCAGGGGATGCGGTGGCGCTCGACGAGATCGAGGAAATCACGCGGCGTATAGCGGGCAAGCGCCGACTTGCAGAAATGCGGATTGGCAGAGAGGAAGTTCTTCGGTCCCGCATGGATATTGGTGAAGTTGCAGCGTCCGCCGCCGGAGATGCGGATCTTCTCGCCCGGCGCGCGGGCGTGGTCGATGACGAGCGCGCGGCGCCCGCGCCTGCCCGCCTCGATGGCGCACATCATGCCCGCCGCGCCTGCCCCGATGATGACGACGTCCCGCCGTTCTGCCACGTGTGCGATCCTTGTTTGCCTCTCCTTTCCGCCATCGCGACCGAAAGTCAATCGGGATGGGAAAAACAGATTTTCTTGAAGAATTCGCGTTTTCTACCCCCCGGGGGGAGCTAGCCAAGCAATAAACTCCGTTTATGATGGCATCATCGTCAACCAAACCCGGTGTCTCATGCCGTCCAAAAAGAAAGTCGTTATCCCTACAATCGAAAAAGCTGCACGCTCTACCAAAATCCCTCCCGCCATCAGCGTGCCGCGCGGGGTAAAGACCTGGAAGGACGCCGCAGACTGGCTTCGCGCCCGCGGCATCGAAGACATCGAATGCATCACGCCCGACCTCGCGGGGGTTCCGCGCGGCAAGATGATGCCGTCATCGAAGTTCACCTCGAACACATCGCTCGCCCTGCCCTCCGCCCTTTATCGCCACACGATTTCCGGCGACTATCCGGAGGAAACGGGCAATTTCCGCTATGAACCGCGCGACAGCGACCTGAAACTGCTGCCGGATCTATCGACGTTGTCCGTCGTGCCGTGGGAGAGCGACCCGACCGCCCAGGTCATCTGCGACATCGTCGGCTCGACCGGCGAGAACGTGCCCTATACGCCGCGCAACGTCCTGAAGAACGTCGTGCAGATGTATCGCGACCGTGGCTGGAAGCCGGTCGTTGCGCCGGAGATCGAGTTCTACCTCGTCGCCGTCAACGACGACCCGGACTATCCGCTGCATCCGCCGAAAGGCCGGTCCGGCCGCGCCATCCAGGGCGGCCAGGGCTACTCCATCGCGGGGATCAACGAGTTCGACGAACTGATTGACGACATCTATCACTTCTCCGAACGACAGGGCCTCGAGATCGACACGCTGATCCACGAGGAAGGCCCCGCGCAGCTCGAAATCAACCTGCGCCACGGCGATCCGGTCGAGCTTGCCGACCAGGTGTTCCTGTTCAAGCGGACGATCCGCGAGGCGGCGCTGAAACACGGCATCTATGCCACCTTCATGGCCAAGCCCATGCAGGGACAGGCGGGTTCGGCCATGCATATCCACCAGTCTGTGGTGGAGATCGAAACGGGCAAGAACGTCTTCTCCAATCCGGACGGCTCGCCCTCGAAGGAATTCTTCCAGTTCATCGGCGGCATGCAGGCCTATGTGCCGAAGACGCTCGTCATGATGGCGCCCTATGTGAATTCCTACCGGCGCCTGACGCCCGACATGTCGGCACCCGTGAACAATGCCTGGGGTTACGACAACCGCACGACGGCGTTCCGCGTGCCGGTGTCGGATGCCGCCGCACGCCGCGTCGAAAACCGCCTGCCGGGTTCGGATGCCAATCCGTATCTCGCGCTGGCAGCTTCGCTCGGTTGCGGCCTGCTCGGCATCATGAACGAGCTGGAACCGACGGCGCCCACCGAAGACACCGCCAACGAAGGGTCGATCGACCTGCCGCGCGGCCTGCTCGAGGCTGTGTCGCTGCTCGAATCCGACCCGGCGCTGGCCGAGGTGCTGAGTGCGGAGTTCATCGGCCTCTATGCCGGCGTGAAGCGTGGGGAATTCGAGACCTTCATGCAGGTGATCAGCCCCTGGGAACGCGAGTTCCTGCTGCTCAACGTCTGAGCGGCCCCGGCGGTCCGGGCCGCCCGACAAGATCTGAGCCTGAGAGCGGCCGGCGCCCCGGCGCGCCGCCGCACCCTCTTGAACACGAGTGTGTGTAATGCCCTGGCAAAGCCCGATTTCTCCCGGCGTTTCCTGGTATGAGGCCAGTGTCGGCGAACGCCCCGAATATGCCCCCCTCGACGGCTCCGTCGATACCGACGTCGCCATTGTCGGCGGCGGCTTCACCGGCCTGCAGGCCGCCTACAATCTCGCGAAGAAGGGCGTGCGCGTCACGCTCATCGAAGCGCATCGCTTCGGCGACGGCGCGTCCGGCCGCAATGGCGGCCAGCTCGGCACCGGCCAGCGCGCCGAGGCGGAAAGCCTGGAAGCCGAACTCGGCTTCGAGCGCGCCAAGGCATTGTTCGACCTTGCGGAGAACGCGAAGCGCTACATCCACGATTTCGCCGAAAGCCAGACCCTCGATATCGACTATGTGCCCGGCCAGCTCAATGTCAGCCACAAGACAAGCTACGAGAAGGAATTCCGCGACCATATCGAGATCGCCGCGACCCGCTTCGGCTACGAGCACCTGAGCTACATGGACCGGGCGGAGACCGAGGAGCGCGTCGGCTCGAAGCGCTTCTTCTTCGGCCTGCGCGACACGGGCACGGGCCATATTCACCCCATGAAACTCCTCGTCGGCGTCGCCCGCGCAGCCAAGGCAGCCGGCGCCGACCTGCATGAAAAGACCCCTGCCCTGAAGATCGAACGGGCGGGCGGCAAGGCTGTCATCACCACCGCGCGAGGCACGATCCGCGCCGACAAGGCGCTGATCTGCTGCAATGCCTATATCGGCAATCTGGAACCGAAGACGGCCGCGCATGTCAT
Source organism: Shinella sp. HY16 (assembly GCF_028534175.1). Classification (NCBI taxonomy): domain Bacteria; kingdom Pseudomonadati; phylum Pseudomonadota; class Alphaproteobacteria; order Hyphomicrobiales; family Rhizobiaceae; genus Shinella; species Shinella sp. HY16. The sequence goes on along the minus strand of NZ_JAHYXL010000001.1, from coordinate 400,279 downwards.
GCCGATCCGTTCCTTCATCGGTGCGACCGTGCCGCTCGACAAGTTCCCGTCGGTCATTCCCGGCGGCGAGGCGATCGCTGACACGCGCTTCGTCGTGCGCTATTTCCGCAAGACCCGCGACGGCCGCCTGCTTTTCGGCGGACGCGAGGCCTATTCGGAAAACCTCGACGACATGACGCCGCCCATCCGCAGGCAGATCGAGGAAGTCTATCCCGAACTGAAGGGTATAGAACTCACCCATGCCTGGGGCGGCTCCGTCGGCATCACCATGCCGCGCAAGCCCTATGTGCGCGAAGTCATGCCCGGCATCACCACGATCGGTGGTTATTCCGGCCATGGCGTCATGCTGTCGAACTATTGTGGCAAACTCTACGCCGAGGGGGTAACCGGCGGCAGCGCGGAACTCGACCAGCTGAAGGCCCTGAAAATCCCGGCCTTCCCCGGTGGTGCCCGGTTCCGCTCGCCGCTTCTGTTCCTCGCCATGACGTGGTACGCGCTACGCGACAAGCTCTGATCGAGTCGAAAGCACCGATTTTGTTGCGTTGCACGCTGGTGTTTTTAAATCGATTAGATTATAACACCCGGCAACAGAACGAGATCGAGATATCCGATGAGCAGCCAGATCATTCCCGTTGAGCCTTTCGACTATGTCGTCTTCGGCGGAACCGGCGATCTTGCGGAACGCAAGCTCCTTCCGGCCCTCTACCACCGGCAGCTCGCCGGCCAGCTTTCCGACCCGACGCGCATCATCGGCGCGTCGCGCACCGCCTATACGGATGCGGAGTACCGCAAGTTCGCCGTGGATGCGCTGAAGGAGCACCTGAAGCCAGGCGAATTCGACGAGGCCGAAGTCAAGACCTTCTGCGACCGGCTGTTCTATGTCGCCGTCGACGCCAAGTCCGACGGCGGCTGGGACAAGCTGAAGGAGCTTCTCGATGAGGGCAAGGAACGCGTGCGGGCCTTCTACCTCGCCGTCGCCCCCGCCATCTTCGGCGACATCTCGGAGAAGATCCGCGACCACAAGCTGATCACCAAGCAGACCCGCATCGTCGTCGAAAAGCCCATCGGACGCGACCTTGCCTCGGCCAACGAGCTGAACAACACGATCGGCAAGGTGTTCCGCGAAGAGCAGATCTTCCGCATCGATCACTATCTCGGCAAGGAGACGGTGCAGAACCTGATGGCGCTGCGCTTTGCCAACGCGCTCTACGAGCCGCTGTGGAACTCCGCCCATATCGACCATGTGCAGATCACCGTTGCGGAGGCCGTCGGCCTTGAAAGCCGCGCTGGCTACTACGACAAGGCCGGTGCGCTGCGCGACATGGTGCAGAACCACATTCTGCAGCTTCTCTGCCTCGTGGCCATGGAAGTGCCCTCCTCCATGGACGCGGAAGCCGTGCGCGACGAGAAGCTTAAAGTTCTGCGCGCCCTCAAGCCGATCGACCAGTACAATGTCGAGCGCCTCACCGTACGCGGCCAGTACCGCGCGGGCGCCTCGGCCGGCGGCCCGGTCAAGGGTTACCTCGAGGAGCTGGAAGGCGGCATTTCCAACACGGAGACCTTCGTCGGCATCAAGGCCGAGATCGGCAACTGGCGCTGGGCGGGCGTGCCCTTCTACATCCGCACGGGCAAGCGGCTTGCCGCGCGCATGTCGGAAATCGTCATCACCTTCAAGCCGATCCCGCATTCGATCTTCGACCCCTCGGCCGGCCGCATCGAGGCGAACCAGCTGATCATCCGTCTTCAGCCGGACGAAGGCGTCAAGCAGTCGCTGATGATCAAGGACCCCGGCCCGGGCGGCATGCGCCTGCGCAACGTCTCGCTGGACATGAGCTTTGCCGAAGCCTTCGACGCCCGCAATGCCGACGCCTACGAGCGCCTGTTGCTCGACGTCATCAGGAACAACCAGACGCTCTTCATGCGGCGCGACGAAGTGGAAGCCGCATGGCGCTGGATCGACCCGATCCTGAAGGCCTGGGAAGCGACGGGCCAGCAGGCGCAGGGCTACACCGCCGGCACCTGGGGTCCGAGCCAGGCCATCGCCCTCATCGAGCGCGACGGCCGCACCTGGCACGAAACGTAAGGAAGCCCGATGAGCGCGAGACTGCATGAATTCAGGGATGGCGCAGCCTTGGCCGAGGGACTGGCAGACCGGGTTTCCGGCGTGCTGGCCGACGCCGTTGCCAACCGGGGCCGCGCCAGCATCGCGGTCTCCGGCGGCTCGACGCCAAAAGCCTTCTTCAAGGCACTGTCGAACCGAGACATCGACTGGGGCAAGGTGACGATCACCCTTGTCGACGAGCGTTTCGTTCCCGCGGACAATCCGCGCTCGAACCACCAGCTCGTCGCCGACAACCTGCTCCAGGGCAAGGCGAAGGCCGCAGGCTTCCTGCCGCTCTATCGTGACGCCGGCAGTGCGGAGGAAGCCGCGACGATCGTTTCGGGGGACGCCGAGGCTCTTGGCCATCCTTTCGATGTCGCCATTCTCGGCATGGGTACGGACGGCCACACCGCGTCCTTCTTCCCCGGCGGCAGTCGGCTTGCCGAGGCGATCTCGCCGGAAACCCCGCGTGGCGTAATCACCATGGAAGCGGAAGGCGCAGGCGAGACCCGCCTCACCTTCACCTTCGCCAGCCTCCAGGATGCCCGCCTTCTGGTGCTTCATATCGAGGGCCAGGGCAAGAAGGACGTGCTTGCCGCGGCAGAAGCCGACGGACCGGAAAGCGACATGCCGATCCGCGCCATGCTGCGCCGCGCAGCAACGCCGATCGATATCTACTGGGCGCCCTGAAGCACCCTGCCGGGTAATACCGGTTTCACCCGGCGCGTAACGCCGATGATTGAAGCGGACAGCGCAGCTCTCCCGCGCGTTGCCGCATGCGAAAATGCCATCGAGAGAGGTAAGGATAGCTCCCATGTCCGCCGATAAACGCATCGAAGCCATTACAGCCCGCATCGTCGAACGCTCGAAGCCGCATCGCGAACCCTATCTCGCGCGTGTGCGCGCCGCCATCTCCAAGGGCGTGCACCGTTCGGTGCTCTCCTGCGGCAACCTCGCGCACGGCTTTGCCGTCTGTTCCCCCGCCGAGAAGGATGCGCTCGCCGGCGACCGCGTTCCGAATCTCGGCATCATCACCTCCTACAACGACATGCTCTCGGCCCACCAGCCGTTCGAGACCTATCCGGCGCTGATCCGCGAGGCCGCGCGGGAGGCGGGCGGCGTGGCGCAGGTCGCCGGCGGCGTGCCGGCCATGTGCGATGGCGTCACGCAGGGCCAGCCGGGCATGGAACTGTCGCTCTTCTCGCGCGACCTCATCGCTATGGCGGCCGGCATCGGCCTGTCGCACAACATGTTCGATTCGGTCGTCTATCTCGGCGTCTGCGACAAGATCGTGCCGGGCCTGACGATCGCGGCCCTCACCTTCGGGCATCTGCCCGCCATCTTCATTCCTGCAGGTCCCATGACCTCGGGCCTGCCGAACGACGAGAAGGCCCGCGTGCGCCAGCTCTATGCCGAAGGCAAGGCCGGCCGGGAAGAACTGCTGGAAGCCGAGTCGAAGTCATACCACGGCCCCGGCACCTGCACCTTCTACGGTACCGCCAACTCCAACCAGATGCTGATGGAGATCATGGGCTTCCATATGCCCGGCGCCTCCTTCATCAATCCCGGCACGCCGCTGCGCGACGCGCTGACCAAGGAAGCCGCCAAGCGCGCGCTCGCCATCACCGCACAGGGCAATGAATTCACCCCGGCCGGCGAAATGATCGACGAGCGCTCCATCGTCAACGGCGTCGTCGGCCTGCATGCGACGGGCGGCTCGACCAACCACACGCTGCACCTTCTCGCCATGGCGCGCGCCGCCGGCATCGTGCTCACCTGGCAGGACATTTCCGAGCTGTCCGACGTGGTGCCGCTGCTCGCCCGCGTCTATCCGAACGGCCTTGCCGACGTGAACCATTTCCACGCCGCCGGCGGCATGGGCTTCCTCATTCAGGAGCTTTTGAAGACCGGCATGCTGCATGACGACGTGCGCACCGTCTACGGTCGGGGCCTGCAGGCCTATACGATCGACCCGAAGCTCGGCGAAAACGGCGCGGTCGTGCGTGAACGCTCGCCGAAGATCAGCCACGATCCGAAGGTGCTCGCCAATATCGAGACGCCCTTTCAGCCCACGGGAGGCCTGAAGATGCTGACCGGCAATATCGGCAGCGCCGTCATCAAGATTTCGGCGGTAAAGCCGGAGCGCCATGTCATCGAGGCGCCGGCAAAGGTGTTCCACGACCAGCAGGAACTCAATGTCGCCTTCAAGGCCGGTGAGCTGACGGGCGATTTCATCGCCGTCGTGCGCTTCCAGGGGCCGAAGGCGAACGGCATGCCGGAATTGCACAAGCTGACCACCGTGCTCGGTATCCTGCAAGACCGCGGTCAGCGCGTTGCCCTACTCACCGACGGGCGCATGTCCGGCGCATCCGGCAAGGTGCCGGCAGCCATCCACGTCACGCCGGAGGCTGTCGACAACGGCCCGATCGGCCGCATCCGCAACGGCGATATCATCCGGCTGGATGCGACCCACGGCACGATCGAGGTTCTGGTGAATGCCGCCGAGTTCGCCGCCCGCCCGCAGGCGACGGCCGATCTCTCGGGCAACGAATTCGGCATGGGGCGCGAGCTTTTTGCACCCTTCCGCGCCATCGCAGGACCGGCCGATCATGGGGCGAGCGTGCTGTTTGCCTGATGGCGCGGGGCGCTGCCGCCCCTCATCCGGCCTGCCGGCCACCTTCTCCCCGTAAACGGGGAGAAGGAAACAAGAGGCCAAGCCCCACTATCTCTCCCCGCTCATTGTTTGGGGAAAGCATCGCCACATTCCCCTTCTCCCCGCCTGCGGGGAGAAGGTCGCGGCAGCGGGATGAGGGGCAGCCCCCAAAACGTCAGCTATAAATATCCAGCGTCCGGCCGTGATGGTTCCGGTGCGTCGAATAGACGAAGATGCGTTGCAGATCCTTGTCGGAGAGCAGGCGCAGGAAGCGCGCTTCGACGATGTCGTTGGTGTAGACGCGCTGCGTCAGGCAACCGATCATCGGCAGGCGGGCGCTGACGATGTCGAGGTAGAAGTTGCGTGGCAGCTGGAACTTCGTCGTCATCGTGATGACGGCACCGCTGCGCGACAATTTGGTGATCAGGCAGCGGCGGGAGACCAGGTTGACGAGACCGCCGTTCTCGGTGAACTCGATGCGCGCCTCGTTGCAGGTGTCCTCCATCGGGAAGCTCTTCTCCCGATCGTACATGAAGGACTCTTCCTTGTTCAGGTAGTTGTTACGCGGTACGGATCCCTGAATACCCATCGGCCTGCTGCCCCCCGGCACTGTCTGCTTTCGACAAAAGCCTAGGGGAGCAACGCTTAACATCGGGTTGAGCGGCAGGGCTAAATCCTGCCGCTTCCCCTTCGCCTTCAGGATGCGCGATAACTCTTTCCGGCCGCATCGAAGAGATGCAGCTTCGCCTTGTCCGCCGTGAACCGCACCCGGTCGCCACGCTTGACGTCGAGGATGCCCGGGATCTTGGCGATGATCGGCTCGCCCTGCACGAGACCGTCGATATACAGCAGCGTCACTTCGCCGAGCGCCTCGACGATCGACACCGTACCCTCGAAGAGGAAATCCTCGCCGGTCGTGATCTGAAGGTCTTCCGGCCGTACGCCGAAGCTCGCGGTCTTGCCGACTTCGGAGGCCGCCGTCGGGATGTCGACGCTGGAGCGGCGCCCGCCCGTCAGCTCCAGTTCCGTCGAAGCGCCGGCCGCCGTGATCTTCGCGGGAATGATGTTCATCGCGGGCGAACCGATGAAGCGGGCGACGAAGAGGTTTGCCGGGCGCTCGTAGAGCTCCAGAGGCGGACCGACCTGTTCGATATGGCCGGCCGAGAGCACGACGATGCGGTCGGCAAGCGTCATCGCCTCGACCTGGTCATGCGTCACGTAGATCATCGTCGTGTCGGCCATCTGCTCGTTGAGCTTGGCGATCTCGATTCGCGTCGCCACGCGCAGGGCAGCGTCGAGGTTGGACAGCGGTTCGTCGAACAGGAAGACCTTCGGATTGCGGCAGATGGCGCGGCCGATGGCGACGCGCTGACGCTGGCCGCCGGAGAGCGCCTTGGGCAGGCGGTCGAGATATTTTGTGAGCTGGAGGATATCGGCAGCCGAGCGCACGCGCCGGTCGATCTCCTCCTTGCTTTCGCCAGCGATGCGCATGCCGAAGGCCATGTTGTCGAAGACGGTCATGTGGGGATAGAGCGCATAGGACTGGAACACCATGGCGATACCACGCTTGGAAGGCGGCACGTCGTTGACGCGCTCGCCGTCGATCGTCATCTCGCCGCCGCTGATCTCCTCAAGGCCCGCGATCATGCGCAGCAGGGTCGACTTGCCGCAGCCGGACGGGCCAACGAAGACGATGAACTCGCCCTGCTTGATATCGAGATCGATGCCGTGGATCACATCCACCGCGCCGTAGGACTTGCGGATATCCTTGAGTACCAGCCCTGTCATGTCTCTCTCCCCTATAGTCCCTGTTTGGCGCAGTTCCGGAGGCGACCCGCCTTCCACTTTCGCCGGAATTGTTCTGACCGGTTACACGAAGCGCGCGAAAAACCCGCTCCAGGCCGGAAGTTCGATGCTTTCCGCATGCATCATGCTTTCAAACCCGTGGCCCTCCAGAACCTGCAGCGTGCCATCAGGCAAGTCCGCAAGGCGCGCGATCGGGCTCATGTTGAAAGCGCAGAAAACCTTCTCGTTGCCGTGCGTGCGCACGAAGGAAAGGATCGCGCCTTCGGCCGACTGAAATGCAATCTCGCCCTTCACCAATGCCACGTGCTCCTTGCGGAAGGCAAGAAAGCGCCGGTAGTGCGCAAGCACCGAGGCCGCATCCCCCTCCTGTATGTCGACAGCGCGCTCGAGATGAACGGCCGGCACCGGAAGCCAGGGTTTTCCCTTGCTGAAGCCGCCGGAAAGCTCGGTGCTTTCCCAGACCATCGGCGTGCGGCAGCCGTCGCGGCCCTTGAAATCCGGCCAGAACTGGATGCCGTAGGGATCCTGCAGGTCCTCATAGGCAAGCTCGGCTTCCGGCAAGGCCAGCTCTTCGCCCTGGTAGATGCAGACCGAGCCGCGCAGCGACATCAGCAGGCTGGCCAGCAGCTTGGCATGGGCCTCATGATCGGTGACGGCGCTGCCCCAGCGGCTGACATGGCGCATGACGTCGTGGTTGGAGAAGGCCCAGCAGACCCAGCCCTCGGGCGCCGCCTTTTCCAAGGCATGCTGCGTATCGGCAACGAAGGCCGGTGTCAGCGGTTCGGGCGCAAGGAACTCGAAGGCGTAGCACATGTGCATCTTGTCGCCGCCGGACGTGTATTCACCGGCGATTTCAAGGCCGCGCTGGCTGTCGCCCACCTCGCCGACGGCAGCGATGGCCGGAAACTCCTCCATGACCGCACGGAACCGTTTGAGGAACTCCAGATTTTCCGGCTGGTTCTTGTCGTAGAGATGTTCCTGGTAGTTGTAGGGGTTCACGGCCGGCGCGGTCTGGGCGTTGCGGCGCTCGGGGGCGAGCGACGGGTTGTCACGCAGCTCCTTGTCGTGGAAGTAGAAGTTGATCGTGTCGAGACGGAAGCCATCGACGCCGCGCTCCAGCCAGAAGCGGGCGACCGAGAGCAGCGCATCCTGCACTTCCGGATTGTGCAGGTTGAGGTCCGGCTGCGAGGTCAGGAAGTTGTGCATGTAATATTGCAGGCGCGTCGGATCCCATTGCCAAGCCGAACCGCCGAAGATCGACAGCCAGTTGTTCGGCGGCGTGCCGTCCGGTTTGGAATCGGCCCAGACATACCAGTCCGCCCGCGGATTGGTGCGCCGGGAACGGCTTTCGACGAACCAGGGATGCTTGTCCGAGGTGTGCGACAGCACGAGGTCGATCATCACGCGGATGTTGAGGCGATGCGCCTCGGCGATCAGCGCATCGAAATCGGCGAGCGCACCGAAGATCGGATCGACGTCCTGGTAGTCGGAGACGTCGTAGCCGAAATCCTTCATCGGCGAGGTGAAGAAGGGCGATATCCAGATCGCATCCACACCGAGGGAGGCGACATGGGAAAGCCGCTCCGCAATACCCCTGAGGTCGCCGATCCCGTCACCGTTGGTATCCTGATAGGAGCGCGGATAGATCTGGTAGATCACCGCGCCACGCCACCAGTCCTTGTCCGGTACGAGAAGGGTGGAATCCGACATCGTCATGCTGCTTGTCCTGTGCATCTTTGATTTTTACGCGATTGCGAATGCAAACCGCTTCACGCTTTTGTGGCAACTGCCTTCGTCAGCCACCCTTGACCGAGCCCGCCAGCAGGCCGCGCACGAGATAACGCTGCAAGCTGAAGAAGACGATCAGAGGAACGACGATGGTGATGAAGGCGGACGCCGTAAGGATTTCCCAGTTGCCACCGCGCGAGCCCAGAAGGTTGACGAGACGCCCGGTCAGAACGAGCTCCTCGTTGCCCGCGCCGAGGAAGACCATGGCGACGAGCAGGTCGTTCCAAGTCCACAGGAACTGGAAGATGGCGAAGGAGGCGAGTGCCGGGAAAGACAGCGGCAGGATGATCTTCACGAAGATATCGAAATCCGACGCACCGTCGACACGGGCCGATTCCATGATCTCGCGCGGCAGGCCGGCCATGTAGTTGCGCAGGAGATAGACCGCGAGCGGCAGGCCGAAGCCCATATGGGCGAGCCAGATACCGACATAGGTCTTCGCCGGCACGCCGAAGAAGGCGCCGACGCCGTTATAGAGCCGCAGCAGCGGGATCAACGACATCTGCAGCGGCACGACGAGCAGGCCGACGATGACAGCGATCAGGATCGCCCGGCCCGGAAAGGGCATCCAGGCGAGCGCATAGGCGCAGAAGGCGGCAACGAGGATCGGGGTGATCGTTGCGGGGATCGCCACGGTGAGCGAATTGATGAAGGACCTGCCGATGCCCTCGGCATTCAGCACTTCGCGATAGTTGTCGAGGGTAAAGCGCGGCGGCGCGGAGGCGGTATAGAAGATGCGCTGGCCGCGCGTGCCCTCCATCTTCGTCGGCGAAACGATCTCGTAGCTACCGTCCTCCTTGACGGTCAGCGTCTGGCCGTCGCCGATATCGGCGGCAGCGCCGGCCTCGAAGGCGGTCGGCTGCAAGGGGCGGAAGCCGAAGGCGGAGACCTTTGCGTCACTGCCTTCCAGCAAATTGCCGGATATGACGAACTTGCCGTCACGCTCGACCTGCGCCTCCGGGGCGGCAGCGCGGCCGGTCAGGTTCTGCGAAGAGGTGGAAAGCGCGGTCCACCAGCCGGAGACGGCGAGCTGGTCCTTGTCGCGCAGCGAGGAGATCAGGAGGCCCGCCGTCGGCAGGGTCCAGAGCGCGACGAGCAGAAGGACGGAAAGATGGACGGCGAAGACGAGCGGCGAACGGGACGAGGCGATCATCTCAGTGGCCTTCCATTTCCTTGGTGGCGTTGCGGATGTTCCAGATCATGATGGGTATGACCAGGATCATGATGACGACGGCAATGGACGCGCCACGCCCGAAATCGCCGCCGCCGCGGAACATCCAGTCGAACATCAGGTTCGCCAGAACCTGCGTCTGCCATTGGCCGTTGGTCATCGCGAGCACGATGTCGAAGACCTTCAGCACCAGGATGGTGATCGTCGTCCAGACGACGGCGATCGTGCCCCAGATCTGCGGCACCATGATCTTGAAGAAGATCTGGAAACCATTGGCACCGTCGATGACGGCCGCCTCGATCGTCTCCTCCGGAATGCCGCGCAGCGCCGCCGAGAGGATGACCATGGCAAAACCCGTCTGGATCCAGATCAGGATGACCATCAGAAAGAAGTTGTTCCAGAAGGGGATGGTCATCCACGCTTCGGGCGAGCCGCCCATGGCGACGACGATGGCATTGAGGATGCCGATCTGCTCGGAGCCTTCGGCGCGGTAGTCGTAGACGAATTTCCAGATGACGGCGGCGCCCACGAAGGAGATCGCCATCGGCATGAAGATCAGCGTTTTCGCGATGTTGCCCCACCAGATGCGGTCGGTCAGCGCGGCGACGATCAGGCCGAAGAAGGTGGAGAGCGCCGGCACCACCAGCAGCCAGAGGAAATTGTTGAAGATCGACTGGCGGAACTCGCCGTCGTTGATCATCCAGGCGAAATTGCTGAAGCCTACGAACTGCTGGCCCGTGCGGTCATGGAAAGCGAGTCGAACGGACTCGAAGACGGGATAGACGAGGTAGATCGTCAGTGCGAAGAGCGCAGGCGCCATGAACAGCCAGGGCCGGATCGCATTGGTGATGCGCAGGTTCTTCGAAGCCTCAGCGCCCGTCAGCCCCTTGGAGGGAAACATCCTGTCGAGCAGGAAATTCGTCCCGAAGAAGTAGAGGACGCAGGCGAGAACGCCCCCGACCATCGTGAAGACGGCGAATAACAATTGCTGCACGGCAGTCCCTCCCCTGGAAAAGTCCCCTACGGCTTCTTCTCGTGCAGCGCGGCCTTCGCTTCAGGTGTTTGCTTGACGTCTTCCGAAGCCACATCGACTGTTCACGCGGCTTGGCCACCGCATGGTCCGGCTGCACGTTTGCATGCTCGGGAAAACCGGCCGGCGGCTGCCGGCCGGTTCGCCAGGATGTTACTTGATGGCGTCCCAGGCCTTCTGCACGCCGCCGGCGACATCGGCCGCGGACTTGCCGCCGACGAAATCGACCATGCCGGTCCAGAATGCACCCGCGCCGATCTTGCCTGGCATCAGGTCCGAACCGTCGAAACGGAAGGTCGTCGAATTGAGCAGGATCTCGCCCTGCTTCTTCATCGGCGCATTGGCATAGGCCTCCTTGTTGGCGCTCTTGTAGGGCGTCAGGAAGCTGGTCTGCGCCATCCACAGTTCGTGCGCGATGGGCGTCTTCAGGAACTCGATGAACGCGCGGGCGGGCGGTGTGTCCTTGGTGATCATGGCGAGCGTGCCGGCGCCGAGCACAGGATTGCCGAGTTCCGGCTTGCTGGCATAGGGCGGCATGTAGAAGAAGTCCGCATCCTCGCCGACAACGGTGCCTTCCGGGAAGAAGGACGGGATGAACGACGCCTGATGGTGCAGATAGCATTTCGGCGGCGAGGCGAAGAGGCCCTTCGGGCTGTCACGGAAGTCGGTGGAGGCGACCGCCGCCGCGCCGCCATCGACGAACTTGTCGTTCTTGGCGAACCAGCCGAATTCATCGAGCGCGCCGACCACCGAAGCATCGGTGAAGGGGATCTCGTTCTTTACCCACTTGTCGTAGGTTTCCGGGGAAGCGGTGCGCAACATCAGGTCTTCGACCCAGTCGGTCGCCGGCCAGCCGGTCGCGCCGCCGGAACCGAGACCAATGCACCAGGGCGTGCCGCCGTCGGCGACGATCTGCTCGGTCAGCGCCTTCAGGTCTTCCATGGTCTTCGGCACTTCGTAGCCGGCATCTTCAAAATTTTCCGGCACGTACCAGACGAGGGACTTCACGTCGATCTTGTAGGGGAAGGCGAAGAGCGCGGCATTGCCGTCCTTGCCCTTGTAGGTCGAAAGATCGACCCAGGACTGGCCGGCGGCGTAATTGTCGAGCAGCCATTGCTTGGTCTCGTCGCCGAGCGGGGTCAGATAACCCTTGGAGGCAAGGTCAGCGATGAGGCCCGGCTGCGGCAGGATGGCGACGTCAGGCGGGCTGCCGGCCTGGGTGTCGATGACGATCTGCTGCTCGTAGTTTTCGGAAGAGGAATATTTGATCTCGACGCCCGTCGCCTCGGTGAAATAGGCGTAGACGATCTTGAAAAGCGCCTCGTCCTCACCGCGCCAGGGGCCGAAAATGGTCAGCGTCTGACCCTTGAGGTCGTGGCCCTTCTTGAAATCCTCGAAACTCTGCCAGTTGAACTTGGAATCCTCGCCCGGCTTGAATTTCAAGTCGGCCGCAGCGGCGCCGCTCGCCATCAAAAGAGCGAGCACGGCCGTCATCAGCAATGTCTTTTTCACGAGATTTGCCTCCCATAGCAAACCCGCCCTCTCCCGGGGCAGGCATTCTCTAAAATACCCCAAAATTCAAAGCGCTTTGGATTTCCTTTCATCCCATTTCCTTCCGAGCTTCGTCAAGTACCCCTCAGAGGTTTGTGGATAAAAACGCAGGATTTAACGCAGTGCAGCGTAGTTTTGCGGCGCAAAAAGGCCAAATCCGCTTTTCCTAAATGATTTGCTGATGTTACATGCCAAAACGCTTTGGGACACATCCAGGGAACGAAAAGAGAAGACATCCAAAGCGCTTTTAATGTTTCAAGAAAGCTAAGCATGTGAATCTCAAGCAATTATCGCAGTTGCTGGGCCTCTCCCAGACAACCGTGAGCAGAGCATTGAACGGTTATCCGGAGGTCAATGCCGAGACACGCCAGCGCGTGCTCGACGCTGTCCGCGAGACTGGATACCGGCCGAACCGGGCGGCGCAACGGCTGGCAACGGGCCGGGCGGGCTCGATCGGCCTTGTCATGCCGACGGCCGACGGCATCGAATCCGACGTGCATTTCGGCGAATTCCTCGCCGGCCTCGGCGACGAGGCGGTCAAACACGACTTTCATTTCGTCATCAACCCGAGCCATCCGGAAGAAGAGGTCGCCACCTGCCGACGGCTGGTGGCGAGCGGCAATGTGGATGCGCTGTTCCTCGCCTATATGCGCGAGAAGGACCCGCGCATTGCCATGATGAAGACGTTGAAGACGCCCTTCGTCGTGCACGGTCGGTCGATCGGCGTGCCGACGGACTATCCCTATCTCGACATCGACAACACCGGCGCCTTCTACGATGCGACACGGCTGCTGGTGCAGCTCGGTCACCGGCATCTCGCGCTGATCAACGGACCGGATTATCTCGCCTTCTCGATCCGCCGCAAGAAAGGCACGGAGCGGGCGCTTGCCGAGCACGGCCTCACCTTGCGCGACGACTGCGTGCAGCATTCGCAAATGACGGACGAACACGGGTTTCGCGCCATGGAGCGCTTCCTCCAGCTTGAAGCGCCGCCGACCGCGGTCCTGTGTTCCAGCACGGTCCTGGCGCTTGGCGCCGTCCGGGCGATTAACCAGGCAGGGCTGAAGCTCGGCGTAGACATTTCGCTCATCGCCCATGACGACGTGCTGCCCATGCTGAAGCCGGAGAATTTCATGGTGCCGCTGACGACGACCCGCTCGTCGCTGCGTGCCGCCGGCCAGCGCATCGCCCGCCGCCTCATCGCCGACATCCTGACGCTCGAGACGCTCCCACAGCAGGAGCTCTGGAAGACGGACCTCATCGTGCGCGCTTCGACAGGCCCGGCGCCGGCGGGGAAGTAGGCTTCTGAGGAGGGCACTGCGCCGGGCCCTGCCCCTCACCCGAACCCTCTCCCCCCAAGGCGGGGAGAGGGGACGCCCCCACGAATGACGAGTGACTGAAGAAGGCGGCGCGGCACTTCTTCCCCGCTTGCGGGGGGAAGGTGGCCGGCAGGCCGGATGAGGGGCCGCTCTGGACCGATGATGTTTCCGCTCAGAACTTCGGTGGCGTGCGCCCGGCCTTGCGATAGGCGGCAATGACCGTGTTGGCCATCAGCATTGCAATGGTCATCGGACCGACACCACCGGGAACCGGGGTGATGGCGCCGGCAACCTTGGCAACCTCATCGAAGGCGACGTCGCCGACGAGACGGGACTTCCCCTCCCCCTTTTCCGGCGCGGCGATGCGGTTGATGCCGACATCGATGACGGTCGCGCCCGGCTTCACCCAGTCGGCCTTTACCATTTCCGGGCGGCCGACAGCAGCAACGAGGATATCGGCGTTGCGGCAGGCGCCCGCGAGGTCTTTCGTGCGCGAATGGGCGGTCGTCACCGTCGCGTTTGCGGCGAGGAGCAGAGCGGACATCGGCTTGCCGAAGAGGTTCGAGCGGCCGATCACCACGGCGTTGAGGCCGGACAAGTCCTCGCCATGCGTGCGGCGTACGAAAACCATGGCGCCGGCCGGCGTGCAGGAGACGAGCCCTCCTTCGAGATCGCCCGTCGCGACCTTGCCGGCGTTGACGACGTGCAGGCCGTCAACATCCTTTTCCGGCTTGATCGACTGGATGATCGGCTCGGAATCGAGGTGCTTCGGCAGTGGCAGCTGGACCAGGATGCCATGGATGGTCTCGTCGGCGTTGAGCGTCTCGACGAGGCGGGCAAGCTCCTCCTGCGTGGTCTGCTCCGGCAGCGTATGCTGGATGGAGGTAAAGCCGCATTCCTTGGCCATGCGGCTCTTGGAAGAGACATAGGCATGGCTTGCCGGATCGTCGCCGACGATGATGACGGCAAGACCAGGCTTCACGCCGGCATCCTTCTCCAGGGCAGCGGCAGCGGACTTCACGGTGTCAATCACGGAAGCGGCAACCTGCTTCCCATCGATAATGGTGGTCACATTTCTCTCCCTGGATGAAGTGCGCCCACTCTAGTGGGACGCCCGCGCGGCGGGATGGCCTCTTAACGCCCTATGCTGTCCAAAACGCATAATTTCAAGCATATCCTGCCGGAAAGCACAGATCCGGCCGACGAATGCGCTTTTTCCTGTCAGCAATGAAAGGCAGGACCGCGGCATGACGGAACCGCGCACAGCCATGCAGAAAGTCCTTTTTTGACGCAGATTGCGGGATTCTTTTTCTTGAAGCAGCCGGAGTAGGAAAACTCAAATGGTTGTTTTTCAAAGAATTTATCGGCAGCGCACCATCATGGTTAGCAATGCGTGAACACGGTCCGCCGCCTTTTCGGGAAATCCTTAAACGGCCTTTCAGGGGAACTTGCTAAATCGGCAGGCACCAATAGCAGCCTTGCGGGAACAGCATGACGCCCTATCCCACAGATCCCGTCGAACCCGCCGCTTTCGAGGTCATGACGACCTTGAAGACAGGCCGCTGCCCGTCTGCGGATGTTTCGAAAGGACCCTTGCCATGAACCTCGTGTCCGGCAACATCACCGCCTCGCAGCGGGATATTCTCGGCCTGCCGGTCTGCGATCTTGGCTGGGCGGAAGCCTTCGCCTTCGCGGAGGAGGTGGCGACCATGCCCTTCGGCCAAAGCGTCATCGCCTTCATCAATGCCGGCAATGCCAACCTGATGATGCGCGATCCGGAATACCGTTCCGTACTGGAGCGCCAGGTCGTGCTGCCCGACGGCGACGGCGTCGATATCGCCTCCATGGTGTTCCACGGCCGCAAGTTCCCGGCGAACCTGACAAGCATCGCCTTCGTTCCAGCGCTTCTCACCTACATTGCAAAACCGATGCGCGTTGCGCTGATCGGTGCACAATCCGAGACGCTGGTGCGCGCCGCGGACACTCTTCGCCAGCATACGCCCTGGCACGAGTTCCTGCCCATTGCCGACGGCCATTTCGACCAGGGCCAGTCGGATGCGATCATGGAGCGAGTGCGGGAGGCGAATGTCGACATCCTGCTCGTTTCCATGGGTAGCCCGGCGCAGGAGAAATGGATCGACCGGCATGTCGGCCCCGGCCATGCACGGCTGGTGCTCAGTCTCGGCCCGCTGTTCGATGCGCTCGCCGGCAACACCCCCGCGATCCCCGAGGCCGTTCGGCGGTTCCGGCTCGGCTGGTTCTACCGGCTGATGAAGGCGCCGTCGCGCCTGCCCCAGCACAGGGCACAGGCTGCCTTCGCCTATCATGTGCTGCGCTACAAGCTGTCCGGCACGGTGATGGTACGGGACGACGGTCACACGGCAAAGGCCGGCTTGCTCTGAGGCGGCCGGCCAGACTCATACGAATGCATGTATCCGCGCTAAGCGCCTGAAGCCTCTCCGGTTCCCTTCGGCCGGAATTGCCTTAGTGGCCGCCGCTCTTCTCCGCCGGTTTGCCGGCCGGAACTTCGCCCTTGACGAGCGTCTGGCCACGCTTGGGCGCGGGGTCCTGCACGGATGCGGTGGTGATGTAGTCGATCTGCTCGACATAGACCTCGGCTATGACCTCCGCCCCGAAACGGCGGTTCAGCCCTTCCTTGACGATACCGCGGAAGGCCTCGACGTCGAAGCTGCCAACCGTTGCAACGTCGATCATCTTCTTGCCGACGAGCAGCGTATAAAGCTCGTCGGTGATCATCTGCGGCAGGGGAACGGTCTGCTTGGCCGCCAGCTCCTTGTTCGCCTTGTAGGCAAGCTTGGTCAGCAGGTAACCACTGACGCCGCCCTCCCCGATCACAGGCACCGTCGTCGTGTATCCGCTGACGAATTCCAGCGCCGCCTCGCGCTCGGCCGCGGCCGTGTCCACCTTGGGGGCCGAGGCCATCTTCAGCGAAAAATAGACCGAGGCGAGCGTGATGGCGAGAATCCAGACGCCGGTGCCGATGAGCTTGATCATGTGCCGTAACCCAGGCGGAACTGCTCCTGCGAATAGGTACCGTCCGCCTCGAGATCCTGCACGGCATTCTTCAGGATAGAGACGACTTCGCGCACGGCCTCCAGATGGGCGGAAACGCGCTGGGCGTTGGTGGCGAGCTTTTCACGCACCCGGCCGAGCTGACTGGAGAAGGTCTGCGGCACCTCGTCAGGGCGCACGTCGCGTGTCAGCATCGCCAGCTCATAGAGGCAGCGGCTCTTGTGGGCGTTCGAGGTTGGCAGATCGAAATCGGGATCACGACCGATATTGTCGTTCTCGTTGTCGATGATCGTTTCGAGCCGGCCGAGGACGGTGCGGATCCGCAGTTCGTTGGTTGCCTGTTCCATTTTGTTGTTCTCCGCTTAGATCTTCGTCTCGTGTTCTTTGATGCCCGGCGTCAGATCGGCAAAGGCTTGCCGCTGCAGGGCCTGCACCATGCCGGCTGCGACACGGTCGGTATTCTTGTCCTTCTCGGGCGAAGCCGCGCCGATGCCGCTGCTCTTGGCAAGGCTTTCGGCAATGCCGATGCCGCCGCCCTTGGCAAGCGCCTCGCCGAGCTGATCGGCCATCATGCCGCGCCACATTTCGCCGGCCGTGCCCTTGCCGTACATTTCCTCGCTGTCGGTCGGCAGCATGGACTTCACAAAATTCTGCAGCACCATCGATTCGAACTTGCGCATATGCTCCGGCACGGCCTTGCCGCCCACGGCGGACACGCCTTGTGCCGACTGGGCGCCGGCCGCATCCCGGTTGAGAATGCTGCCGACGGTGGCCTGGAAGCCTGCGCCGGCCTCGGCAAGGCTCGTCGCCTCGAAGGCGGCCTTGTTCGACTTCAGCCTGGCTTGCGCTTCCTGAACCTGGGTCGGGTCGGCAGCACGCACGACATCGAGCACCAGGTCGCTGGGGGGAGAAATTGCCACGTCCTTGAGCCTTTCAGGTGATCCTCGTGAGCCGAACCCGTCCTCATGGCGGTTCGCCGGCCTCTGACCGTTCAGGACAGCAGATCCGCCCGCGCCGCACCTGCGGCTGCTTCGGCAAACCCCGTCATCGTCCTGATGCGACTATCGCTGCTCAACCTTACGGGAGGCTGGTGGCAGATGACGAAGTCGTGACGCGGCTGCAGAGTAAATCCATATTGACGCAAGCTTGAAAAGGCCGCGAGAAATCGCCTGTCCTTACAGCGCCTTATTCCAAAACCACCTAATCGTCATTGCCCTTGTAGGCGATGTGCTGGTCGATGAGGTCGTAGATCGAATTGTCGGCGGCCTCGCGCTCCTCGGCGCTGCGGGCTTCCTTGCGATGCTCTTCCATGCGGTCGCCCTTGGTGCGCTCGCGCACCACGCGCATCTCGTGCATCTGCTGCACATTGGCCAGCATCTGGTCCTGCTGCTGCAACTTGCTGTACTGGCCGGAATAGTGCCGCGAAAAGCCGCGATGGATCGGATCCAGCGAGTTGATGGCGCCCGCGACGACCTCCATCGTCTCGCTGACCTCCTCGCGCTGGCGCGTGGTATTGGCAAGGTCGATCTCCGCCATCTTCTCCAGATGGCGCTGCACGCTGACGAGACGCTTCAGCTTGTCCGAGCGGTTCTGCGCCATCGCTATTCCCCCCGGAAGACCGGGGTGAAGCCGGCCGCAAAGATCTCGAGCAGAGAGGAGATGCCGAAGTAGAGCAGGAGCAGCCCCCCGGTGATGATGAAGGGCAGCGAGACGAAATAGATCGGGATCTGCGGCGCCAGCTTGTTGATGAGGCCGACGGCCACGTTGAAGACGAGACCGTAGAGGATGAAGGGGCTCGCGAGCCTCAGCATGATCATGAAGGTCTGGCTCAGCGTATCGGTGAGCGTGATCAGCGCGCCCTGCGGATTGAAGCCGGCACCGATCGGCATGACATTGTAGGATTCCACCAGCGCCCGCATTACGACATGATGGAAATCCAGCATGAAGAGCACCATCAGGCCGGCAAAGGAAAGCAGGTTCGTCAGCTGGTTTTCTGCCGTGTCCTCAAGCACATCGGGCGTCGGCGGCGCATTGAAGCCCATCATCATCGTCAATACCGTGCCGGCGAATTGCAGACCAAGCACATAGTAGCGGGCGATGAGGCCGATAACGGCGCCCGTCAGGGTCTCGAAGACGATCAGCGAGAGATAGCTGTCGAGCGAGCCCGACGTGCGGGGGTAGATCGTGTCCCACAGGATCGGCAGCACCGCCATGGAAACCGCCACCGCAAGGAACAGACGGATCTGTACGGTGAGGCGCGCGGAAGAGAAGCCCGGCAGCAGCATGAAGCACCCGCCGACACGGCAGAAGGCGGCGAACAGCGCCAGCACCGTGCCCTGCGGGTCCGTTATCATGAAATGGAGCCGAGGATCTTGATCTCGATGCCCTTGGCGAGCTCGACATGCGAGAGAACCGGCAATGTGGCGAAGAGGCGCTCGATGATCATGCGCACATAAGAGCGGGATTCGGGCGACGTGACCAGTACAAAGGGCGTGCCGCGATCGAGAAACTCGCGGATAACCCGGGTTGCCTGCTCGGAAAACTCCTCAAGCTGGCGCGGATCGATATCGAATTCGACGATTTCGCCCTTGGTGTCGCGCTTGAGCGCCTGGTGGAAGACCATGTCCCACTTGTTGCCGAGGCGCAGCACGGGCAACACGCCGTTCTCCGCAAGGTCGCCGCAGATCTGCTGCGACATGCGGATGCGCACGTGCTCGACGATCTGCTCGGTCTTGCGCACATGCGGGGCAAGCTCGGCGACCGCTTCCAGGATGAGATGCAGGTTGCGGATCGAGACGCGCTCGGCGAGCAGCAGCTTGAGGACGGCCTGAAGGCCGGAATAGGACATGTGCGACGAGCAGATCTCGTCCGCGAGCTTGCGGTATTCCGGATCCAGGCGCTCGATGAGCACCTTGACGTCCTTGTAGGACAGGAGCTGCGGCAGGTTGTTGCGGATGACTTCGGACAGGTGCGTGAGAACCACCGAGACGTTGTCGATCGGGTGGAAACCTTCACGGCGCAGGTCGTCTGCGAAGGTTTCAAGGATCGACACGGCCGGCATTCCGAAGGCGGGCTCGCGGATATCGTCACCCGGCACGCTCGGCTTGCGGCCGCCGCCGGTGACGACGAGGACTTCGCCGACGCGCACGATGTTGGATGCGATCGTCGTGCCATGGATTCGGATCTGATAGGACTTGTCGGGAATGGAGATGTCATCCGACACCTTGATTTCCGGCACGACGAAGCCGTACTGCCCAGCGAACTTCTTGCGCATCTTGCCGACGCGGAAGGCAAGCTCCTGATGCGCGCCGAGAAGGCGCGTGGAGACCTGCTTGCCGAGCAGAAGCTCGATTTCGGCAGTCTTCAGCACCGACTTGACCGAATCCTTCTCCTGGTCACGGCTTTGCTGGACCTGCTGGGCCTCCTGCTCGCGCTTGACGCGGTTTTCCTCGGCAATGCGGCGCGGAATGATCCAGGCGCCGAAGGCCATGAGGCCGCCCAGTGCCATGAACGGGAAGAACGGCAGGCCCGGCATCAGCGCCAGCAGGATCATCAGGCCGGAGGCGACGAAGAGCGCGCGCGGATAACCCGAGAGCTGGTTGACGACGGCCTGGTCGGTGGAGCCCGCCGTGCCGCCGCGCGAGACGATAAGGCCGGCGGCGAGCGAGACGATGAGGGCCGGGATCTGCGAGACGAGGCCGTCACCGACCGACAGCTTGACGAAGACGTCGGCGGCTTCGCCGAGCTCCATGCCGTGGCGGAAATAGCCGATGATGATGCCGCCGAAGACGTTGATAGCGGTGATGAGCAGGCCGGCAATGGCATCGCCGCGCACGAATTTCGAGGCACCGTCCATCGAGCCGAAGAAGGAGCTTTCCTCTTCCAGTTCGCGGCGACGCAGCTGCGCCTGCTTCTCGTCGATGAGGCCGGCCGAAAGGTCGGCGTCGATCGACATCTGCTTGCCGGGAATGGCATCGAGGGTGAAGCGGGCGCCGACTTCCGCGATGCGCGTCGCGCCCTTGGTGATGACGATGAAGTTCACCACGATGAGGATCATGAAGACGATGATACCGATGACGAAATCACCGGACATGACAAGGCTTGCAAAGCCGGCGATCACCCCGCCCGCAGCGTCGTGTCCCTCGTTGCCATGCGAGAGGATGACGCGCGTCGTCGCGATGTTGAGCGCGAGGCGCACCATGGTCGCGATGAGGAGAACTGTCGGGAAGGACGAGAAGTCGAGCGGGCGCTGGATCCACAGCGCGACCATCAGGATCAGCACCGAGAAGGCGATGGAGAACGCCAGCCCGATGTCGATCATGAAGGCCGGGATCGGCAGGAAGAGGATCGACAGGATTGTCAGGATGCCGACGGCGAATGCGATATCGCGGCCGCTGGGGCTGACCTTCGGAAGGTTTATTGCCGGTACTTGCGCCATCTGAATGCGTCCCGTCTCGTCATGAGAGGCGGCGGCGCGTCACACGCGTCGCCCATTTCATCTCATGACCTACCCGGCGAAGCTTGCGCGAGGGTGGCAGGAGCGGACTAGAAGCCGCTTTCTATTCGGGAGAAGACGATGTTCGTGAAAATGGAGATCTGCGAGCCGATGAACGGGGCAGAGATGGCGATCGTCACGAAGATCGCCAGGATTTTCGGCACGAAGGTGAGGGTCATTTCCTGCACCTGGGTCAGCGCCTGCACAAAGGCAATGGCGACGCCGACGATCATAGCCGCAAGCACGGCCGGGCCGGAGGCCACGACCACCGTCCAGATGGCGGCTTGCGCTATATCGAGGGCGTCTGCCTCATTCACGTTTCGGGATCACTCGCCTTGGGTTCGCTGATCTTCACGCCGGGGCCGATGACGAGGGTCTTGCCCGAATCAAGTGTCGCGACGATGCCGTCATTGTATAGCGTGACTTCCTTGACCACGCCAGAAATCTTGCCGTCCTCGCTGGTAACGGTGCGACCGATGACGGAGTTGGCTTCTTGCAGCGAGGTGCGCTGCAGCAGGCTTTCCAGGTTCTTGTTCGTCTTGATGGTCTGCTCGACCTGAGAGAAGGTCGCGAGCTGCGCCATCTGCTGGGTCGCGTCCATCGGCTCGGTCGGATCCTGGTTCTTCATCTGCGCCACGAGCAGCTTCAGGAAGCTCTCGTAGTTGATGGTCGCCGACTTCTCGTCGGTGCCGGATTCGGCGCCGGTGACGGTCGGAGTGTAGGGCTTTTCTGCCGCCGATGCGGCGCCGACGGGCGTTACCATGGTGCAATCTCCCTGCGGATCTGTTCGATCGTGGCCGGTGCCATTTCCTGGTTGTTGAGGATGCGATCCTCGATCGGGTAGAGCGCGCGGATCGCCTTCAGGGCTTCGAAGGCGCGGCCCTGCGTGACCAGCGCGTCGACGCGCTTGAGCTCCGCCAGCACTTCCTCGTTCTTGAAGCACGAGAGCAGCATGATCACCGACTTGCGGAACATGGCGATCGACTGTTCGGCGCCTTCCGGATTGATCAGCGACATCTGCGCGATGAAATAGAGCTGGCGAAGCGGCGTGGTCGCCTGTTCCGGCTGCAGGACGTGGTTTTCCAGAAGGAACGTGACATCGTTCAGGAACTCGATCGCGACCTTGCGATCGACCCTGAGAACTGCGCCGTTGACGAAAATGCGCTCACCAGACTTCAGCGATATACGCAGTGTACTTTTCATTTTATGCCATCCTTGATGATGGTGGTGATGTCGATGATGCCCTGGAAGTTCGAGGATTCGCGTTTGCGGATCTTCTCGATTTCCTTGAGTATCCAGATGGCGATGGAGATGAGGTTGGCTCGCAGCTCCGCTTCGAGCTGGTTTTCCGAATCTCCGAGATCTTCGATGAAGCGGATCCAGACGCGGCGCGTGAAGTAGATCGCCTCGATAGCCTCCCGGCTCTGGTTGCCGCCATCGCTGGCCATTGCCGCTTTCAGGAGCGCAATCGACCGGTCGAGGACCTGCCGTTCCCGATCTTTCGAGACGGCGACGCCTTCCTCCATGATCTCGGCATATGAAAACTGGTACATTCAGACATCCTTCATGTGTGTCCGTACCCTCTGGTTCATCAGAGGTAGTTCAGTAGGCTCAGGTTCTGGATCCTCGACGTGAGCGTGTAAGCGAGAGAAAGCTGCGATTCGAGTGTGGTTACGCGCGTCGCCGCTTCGTAGGTATCGATGCCTTCCATGTCCTTGATGCTGGTGCTCAGGATGGTGACCTGGGCATCGAGCGATGTATTGGCCTGGCTGACGCGTGCTTCGGAAATGCCGAGCTTCGAACGCTCGCCATCGACGCCGGAGATCGCGCGTCCCATGTAGTCGATCGCGGCATCGCTGACGGTCTTGCGGGCCTGTTCGCTGATGCCGAGCGACAGCATTTCCTGGCCGATGACGAGGCCGAGCGCCATGTATCGCATGCCGTCGACATTGGTGTTGGTCGAGCTTTGCACCGTCTCGGCAGCGCTGATGCGGCTCTGCATGTTCTCGTCGGACGCATTCGACCAGTTCGTCTGCCAGTCCACCGGGTCCATGAAGCTGGTTTCAAGACTGTCGATGAAAGCCTGCATATCCGTCGCCGAAATGGCCGCGACGGCCGGATCGGTCTGCGGAAAGCCGAAATGCGCGGCAAACGCGGCATCGAAGGCGACCTTCGCATCCGAGGCCGGCGACGTTTCCAGATAGTCCTTCAGCGGCATCACGTCGGTATTGATGCCCGCGAAGAGATACTCGCCGCTGAACGAGGTGTTGGCAGCCGAGGTGAAGGTGGAAAGCGCGTTGCCGAGGTTTTCCTTGGCGAGATCCAGCTGGTCCTGCGAGGTGATGCCGGAAAGCGCAATCAGCACGCCCATCGCGTCGTTCGCCGCCGTCGACATCTGGCCGAGCGCCTCCTGCGAAGCGGCGAGACGCTGCGTCGTCAGCGCGTTTGTGCTCTTCAGCGATTCCATGCGCTGGAGATCGCGGTGCAGGTTCAGCGTGCGCGCGGTCTTGGCACCCAGTACGGCGCCGACATCGGCATGACGGCCGGTGACCGTTTCTTCTTGGAGCTGCAACATCTCCTTCTGCGCGCTGGCCACGGTGAGCCGCATCGCATTTTGAAGGGACATGTTGGAAACGAAAGAAGTCTTCATAACTTACCCCGCCGCCTGGAGGAGAGAGGCGATCATCTCATCGACCGCCGCCACGAGTTTGGCCGACGCCTTGTAGGACTGCTCGAGATCGAGCAGCAGGGCCAGTTCCTCGTCGAGGCTGACGGCCGTGACGTTGAGAAGCGCTTCTTGAGTGCGACCGAGCAGGGCAGACTTGTCTCCACCCGCCGTCGTCGCCGCGCTGCGGATCTCTTCCAGCCAGCCGACCGAACTGCTGGAAAAGGAAAGCAAGGTCGTTGTCGTTTCGATGGACGCGTCCGGATCGAAGGACACCGGTGCCTCGAAGGCCGACGCATAGCCATTCAGAAGCTCGGAGAAACTGGCATTGTTGTCCGTGTTGTAGACGGCGTTGATCCCGTCCCGCAGCTTTGTCGGGTTTCCGCCTTCGCTGGAGATGACATCGGGATTGACCCTGATGACCGCAGCAAGACCCGGATCCGTAACAGCGGGCAGGCCGTTGCTGATGAAGAGCCCCTCGACCCCGCCTTCGGAAAACACCTCGATCGCACCGCGCGCGATCTCGTCGAGTTGCTTCTGGAAGGTCGGCGCGACGTAGTCGCGAACCTGCAGCAGGGCGGCGATCGACCCTTGTGCGCTGGTGTTGCCGCCGGCGCCCGCCTGGACCGGCACCCCGTCGATGAGGACCTGGTTGCCGTCGACGGCCGCGGTGAAGGTGGTCGTGGGCAGGAAGCTCACGGTGCGCGGCACCGTTTCGAACAGGACCGTGCCGTCGCTGGTATAGAGCGCAAGGTCATTGTTCGTGCGGTTGACTGTCGTAACGCCGATGAGACCCGAGATTTCGGTCAGCAGCTTGTCGCGCTGGTCGAGCGCGTCGTTGACATCGGTGCCGGCAGCCGTGCCTTGGCGGACCTTGTCATTGTAGGTCTTGAATTCCGTGAGCAGGCGGTTGAGTTCCACCACCGCCGTATCGATGTCGGCATCCGCCTCCGCCCGCAGCTTCTGCAGGGCGTTCGACGTGCTGTTCAGCGCATTGGCGACGTCGATCGCATCCGACACCACCGTCTCGGCGAGCGAGACTTCGCTCGGCTTGTCGGCAAAGGTCTGGAGATTGTCGCGCAGTTTCGCCAGATAGGTGGAGGGGGCGAGTTCGTAGTCCTCGCCGCCCATCATCATCTTCATCTGCGTGAGACCGGCCAGGAGTGTTTCCTGGCCGCTCGACTTGGAGATCGAAAGCAGATTCTGCTTCAGCAGCGCCTCGTTCTGGGCACGCTGCGTTTCCACCACGGTGGCACCGGAGGACGCCGTGGCGAGGATCGCCGCGCGGCGCGCGTAGTTCGGGTTGCTTGCATTGGCAATGTTCTTCGACGCGACGGCCGATTGCAGGCCTACGTTGGAGAAACTGGACTGAGCAGTCTTCATTGCTGCTGAAAGCGACATCGGATCTACCTAACTCTCGAATGCACGCGCGGCGTCATGCCGGCTTATCTCTTCAGATTGACGAGGACTTCCATCAGCTCGGAACCGGTCTGGAAGACCTTCGAGTTGGCCGTGTAGTTGCGCTGCGACTCGATCATGCTCGTCAGCTCTTCGGCGATGTCGACGTTGGAGTCTTCCAGCGCGCCGGAGATGATGGTGCCGTAGCCGCCATTGCCGGCGTAACCCATGACGACGACGCCCGAATCGCTGCTCTGCGAGTAGACGTTGCCCGGCAGCGGCTTGAGGTTGTCCGGGCTCTGCACGTTCGCCATCGCGATACGGTACTTCGGCGCAAGGTCGCCGTTCTCGTATTTCAGGTAGACGATGCCGTCGTCGCTGATCTCGTAGCCGGCAACACCGCTCGGGCCGATGCCGTCGATGTCGCCCTTGGCCGCGAAGTCCGCCGCAAGCTGCGTGCTGCCGCCGGTGGCGCCGCCGATTGAGATTTCCAACGGGTTGAGCACGCCGCCGCCGATGGTCGTGGGACCGGCGAGCGTGATGTCCGTCGGAGAGACGAGCTTGCCGTTCGTGTCGAAGGTCAGGGTCGTCGCGGCCAGGAGCGGCGTGACCGTGCCGCTGTCCGGATCGGTGTAGCTGACTTCCAGGCTCCACTCGTTCGGCGTACCGGTAGTGGAATACTTGAAGTCGAGCTTGCGCGTGTTGCCGAGGCTGTCATAGGCGACGAGCGAGGTGGTCTTGGAGAAGGGATCCTCGGCATTCGACGGCAGATTGGTGTGCAGGTAGCCCTTTTCGGACGCCTTCACGTTCAGTTCGCCGGATGCAAGGTTGATCTGCTCGAGGCCGGCAAAGCCGTTGATGACGATCGTCGGATCTTCGGTCGAGGAATAGGGGTAACCCATCAGCGTGAAGCCGGACGAGTTCTTCAGCGTACCGTCGTTCATCGGCGTGAAGGCGCCGGCGCGCGTCATGTATTCGACGCCGTCGGAACCCTGGACGATGAAGAAGCCCTTGCCGTTGATGGCAAGGTCGGTCGCCGAGGTCGTGTAGGTGAAGGTGCCCTGTGCGGAGATGGAGTACCGCACGTCCGTGTTGACGCCGCCGGAATTGTAGGCGCCGCCAGTGGAGGGCAGGATAAGGGAGGAGAACTGGGTTCCGGCCTTCTTGTAGCCGGTCGTGTTCGCGTTGGCGATGTTGTCGGCAACGGTGCTCAGGCGGTTCGCCTGTGCGTTCATGCCGGAAACACCCGTTCTCATCGTACCGTAGAGGCTCATGTCATTTCCCCGTTCGTCTCGTCACTACGACCCTATGGGACGGGCCTTGCGTGAAGCTGGCTGCCGGGGTCCGCCTTCCCCGCCAGCCGGCAATGTCGTGTCAGCTCTGCCAGTCGATGCAGTAGCCAAGGAAGCGCTTGGAATCGATCGGGTCGAAACCGAGCTTCTTGCGCAGCTTTTTCCGCAGCTTGCTGATGTGGCTCTCGACCACGTTCTCCTCGACGTCCTCGTCGAAGATGCCGTAGATCGCGTTGAAGATCTGGGTCTTGGAAAGCCGGCGGCCGCGGTTGGCGACCAAGTATTCGAGGATGCGGCGCTCACGGCGCGGAAGGGGGAAGACGTCCCCGGTGATTTCGGGATCGCGGCCATCGGAGAAGACGCGGATCGGACCGATATCGGTGTAGTTGGACAACGCCTTCAGGCGGCGCCGGATGGCCGCCGCACGGGCCAGGATTTCACGCGGATGAACCGGCTTGCGCACGACATCGTCGACGCCGCTGTCGAACAGCGCAAGGGTGGTTTCCAGGGAGGGCGTGTCGCTGACCGCGATCACAGGGGCCTGCGAGCGATCACGGATCGCGCGCGGCAGCTCCATGGAGAGCTGGCCCTGCCCGATCAGGAATGCCTCGACCGCATCGATGTCCGAATCGGCAGCGGTATTCACCCACTCGCCGAACTCACGGGGATCGAACCCCGTCGAGGGCACGCCCTCGCGACCAAAAAGAGAAGTATAGCCGTCTTTAACGAGCTCGCGCTCATCAACCACTACGATCATTCGTCCGCCTCCGAATCAGTGTGGTGCCTCGTTCAGGCAGTGGTACGAATCGGGCGAATCACCGGCAACTAGAGGAAGTGACTGGGTGGAATTAACAGTTGATTAAGAATTGCGTGCCGATTTGATCTATATATAGTAGGTTAATTCGGATTTTGCCACAATTTTACGGTGGAAAAGTTAACAAAGGTTAACGCTTCGCCTTGTCATCCCAAAACAGGGCGCATTCCTGCCACAATACGGCACAGGCCCCATCAAGGTCGAAATCTCAACTTTTAATAGAATTACTGACAGAACTGTTTCGCGTTCGCCGTCCAGCTTCCATAGCCCGTCGCGACCAGGTTTGCGATCACCCGGCAGACGTAGCGCTTCTGCGCGGGGTCATTGTTGGGACCGGCGTGATAGCGCGCCACGGCCATCGTCCAGGTCTCGTGCCGGGCGTGCAACCGCGCGAGGAATGCCGCCGCATACTCGACATTCTTGCGCGGGTCGAACATTTCCGCAGGCGAGGAAAACTGCTCGCCGTGGAAGTAGTGGTTGATCTGCATGCAGCCGAGATCGATCAGCTTGGCGCCCCGCGCCCGTGCCGCCTCGAAGGCCTGCAGGGCGTCCTGCCGGTCGCGGCCGAAGAAGGCCTTGCCTTCGATGTTCATGGCATAGGGTTGCAGCGAGCCCTTCCGGCCGGTCTCGGTGAGACCGACGGAATAGAGGATGCCGGCGGGGATGTCGTATTTCGCGGCCGCGGCCAGGATTTCCCGCTCGCACGCCCCGACGGAGGCTTCCGCGTCAGAGATAGACACCACCAGAGCGCTGAGGCTGGCCGCCAGCAAGGCCAGGAGCGTTGTCCGACGTGGTGCCTTCATGGGATGGTCCCTCGTGTGAAAAATTGCCTGCGCCCTCTCCACTACTCCCCTGACGGCCATTGCCGCCCTCGCGGGCCTGCGGCTGGTTGGAGAACTGCTGTTGCTGCTGGCTCTGGCTGTCACCCTGCTGCGCATTCGAACTCCTGTCGGCCGGCGCGAGCTGGACGTTGACCTGATCGACGGCAAAGCCCTGCCCGCGCAATGCGCGCACGATGGCGTCCTGATCGTCGGTGAGCTGGCGATAGGCCTCGCCCGTCTCCACCTGCAGCGAGACGACGAGATCGTCGCCATGCAGGCGCAGCGTCGCCGTGACGAGACCGAGCTCGATCGGATGCATCTGGATCTTCAGCGTGTTGACGACCTTGCCGGTCGCTGCGGCCTCCGAGTGGCTGAGCCCGCCGGTGGCGCTCAGCGACGCCGCCCATTGCGGGTCCTGCGAAATCGCCGTCGTCACGGCAGCCGCGTTGCCGGCCTGAGCAAGGCCGATATAGCGGCGCGCATCGACCACGGTCACCGTCTCACCCTTCGGCCCGGTCGGGGTGGCATCCCGGAAGGTCGCACGATCGCCCTTGTCGGAAAGACTCATGTCGAGGTCCCGCCCCTTGCCATCGGCACGGATCAACCGGAAGAGCTGATCGGTATCGGACTGCGGCACCTCGCCGGCATCTGCCACGTGGGCTCCGTCGGCCTTGGCAGCAGCGTCGGCATGGGCATCGACCTTGGCCGATCCCTTGCCACCCGTCTGTACTTTTCCATCCGCCCCGGCGCCCGGAACGCCAGCCTTGGCGGCCGCCTCCAGCGACACTGCATTCGGCGCGGCCAGCATTTCGAGAAGATTGCCGACATCCGTCCCGACTTTCGGTGCAGCCTCCTGCGTTCCGTCCGCCGCCGCAGCGTCCGCGTCCACGGCCGCCTCCTCATCAAGGTGCGCGGCGGTCTTGCCGTCACGCAGTTCGCCCTGTGTCTTGCGCCCCTGCCGGCTCGCCGCCTCCAGCAAGGCAGCCGCCTTCTCGTCGAAAGGCCTGCTGTCCGCGTCGGCGGCATCCACCGCATGCTTGCCGGCGGCCTCCGCCGATCCCGCGGCATCACGGCGCCCGAGCTTTACACGGGTCTGATCCGTTTCTCCGCCGTCCTGCTCACCGCGGACAGCCGCACCGGAAATCGACAACCGCGCGCCCTTGCGCCCGCCGTCGCCTTCGCGCCCCGAAAGGCTGGCGATCGCACTGGCGAAACCGCCGTCCTCCGAAGCGCCGGCGGTTTGACCGTGGCTGGCCTTGCTCTTCCCGGGTGCCTGCCCCTGCACGACGCCCAGAACTCCACTACCGATGGTGCTCAACTGCCTTCTCCTTTCAAGAGCGCGTCGATTTCGTCGAGCTTGGACCTGCCGCCCGAGACGAATGTATCGAAGGCCGGGTCGATGCCGGCACTTTCTGGCTGCTCTTTCTTTTCCTGTTCCGGCTCGACCGCGGCGGCGACCGGCGTCTCTTCGCCACCCGCCCGCGGATCCATCGCCCGGTCTGCCAACTCGGCTTCGCTCAGTCCATCGGACGAGGCGTCCTCGGCCTGCTGCACGGGCTTGGCGAGGTCCGTCTCGGTCTGCGTCTCCGCCGCCACGGATACCGCCGGTTCGCGCAAGACCTCCTCGGCCACCGCGCGGGCCGCCGCCTTCAAGGCGCGGTCCTTGGTCGACAGTTTGTCGTCGGGAATTGCGATGATCGATTCCATCGCCTCCGCAACATCCCCTGATGGCACCGAGGCAAGGCCCGAATAGAGGTCTGCCAGCACCTTCGGCACGCTCTCCCCGTCGCCGGACAGCACCTGAGCCCGCTCGGCGGCAAGCGAAGCAAGCTTGTTCTTGCCCGAGATCGCCGCAAGGCGCGCCATACGCAGATAGACCTCGCGCTGGCGCGGCACGTCCATGAAGGAGAGGATTTCAAGGATGTCGTCCTCCTTGATCGCCTCGAAGTGATCGACCGCCAGTTTTACGAAGAGATCCGCGAACTGGCTGGCATAGGGCGAGCGCAGGTAGCGCCGTGCGTAGCGGTTGGCATAGGCCATGCTCTTGTCGATCCAGTCCGCCTCGCTGGCGATATAGATCGAGCGGCGCAGCGCCGCCTCCTCGACGATCGTGCCGGGGGCAACGAGCCGCGCCCAGTCGAAATAGGTAAGCGCGAGTGCCGGGTCCTTGCGCATGACCGAATTGGCCGACACCAGCGCCAGATAGGGGCCGACGCGCGAGCGCTTGTATTCCGGGAAGATTTCCGCGAGCGACTTGACGCTCTGGGTGCCGCGGCCGCTGAGGTAGCTGCGCAGGGCATCGGTCAGGCGGGAATCGAAGTGCCCGTCGACATCCTTCTTGATGAGCACTTCCAGCGTCTCGGGGTTGCCGCCGCTCATCGCATAGACGAGCGCGGCATCCACGTTGCGCGGATCGTCGAAGAGCGCGGATTCCCCCGTTCGCAGGCGCTCATCGATGGTGCTCAAAAGGAAACGCTGCATCTCCATTGCCGAGTGATCGCCAAGCGCCACCGTGTCCTGCACATATTGCAGAGAGCGGATCATCTTGTAGGGCGCAAGATCGTCGAGGTCTTCGGCGCGCGCGGGTGCGACGGCAGAGAGCGCTGCGCACAAGACCGTACCTGTCAGGAGAAAGCGCCGCAAGAAACCCATGGCGTCAACCGCCCTCGGCCTGGATAAGGATTTCGATACGGCGGTTGGCATCGGCCATCGGATCGGCCGGAACCTTCAGCCGCCGATCGGCAAAGCCGGTCACCTGACTCACGCGCTTCTCCTCAAGGCCGCCGCGCACCAGCATGTAGTAGGCGCTTTGCGCACGATCCATGGAAAGCTTCCAGTTGTCGTTCTTGCCACCGGCGAAGGGACGCGCATCGGTATGGCCACGGATGGCAATGGCGCCCGGCCGGCCCTCGAGGACCTTGCCGATCTTCTCCATCGCCAGCACCATTTCGCGCTTGGGAACGGCCGAACCGACATTGAACATCGGCGTGTCGAGCTGGTCGGTAAGGCTGACGAGCAACCCACCCTCGGCCGGCGTCACGCTGAGCCCCTCGGCCAGCTTGCCAAGCGTGCCGATCTGCTCCGCCAGCTGTTTCTTCAGTTCGTCAGCCTTCTTTTCCTCGGCGGTCTTCTTCTCGTCTTCCTTGGCCTTGGCAGCCTCGGCAACGGCCTTTTCCGCTTCGGCCTTCGCGGCAGCAGCCTTCTCCGCCTCTTCCTTGGCGAGGGCTTCCTTCACGGTGTCGTCGCTCGCGGCCGCCATCTGCTGGCCGGTCTTGCCCTCGCTGCCGGCGTCCGTCGCCTGCGAGATCTCCACCTGCTGGGTCCAGAAATCAGGGTCGAACGGATCGCGATAGGCTTCGCCGCCATTGGCGCCGGTCGCCGGGCCGGACGTGGCTGCCCCGCCCTCGCCCTTGGCGCTGACATTGGCCTGCTGGCCGACTTCCTGTGCGATCTCCGACAGGACGGAATAGGGGTTTTCGAAGAAGTTGGCCTCGGAATACTTCGCTTCCTCGCCGGCCGTCGTCTTCTCGTCCTTGCCGCTTTCCGCGCCGTTGCCGCTCGCCTGCTGCTGGCCCTGCTCCTTGGACTTGTCCTGTGTCGCCTCGCCTTCAGCACTGTTGGCGGGCTTCTTCACCGATTTGTCGGCCGGCTTGTCGTCGGTCAGCTTGATCGGGTTGAAATAGGAGGCGACCGAGGCCTGCGTCTTCTCGTTTGCGGCATTGACGAGCCACATCACGAGGAAGAAGGCCATCATCGCGGTCATAAAGTCGGCATAGGCGATCTTCCAGGCGGCCGAATGGTGGTCGCCCTCATGATCGCCATGGCGTTTGACGATAATGATCTCGTTCTTGCCGTGGTGGTGATTTTCGCCTTCGCTCATGCAAGCACCTTGCGTACGGTGTCAGCCCAGGCCGCCAGCCGCGTTACCAGGACGGTTTCGCCGAACTCCACCGTCAAATCGACATCCTGCATCTCGACATGCCGGAAGACCGGCGCGGGTTCGTCGAAATGCGATTCCAGTTGCTGGAAGAGGTTTGCCGGCCCCTTCACGGTTATCGTCATGCCTTCGTCGCCCTGCAGGCCCTCGGTGATCATGCGGGCGAGATCGGCGACAGCCCCTCTTGCCAGCACGTCGTTCATCACCGGCGCCAGAACCTCGGCCGTATCGGCGGCGACGCGCTCGGCCACCTCGCCCGTCAGCGTGGAAAACCGCTCGGCAAGGGCACGGGCGTAATCCTTCTCGTAGCGCGCCTTCAGACTGTCGAGTTCAGCCTGGTGCGCCTCCTTGAGGGCTGTGATCTCGGCATCATGCTTGCTGCGAAGCTCTGTTTCGGCTTCCGCCTTGCCATCCGCAAAGGCCTCGGCGCGTTCGGCGGCCAGGTCCACCGGCGGCTCGGCCGGCGGCATGGCAAACGCCTGTGCCGCAACGCCGCCCCCCTCGTCGCCAAAGGACGGCGGCTGGAAGGTGGGCATCTTGGGGCGCGGCGGCGCGCCGAAATCCTTGAGGTAACGGGCGAGCTGCACGCTCATCGCGCATCCTCCCGTCCTGCCGCGTGCCGGACGAACGCAGGAACGGCCCGGCGGGAACCCCGCGGACCGTTTTGACGCTCGCTCTCGAAAACACTGGAACCTGACACCACCGCTGACCTGTCTCCTCGGACACGCACCTTCCGCAAGACGCAAGGCACACAATCTTCCTGATCGTGCCACCGAGCCTAGGGCTCCAAACTTGTGCGAGGATGAAGATGAAAGGTGTTGGGCCGCGCCAGGGCAAATAGCGCGGCCCAACCGCCCGCCTCGGCCGATGACCAACGGCCAGGGCGGAAGAGAAGAATTCACTGCCCTTACTGGCGGAAGAGCTGGAGGATGTTTTCCGCGCTCGAATTGGCGATCGACAGCGACTGGATGCCGAGCTGCTGCTGCGTCTGCAGCGCCTTCAGGCGGGTCGATTCCTCGTTCATGTCCGCATCGACAAGGCGGCCGATGCCCTTGTCGATCACGTCATTGAGGCTGCCGACGAAGCTCTCCTGCATCTCGATGCGGCTGCTGATGGCGCCGAGCGTGGACGCCGCGTTCGTGAGGTCCTTGAGAATATCGTCGACGACGCTGATCATGTCGTCGAGATCGGCATAGTCGGTGTTGCCGTCGATCTCGATGGGATCCCCGGAGGCCACCGGATCCGATGCGATCAGATAGTATTCCCGGGCGGTGCCCGTCGGATCGTCCACCAGTTCATCGGCGTCGATGGGCCGGGTGAGGTAACCCCGGGTGGGGTCCTGGACGTCGATCAGCACGGAATTCTGGGTGTCGAAATCGAGCGTGGCGACCTTGACGTTGCCGCTCGCGGTTCGAACGAAGGAGGCGACGACGGATTTGACGCCGAGCGGATCCGTGCCGGAATTATAGAGCCAGTTCTCACCGGAGAAGGAGGCCGACTGGGCGGCCGAGACGAGCTGGTTCTTTAGCTCCTTCAGTTCATCATTGATCTTGTTCTTGTCGACGCCCGGCTCGCGGGCGGCCACCAGCTTGGCCTTGATCTCGCTCATCACCTCGATGACGTTCTCGAGCGCCGTATAGGCGGTATCGACCTTGGCAGCACCGAGGCCGAGAGCGTCGGCGACGGTCGAGATGGCGCGATTGTCGGAACGCATCGTCGTCGCGATCGACCAGTAGGCGGCGTTGTCGGCGGCGGTTTCGACGCGCATGCCTGACGAAACGCGGCCCTGGGTGGTTTCAAGTCCGTTGTCGATGGAACGGAGGGTCTGCAGCGCCGCCATGGCGGCGGAGTTGGTCAATATGCTGGTCATTGGCACTTGCCCTGAAAAGGAATTGTCGGGGACATGCCGGAGTGAGGCGGGGACCGGTAACGACGAAGGGCTTCATGCATCCGGCGCCGCTCGTTTGCCCTGGGCGCCAGTCCGTCGTTCTTAACAAAGGGTTAATGCTGAATGGTTAACAAATGGTTAACGCGGGAGATGCGACAGCAGAAAGATGAAAATACAGTTTATTTCCCAAAGCCAGTTTTCGCCGTTTTTGAAGAAAGGCGACGCTACGGGGCTCCTTCCCCCATAGTCCTTTCACGAGGCGCCGTGCCGTCCCCGGACACGCCGCACTACAACCAGCACGCTTCCACACCGAGGGCCTGCCTATCGGGGGATGGGGCAAGGTGGGATACAACCTGCGCTGCGCGCCTGTTAACCCAAAATTAAAAGCTGCCGATTAGAACTTAACGTGGTCGAAAAGGGCTGGCTGGGGCAATTTTTCTGCCCGGCTCGGTCTGCCCTGAAAAAGCATAGCCAATGGATGGCGTTTGCGACCGATGGCGTAGGGATCGGGGCTGCCATCAGCCCCGCGCATGATGCCCTTCCAATGCGCTGGCTCGTTCGAGCCATGTTTCATGTGACATTGTTTTCGTCCAACCGGACGTCCGGACCGTTAGCGCCGAAGATGGCGCTCGACCGAGCGGTATACGGCGGGTGCTTTGCGCGCCTGGGGACCCGAGGAGAAGATCGAACCTCTTCCCGCACGGTCGGTGGAACGAAAACGACGTTTGTCATCCGCTAACACAAGGGCGCGCGTCCATGACTTCGATTATCACCAATCTGACTCCCAGCCAGATCCGGAACCTTTCCACGAATGCGATCCAGCTCCTCAACACCGAGGACGTTGCGGCACTGACCTCCGAAAAGGTCGCGGCGCTCAGCGCTGCCCAGCTCAACGCCTTCACGTCGACGAGCCTGCTTTCCTTCACCTCGGACCAGATCGGCTCGATCGCCGTCAAGTCCATCGCCGGCCTCAGCGCCGCGCAGATCTCGTCGCTGACCTCCGGCCATATTACGGGCCTCAAGGCCACCCAGGCCGCGGCCCTCACCAGCGCGCAGGTCGCGACCTTCACCACGGACGAAATCGCCGTGCTGAACTCCTCGCAGATCGCAGCCCTCGGCTACCAGGTCCTTTCCACCATCGATTCCGCGGAAATCGCGCTCTTCACCACCGATGAGCTCGGCGCCATCAACGTCAAGGCAATCGCCGGCATCACCACAGCCGCCCTCGCCGGCATCGCGACGGCGAGCATCGCCGCCCTCGGTACCGCACAGATCGCCGTCCTCTCCAGCGGCCAGCTCAACGCCCTCTCCACCGGCCAACTCGGCGCCCTCACCACCGGCCAGCTCGCCGGCCTGACGGCAAAGCAGGTTGGCACGCTCTCCTCGACGCAGATCGCCGCTCTCAGCACCGCCCAGATCGCATCGCTCTCCAGCGCGCAGATCAGCGCCTTCACCAGCGGCCAGGCTGCAGCCCTGTCGACGGGCCAGATCGCCGCCCTCACCTCCACGCAGGTCGCCGGCCTCAGCGGTGCGGCAGTCAAGACCCTCGATTCGGCGGAGCTTGCCCTCTTCAGCACGGACGAACTGGCAGCCATCAACGTCAAGGCCTTCGCCAGCCTCGACGCCGCCGCCCTCGCCGGCATCGCATCAGGCAGCATCGCCAGCCTGAACAGCGCGCATGTCGCCGCCCTGACCAGCGGGCAGGCTGCAGCCCTGTCGACGGCCCAGATCGCCGCCCTGACCAGCTCGCAGGTCGCAGCGCTCAGCGCCGCCGCCCTGAAGACCATCGATTCGGCGGAACTGGCCCTGTTCAGCACGGATGAACTGGCCGCCATCGGCGCGAAGGCCATTGCCGGCCTCGACACCGGTGCCCTTGCCGGCATCACGACCGCTGCCGTCGGCGCCCTCGGCACCGGCCAGATCGCAGCCCTCTCCAGCGCTCAGCTCAACGCCCTGTCCACCGGCCAGGTCGCCGCCCTCGGCACAAGCCAGCTTGCCGGCCTGAGCGCCAAGCAGTTCGCGACGCTCTCCAGCGCCCAGGTTGGTGCCCTCAGCACCGGCCAGATCGCTTCGCTGAGCAGCGCCCAGGTCGGCGCCCTGACCAGCGGTCAGGCAGCGGCCCTCTCTACGGCCCAGATCACCGCCCTCACTAGCTCGCAGGTTGCAGCACTGAGTGCAGCCGCTCTCAAGACGGTCGACTCGGCGGAAATCGCCCTGTTCAGCACGGATGAGCTGGCCGCCATCAACGTCAAGGCTCTTGCCGGTCTCGAAGCTTCGGCTATTGCCGGCATCACGACCGCCGCTATCGCCGCCCTCGACAGCAAGCAGATCGGTGCCCTCACCAGCACCCAGCTGAACGCGCTGTCCACCGGCCAGCTTGCAGCTCTCACCAGCGGCCAGATCGCCGGCCTGAGCGCCAAGCAGATCGCGACAGTCAACAGCTCGCAGATCGCAGCGCTCAGCACCGGCCAGATCGCCGGCCTGTCGAGCGGCCAGATCGGCGCCCTGACCAGCGGCCAGGCAGCAGCTCTGTCGACGGGCCAGATTGCAGCCCTCACCAGCTCGCAGGCTGCAGCGCTCAGCGCCGCGACCCTGAAGACCATCGACTCGGCGGAACTCGCGCTGTTCAGCACGGATGAGCTGGCGGCCATCAACGTCAAGGCTCTCGCCGGCCTCGACGCCGCAGCTCTCGCCGGCATCACCACGGCTGCCATCACCGCCCTCGACAGCAAGCAGATCGGTGCCCTCACCAGCACCCAGTTCAATGCCCTGTCGACCGGCCAGCTCGCAGCCCTGACGACCGGCCAGCTCGCAGGCCTGAGCGCCAAGCAGGTCGCCACGATCAGCTCCACGCAGATCGCAGCCCTCAGCACCGGCCAGATCGCCTCGCTGGGCAGCGCCCAGATCGGCGCCCTGACCAGCGGCCAGGCAGCAGCCCTCTCGACGGGCCAGGTTGCCGCCCTCACCAGCTCGCAGGTCGCAGCCCTCAGCGCCACCGCCCTGAAGACCATCGACTCGGCCGAACTCGCCCTGTTCAGCACGGATGAACTGGCTGCCATCAACGTCAAGGCCCTTGCCGGCCTCGAAGCCTCCGCTCTCGCCGGTATCACGACGGCCGCCATCGCAGCCCTCGACAGCAAGCAGGTCGGTGCCCTCACCAGCACCCAGCTGAATGCGCTCTCCACCGGTCAGCTCGCAGCTCTCTCCAGCGGCCAGATCGCCGGCCTGAGCGCCAAGCAGGTCGCCACGATCAACTCGACGCAGATCGCAGCACTCAGCACCGGCCAGATCGCCGGCCTGTCGAGCGCCCAGATCGGCGCCCTGACCAGCGGTCAGGCAGCGGCCCTCTCGACGGGTCAGGTTGCAGCCCTCACCAGCTCGCAGGTCGCAGCCCTCAGCGCGGCGGTCGTCAAGACCCTCGACGCGGCGGAACTGGCTCTGTTCAGCACCGATGAACTGGCCGCCATCAACGTCAAGGCCCTCGCCGGCCTCGAAACCTCGGCCCTCGCCGGCATCACGACGGCCGCCATCGCAGCCCTCGACAGCAAGCAGGTCGGTGCCCTCACCAGCACCCAGCTGAATGCCCTGTCGACCGGCCAGCTCGCAGCCCTCACGACCGGCCAGCTCGCAGGTCTCAGCGCCAAGCAGGTTGCCACGATCAACGGTTCGCAGATCGCAGCCCTCAGCACCGGCCAGATCGCCTCGCTGGGCAGCGCCCAGATCGGCGCCCTGACCAGCGCTCAGGCAACGTCCCTGACGACCGGCCAGATCGCAGCGCTGACGAGCTCACAGGTCGCAGCGCTCAGCGCCGCCGCCCTGAAGACCATCGACTCGGCGGAACTGGCCCTGTTCAGCACGGATGAACTGGCCGCCATCAACGTCAAGGCCCTCGCAGGTCTCGAAGCTTCGGCCCTCGCCGGTATCACGACGGCCGCCATCGCAGCCCTCGACAGCAAGCAGGTCGGTGCCCTCACCAGCACCCAGCTGAATGCCCTGTCGACCGGCCAGATCGCAGCCCTCGGCACCGGCCAGCTTGCAGGCCTCAGCGCCAAGCAGGTTGCAACGATCGACGGTTCGCAGATCGCAGCCCTCACCACCGGCCAGATCGCTTCGCTGGGCAGCGCCCAGATCGGCGCCCTGACCAGCGGCCAGGCAGCGTCCCTGACGACCGGCCAGATCGCAGCCCTGACGAGCTCGCAGGTCGCAGCGCTCAGCGCCGCCGCCCTGAAGACCATCGACTCGGCGGAACTGGCTCTGTTCAGCACCGATGAACTGGCTGCCATCAACCTCAAGGCCCTCGCCGGCCTCGAAGGTTCGGCCCTCGCCGGCATCACCACGGCCGCCATCGCAGCCCTCGACAGCAAGCAGATCGGTGCTCTCACCAGCACCCAGCTGAATGCCCTGTCGACCGGCCAGCTTGCTGCTCTCTCGACCGGCCAGATCGCCGGCCTGAGCGCCAAGCAGATCGCAACGGTCAACAGCTCGCAGATCGCGGCCCTCAGCACCGGCCAGATCGCTGCTCTCGACTCCAAGCAGATTGCGGGCCTGACCAGCGGCCAGATCGAGGCTCTGTCGACGACCCAGGTCGCGGCTCTGACCAGCTCGCAGATCGCGGGCCTCAGCGCAGCCGCCATCCAGGCGATGAGCTCGGAAGACATCAAGACCTTCACGACCGACGAAATCGCTGCAATCGGCCTGAAGGCCCTGCAGGGCCTGGCCACCGAGGACATCGCAGCCCTCGGTTCCGCCCAGATCCTGGCCCTCAAGGCCGAGCAGATCGCCGCGATGAACTCGGCACAGGTCGAAGCGGTCATCCAGGCCTACGCCGCGATCTAATCCAGACATGCAGCGGCGCGGTCCACACCGCGCCGCTGCTCTTTCTTCCGCCCCCTGCGGCGGCCTTCCCTTCCCGCAAAACGACCAGCCCGACGCAAGTCAACTCCGATAGCAAGGCAGACGAGCTCCTTTCGAGCCGTTCAACCGCCCGGCCAGCAGGCCCCCTTGCCGCAGGATGTCATGACCGTCAGCACCCCCATTCTCGCCGATCCCGCCGCATCGTTCCTCAACATCCTCGGACGGGCCCGCAACCAGCAGCTTTCGCTGGCCGAGCTGTTCCAGATGACGGAAGGCCTGACGGCGGCCGGGGCGACGGCGCAGGCGGGCGAACTCTACAAGATCTGGATCGCCTTCAACGACAGCAACCCTTTGCTGCACCTTGCCTATTTCAATTATGCGGTTGCACTCTCGAAGGCCGGCGATGCGGCCGGCGCGCTGCAAGCCCTTCGCGCCGCGGTGCGCATCAACCCGCAATTCGGGCAGGCGCATATCAATCTCGGCAGGACGCTCGAAGACTGCGGTTTGACGGGACAGGCCGTACAACAATGGCGCATCTATGCCGATGCGACCGCCGACGTCACGCCGGACAGGATCAGCAATCGCCTGCTCAGCCTTCAGCATATCGGCCGCGTTCTGGAGGGCACAGGACATCTGGAGGAGGCCGAGGCCGCGCTCTGGCAGGCCATGGAGCTGCAGCCATCGCGTCCCGAGGCGGCACAGCACTGGATCTCGCTGCGCATGCGCCAGTGTAAGTGGCCGGTCTTCACGCCCTCCCTCCACGTTACGCCACGTCATTTCATGGATGCGACCTCGTCCATGACGATCGCCTGCTACACGGACGATCCCATTTTCCACCTGGCAAAGGCCCACCGCTACTGCCGCACGAATGTCGGCCGCCCGGCCGATCTCCAGGACTTCGCGCGCAATCCGGTGCAACAGAAATCCGGAACCGGGCAGCGGCTACGCATCGGCTACGTCTCCTCGGACCTGCGTCAGCACGCGGTCGGTTTCGCGCTCAGCGAAGTGCTCGAACTGCATGACAAGGCGAGTGTCGAGATCTTCGCCTATTATTGCGGCGACCCGGCGCCTCTCGACCAGACCCAGGCACGCATCAAGCAGGCTGTCGACCATTGGCGCGATATCACCGCGCTCAGCGACATCGACGCCGCCCGCCAGATCGCTGCCGACGCGATCGACGTGCTCGTCGACGTCAACGGCTATACCAAGCATGCCCGCACCAAGATCTTCGCCTACCGGCCGGCACCCGTCATCGTGAACTTCTGCGGCTACCCGGGCACCGTGGCAAGCCCCTACCACCAGTACATGATCGCCGACGAGCATATCGTGCCGCCGGAAAACGAGATCTACTACACCGAGAAGGTCCTGCGCATCGCGTGCAACCAGCCGGTGGACCGCAAGCGTGCCGTCTCTCCGCGCCCGACACGCGCCAGTGTCGGCCTGCCCGAAAACGCCTTCGTCTTCGCGAGCTTCAACGGCATGCAAAAGATCACCGCCGCCTGCTTCGGGCGCTGGATGGCGATCCTCCTTGCAACGCCCGGCAGCGTATTGTGGCTGCTTGCCGGCGACGACAGCGTCAACGAGCGCCTGAAGCAGATCGCGACCCAGAACGGCGTTGCGCCGGAGCGCATCATCTTCGCCGGCAAGGCACAGAACCCCGACCACCTCGCCCGCATCGGCCTTGCCGATCTCTTCCTCGACACCTTCCCCTACGGCGCCCACTCGACGGCGGCCGACGCCATCACCCAAGGCCTGCCGGTGCTGACCATCGAGGGCAAGAGCTTCGCCTCGCGCTTCTGCGCCAGCATCGCTTCGGCTGCCGGCATTCCCGAGATGATCTGCTCCGGCCCGGATGACTACGTGCAAAAGGCCGTCGCCTTTGCCCGGAACCCGGCAAGCCTTGCCGCAGTGAAGGGCTCGCTCCAGCGCCAGCGGGAGACCTGCGCACTGCGCGACATGCCGGCCCTTGCCCGCCGCCTCGAAGCGCTGTTCTGGCAGATGCAGGGTGACGCCGAACGCGGTGAAACGCCGGTGCCAGACCTGCGCAACCTCGACGTCTACTACGAAATCGGCGCCGAGCTTGCTGCCGCCGGGATCGAGTTCGAGACCGACGAGGCCTACCGGCTGCGCTACCGTGAGGCACTCGCCCGCCTCGATGAACACGCCCCGCTCTGGCCCGATGCCCGCCTCTGGCCCGCACCGGCCCCCTGACCCTTAGGCCCGCCCGCAATCCTGAAGTTCTGAATGACGAGGACAGCATGACCCCCGTAATCCTGGTGACCTTTGCCGGACGGCAGAAGCGAATGGAAATCCTCACCCAGTATGTCCGCCGGGCGATGGATCTCGGGATCATCGACGAGTGGCACATCTGGGATTTCACCCGCTCGGCTGAAGACCATGCCTGGGTGAGCCGGGAGTTCGGCCCGGTGCGCTACATGGGCTCGAAAGTGCCCTACCAGCCGGTCGGGGGCGTTTCGCGCCAGGCCTCGTTCCGCACCAGTGCCCGCATCCGGCACGACCTGCACATCACCCTCACCCCGCATGACCGGCCGAACGATCACTATGAATTCGTGGTCGGCGGCTGGCGGAACACCCATTCGGCGATGCGCAAGATCCCGCGCGAAAAGCTGGAGAACCCCGAGCGCGGCGACGATGCCAACCTGTGGAGCGCGCCGACGCCCGGTGTGCTCTCTCCCGGCCGGCCGAACGATGTCGTGCTGTCACTCGATGCGGCCGGCGCACCGACGCTGCGCGTCAACGGCGTGACCATCGGCAGCTGGCCGGAACTCGACTTCTCTGCCGGCGCGGGCGTGCAGATGCGCGGCGGCTGGGGCGCGGACCTCGAGCTCTGCGATGCCGGCGCCGCCACGCGGCGCTATATCGGCAATCCGAACGAGCAGATGCCCTACTGGCAGGCCTACGACTATTATGCCACGCGGCTGGAGGCCTTCTCCGATGCGGTGTTCCTGAAATGCGACGACGACATCGTCTATCTCGACATCGACGAACTTGACGGCTTCATCCAGTTCCGGCGGAACAACCCGCATTACTTCGTCGTCTCGGCCAATGTGGTGAACAACGGCGTCTGCGCCTATTTCCAGCAGGCCGCCGGCTCCATTCCACCCGCTGTCGGCCATTTCGAGTTGCCGCCGGGCGGCTTCGGCGGCAGCCTCTGGGAGAGCGCCGAGCGGGCCGTGAAACTTCACGACTTCTTCCTCGGCCAGGGCGGCAGGACGCTCGCCCTTCCGGCCAGGGTCGTCGACTGGACGGAGCGGCAGTCGATCAACTTCATCGCCTGGCTCGGCCGCGATCTCGTGCACATGGCCCTGCCCCAGGGCGACGACGAGCACGCACTGACCATCGGCGTTCCGACGCTCCTGCAGCGCCCGACGGCAATCTATTCGGATTTCACCGTCAGCCACCTGAGCTTCGGTCCGCAGGAGCGCGGATGGGACCCAAGCCCGCTCGTCGAGGCCTATGAAGTACTCATGCGCGAACGCCTCTTTCCGGTTGACGAGGCGCCGCAGCTCGCCCTGCGGGCGACAGGCTGAGGGCCGGGTTCCATGCGCATGAAGGAAAAAATCCTCATCGTCGGCGCCGGCCTTTCCGGCGCCGTCATCGGCCGCACGCTTGCCGAGGCCGGCTACACTATCGAGATCGTCGACCAGCGAAACCATATCGGCGGCAACTGCCACACCGAACGGGACGAGGCGACCGGCGTGATGGTGCATGTCTACGGGCCGCATATCTTCCACACGGACGACATAGAAGTGTGGGACTATGTGAACGGTTTCATGACCTTCATGCCCTACAAGAACCGCGTGAAGGCGACGAGCGGCGGGCAAGTCTATTCGCTGCCGATCAACCTGCATACGATCAACCAGTTCTTCGGCAAGAGCTTCCGGCCGGACGAGGCGCGCGCCTTCCTGGAAGAGCAGGCGGACAAGACGATCACCGACCCGCAGACCTTCGAGGAGCAGGCACTGCGCTTCGTCGGGCGCGACCTCTACGAGGCCTTCTTCAAGGGCTATACGCAGAAACAGTGGGGTTGTTCGCCGACCGAGCTGCCGGCCTCGATCCTGAAGCGCCTGCCGGTGCGCTTCAACTATGAGGACAACTATTTCTTCCACAAATACCAGGGCATGCCGGAGACCGGCTATACCGAGATGATCGCACGGATCCTCGATCATCCGAACATCACGGTGGCCCTGGAGACCGGCTTCCGGCGCGGCGAGAAGACCGGCTACAGCCATGTCTTCTATTCCGGTCCGCTCGACGGCTACTTCGACTACGAACTCGGCCGGCTCGGCTATCGCACGCTCGATTTCGAGCGCTTCACCTATGAGGGCGACTATCAGGGCTGTGCGGTGATGAACTATGGCGACGTCTCGGTGCCGTACACCCGTATCACCGAGCACAAGCATTTCTCGCCCTGGGAGAACCCCGCGGGCTCGGTGTGCTACCGCGAGTTCTCGCGCGCCTGCGAGCCGGACGACATTCCCTACTACCCAATCCGCCTGGTGGACGAAAAGGCGCAGCTTGCCGACTATGTCGCCCGCGCGGAACAGGAGGCCGACGTTACCTTCGTCGGGCGCCTCGGCACCTACCGCTATCTCGACATGGACGTGACGATCCGCGAGGCACTCGATACGGCGCGGCTCTATCTCTCCCGCCGCGCGGAGAATGCCGCAATGTCGACCTTCCTGCACCCGCCACTCTGACGCGGGCCAGCCAAACGAAAGAAGGCCCCGGATAGTCCGGGGCCTTCTGGGAACCGTGAAAGGTCCTGTCGTCTTCGGATTAACGGAAGAGCGTGAGGATGCTTTCCGAAGCCGAGTTGGCGATCGACAGCGACTGGATGCCCAGCTGCTGCTGCGTCTGCAGCGCCTTCAGGCGGGTCGATTCTTCGTTCATGTCGGCGTCAACCAGACGGCCGATACCCTTGTCGATGGATTCCGTCAGCTTGGAGACGAACTCTTCCTGGAGATCGATGCGCATGCCGAGCGAACCGAGGTCGGCGGCCGCGCTGGTCATGTCTTCGAGCGCCGTGTCGACCATCTGGATCAGGTCGTCGAGTTCGGCACCAGTGGTGGTGTTGGTGATCGTGAAGCCGGAAACGGTGGCGTCCGGAATGGTGGAGGTCGCCGTCTGCGTTTCGTCGATGGCCCACACAGCACCGCCGCTGTCCGTCGCGAAAATCTCGTGGTCCGTTGCACCGGACTGATCAACCGCAGCAACCCACGTATCATCGGCGACCTTGACGTAGCCGGCAAAACCGTTCGTGCCGCCAGAAGCCACGACACCGAGGGAGTCAAACGTCGCACCGTCTGCGATGACCTCAGCGGTCGTGTAGCGAATGACATTGTAGGTGTCGGTCGTACCACCGATGTTGACGTTGACGGCCACGCCGTTGCCGTCAATGGCGGTTTCGCGGTCGAGGATACCCTGCTTGCCGCCGGTCGAGTCGAACAGGACCGTGGTCGCGTCGAGGTCGTAGTCGACCTTCTTCACCGACACATTGCCGCTGGCATCACGAACGAACGACGCAACGACGCTCGTCTTGGTACCGACATCCGCCTTCAGCCAGTTTTCGCCGGAGAAGGAGGCAGCATCGGAGATGCTGACGAGTTGCTGCTGCAGCTGGGTGATTTCTTCCTGGATCTTGTCCTTGTCGACGCCGTCTTCCGTGGCGGCGACCAGCTTCTTCTTGATTTCCTTGACGACTTCGACCGAGGAATTCATACCGGCATAGGCGGTATCAACCTTGGCGGCACCAAGGCCGAGGGCGTCCTGAACGGCGGAGAGTGCCATGTTGTCGGAGCGCATGGTGGTCGCGATCGACCAGTAAGCGGCGTTGTCGGACGCGCTACCGACGCGCAGGCCCGAAGATACGCGCGCCTGCGTTTCTTCCATGCTGCTGCTGATGGAGCGCAAGGTCTGGAGCGCGGACATGGCCGCAACGTTGGTAAGAATGCTCGTCATAAGAGTACTTGCCCCTGATTGGCTGAACGATAAGGGACATTCCGGGTTTCACCGGGAGCGGCAGTCAGCATCATGCCCACTAAATCCTTGATTTTTCAAAGATCAGTTTGCCGCTTCGATGGCCTTAGCTAATGCCAACATGGTTAAAGCTTTCCTAAGCGGCGCAGAAATTCGGGGGCAGATGGAGTTTTTTTACAACCTTCGCGCGCACGCGCGTGCCAGAAAAGGGTTAAAAAAACGATAAGGCCGCCCCCTTTCGGGAGCGGCCTTATCGAGGTGTTTGATCGAACG
Organism: Shinella sp. HY16; assembly: GCF_028534175.1. Taxonomy (NCBI): domain Bacteria; kingdom Pseudomonadati; phylum Pseudomonadota; class Alphaproteobacteria; order Hyphomicrobiales; family Rhizobiaceae; genus Shinella; species Shinella sp. HY16. The sequence continues at coordinate 355,390 of NZ_JAHYXL010000001.1, read as the reverse complement.
GTCAGCCCCCGTTCGTCATTCCCATGTGCTTGCCGATTAACGGAAGAGCGACAGGATGTTCTGCGACGAGCTGTTGGCGATCGACAGCGACTGGATGGCCAGCTGCTGCTGCGTCTGCAGCGCCTTCAGGCGGGTCGATTCTTCGTTCATGTCGGCGTCGACCAGGCGACCAACGCCCTTGTCGATGGATTCCGTGAGCTTGGAAACGAACTCGTCCTGGAGGTCGATGCGCATGCCGAGCGAGCCGAGGTCAGCAGCCGCGCTGGTCATGTCTTCGAGCGCCGTGTCGACCATCTGGATCAGGTCGTCGAGTTCGGGACCCGTCGTTGCAGCGGTGATCGTGAAGCCCGAAACCGTCGCATCCGGAATGGTGGACGTCGCCAGCTTCGTTGCGTCGATGGCCCATACGGCACCGCCGCTATCCGTTGCGAAGATCTCGTGATCCGTCGCGCCAGACTGGTCGATCGCTTCTACCCAGGTATCGTCAGCAACCTTGACGTAGCCGGGGCGACCAGCCGTACCGCCAACTGCAACGTCGCCGCCGGAGTCGAATGCTGCGTTGTCGGCGATGACCTCGGCGGTCGTGTAACGGACCACGTTGTAGGTGCTCGTCGTGCCGCCGATGTTGACGTTGACTGCAATACCGTTGCCGTCGATCGAGGTCTCGCGGTCGAGGATACCAGCTTTGCCGCCGGTTGCGTCGAACAGAACCGTCGAAGCGTCGAGGGCGTAGTCGACCTTCTTGACCGAAACGTTGCCGCTGGCATCACGAACGAAGGATGCAACGACACTCGTGTTGTCGCCGACATTCGCCTTCAGCCAGTTTTCGCCGGAGAAGGAGGCAGCATCCGAGATGCTCACGAGCTGCTGCTGCAGCTGGGTGATTTCTTCCTGGATCTTGACCTTGTCAACGCCATCTTCCGTTGCCGTTACCAGCTTCTTCTTGATTTCCTTGACGACTTCGATCGAGGAATTCATACCGGCATAGGCGGTGTCAACCTTGGCGGCACCAAGGCCGAGAGCGTCCTGAACGGCGGAGAGCGCCATGTTGTCGGAGCGCATGGTGGTCGCGATCGACCAGTAAGCAGCGTTGTCGGACGCGCTACCGACGCGCAGGCCCGAAGATACGCGCGCCTGCGTTTCTTCCATGCCGCTGTTGATGGAGCGCAGCGTCTGGAGGGCAGACATGGCTGCTGCGTTGGTGAGAATGCTCGTCATTATCGTTGTCCCTTTGAACATAATACTGGTGGGGGACATACCGGACTGAAAACTTTACCGGTTACGGCGGTTCGGCATCATGCCAACTCGGTTTCTCCAGGGATCTGAAGGGATACCAAACCCGTCGTGTCTGAGCAAAACTCGCAGCCAATCATTGCCAACTCCTTAAATCGACAAAGTGCTTTCGAGCGACCGCCAAGTATGGTTAACCGCTGGTAAAATTTTATGGTTAAGAAAAGCTGACGCGCCTGAGCAACGCCAGGACGGCCACGCGATTTTACTGCCGGAATACTTTAGCTGAAGGAGCGGACCAGGCTGCCAACGAGCAGGTTCCAGCCGTCGATGAGGACGAAGAACAGGATCTTGAAGGGCAGCGAGATCGAGGTCGGCGGCAACATCATCATACCCATGGCCATGGTGATGGTGGCAACGATCATGTCGATGACGAGAAAAGGCAGCACGACGAGGAAGCCGATCTCGAAGCCGCGGCGGATTTCCGAGATCATGAAGGCCGGGATGACGACGCGCAGGTCCGCGACGTTGTTTTCGACGACCGTCTGGCCGCGCTCTTCCGCAAGCGAGATGAAGAGTTCGAGGTCCTTGTCACGGGTATTGGCGACCATGAACTCTCGGAAAGGTTCGGCGATGCGCTTGGCCGCCTCCGTCTCGTCGATCTGGTTGGCGATCAGCGGTTCCACGCCGTTCTGCCAGGCCCGGTCGAAGGTCGGAGCCATGACGTAGAAGGTCATGAACAGCGCCAGCGAGACGAGGATCATGTTGGAGGGCGTCGTGGCGAGGCCCATGCCGGAACGAAGAATCGAGAACGCGATGACGAAGCGCGGAAAGCTCGTCACCATGATGAGGATGCCGGGCGCCACTGAAAGCACCGTGAGCAGGCCGAAAGTGCGGATGATCCAGGAGGCGACCGACCCGTCGACCTGCGCGTTCAGCAAATCACCCGGCAGCTGCAATTGCTGCTGGGCGTAGGCCACGCCGGTCATCGCCATCATGGCGACGAAGGTCAGAAGGGCTCGAATCATTCGATCACAAAGGTCCGGAACATGACGTTGGTTACGCGCCCTTCGGACCGAAGGTCAACCCGCTCCTGCAGGTCTTCCCGGAGATATTGGAACCCGCGCGGCCCCTGCACCTGCTGCAGCGAGACCGTGCGCATGTAGGCGAGGATGTCCTGGTGGATTTCCTCGGCCAGCTTGACGTCGGGCACGCCCTTGAACATCAGCGCCACTTCGAGGCGGATGCGGTTGTCCGAGGGATAGGCGAGGTTGCTGGTGATCGGGTCGAGCAGCACGATGCCGTTTGCCTCGGTCGAGATATGCGGCACTTCCTGCGCCGCCTCGCCTTCCGCACCTCCCTCGCCGCCGGCTTCCGCCTTCGCCACCTCTTCCGCCGGCTTTTCGGCGGGCGGCGGGGCCAGCATGTTGCCCACCAGCCAGCCGCCGCCAGCCGCAAGCAGCGTCAGCACGGCGATGGCCGCGATGGTGATGACCAGGGTCGGCTTCTTCTTTTCCGCGACGACCGCGTCTTCGTCCGCCATGTTCGTCTTCCAGTCTTGTCAGGGCTTGGTCAAAGCGGCGAGAGCAGATCGACGGCCTGCTGGCCCCATGGCGGCTGCTGCACTTCGGTCAGGCGACCACGACCACCATAGGAGATGCGGGCTTCCGCGATGCGCTCATAGGCGATCTGGTTGTCGGCATCGACATCCTGCGGGCGCACGATACCGGCGACGTTGAGGATGCGCAGCTCGTGGTTGACGCGCACTTCCTGCGAACCGCTGATCAGGAGATTGCCGTTCTCGATGACGCCCGTCACGACAGCGGCAACGAGCAGGTTCAGTCGCTCGGACCGTTCCGTCGAGCCGTCGCCCTTGGTGCTGGTCGAGGAGCCGTATTTAAGGTCGGCTTCCGTATCGACCTTGAAATTGTTGCCCGAGCCGCCGAAACCGAAGTTCATGCCGCTTTTGTTGGTACGCGAACGGTCGGTCTTGTTGTCGAACGTGGCGCGATCGTTGACGCGGATGTTGACGGTCAGGATGTCGCCGACCTTGAAGGCGCGCGAATCCTTGAAGAGCGCAGACTGCTGGTCGCTCCAGATCGAATAGCCGGCGACCGCGGTGCGCGGCTGCTTGGGATACATGGCCATCTGCGGCGTTTCCGCGTAGTTGAGGCCGCTGCCGATCGGGCTCATCGAGGGAGCCCTGCCGATTTCGTCGATGGCCTGGCTCGTGCAGCTCGAAAGCGTGAGCGCCACGGCGAGTGCGGAGGCGATCTTCTTCATGACGGGTCCTTTGCCTTTGACGTATTCGGATCGCCCGCAATGGCGATGAGACGGGTGAGCAGCGCAGCCTTGTCGGCCGGCATTTCAGCCAGAATGGTGCTCGACTGGCGCGGCGGCAGCTTCATGACGATCGCCGAGGCGATCTCCGGATTGATTTCGGCAAGCTGCGCAGCCGCGGCGTCAGGCTTCATCTTGCGATAGATCTCGACGAGCCCGCCCTCGGCCGTCTTGAGGAAGTTGTTGCGACGGTTCAGCCAGTCCTCGTATTCGGCGCGACGGGTTTCCAGCGTCTTGATGCGCGCGTCGATATCCTTCTGGAGGTTTTCCAGTTCCTGCTTCTGAAGCAGGTAGCGCTGGTCGCGCGCAGCGTCTGCGATATTCGTGCAGAACTCGCGGATCTCGTCGGCGGTCGCCTTGGTCGTCATGATGACGGGGCGTTCCTCGGCGAAGGCGCCGGGAATGGCCATGAGCACGAAGCCGGCCAGCGGCAGTGCGAGCTTGCGCACCAGCGTCTTCACGGCAACAAGAGTCGTGACATCGGTCATTGCAGTACCAGTTCTGCCTGGAGGGCGCCTGCGGTCTTGATGCTCTGCAGGATGGAGATGATGCCATCCGGCTTGACGCCGATACTGTTGAGACCGGTGACCAGCGAGCGCAGGCTCGAACCGTCGAGCAGGGCGACCGTGCCGCCATCCTGCTGGACGAGGATGTCCGTGTTCGGCTCGATCGCCGTCTCGCCTCTGGAGAAGGGTTCCGGCTGCACGACCTTCGGCATTTCGTTGATCTGCACCGTGAGCGTTCCGTAGCTCACCGCGACAGGTGAGATGCGGACGTCCTGGCCGATGACGATCGTCCCGGTACGCTCGTTGACGACGACACGCGCGGGCGCATCGGTCTCGATGACGAGGTTCTCGATATCGGCCATCAGGCGGGAGAGATCCGCCATCTTCGGCTTGGAAACGTAGACCGACTGCGAATCGCGCGACTCGGCGATCGGCGATCCGTACTGTGCGGCCGCATAGCGGTTGATCGCGTCCGCCATGCCGACGGACGTGGAGAAATCGGGGTTGCGCAGCTGCAGCACGAGATCGGAGCTGTCCTTGAAGCGCGAGGGAAGCTCACGCTCGATGATCGCGCCGTTCGGTACGCGGCCGGCCGTGGTGACGCCCTGCTGCACCGTGGCGGCCTCACCGCCGGCGCTGATGCCGGTGACGACGATCGAACCCTGCGCGACTGCGTAGATCTGGCCGTCGGCGCCGGAGAGCGAGGTCATGACAAGCGTGCCGCCACGCAACGACGAGGCATCGCCGAGCGAACCGACGGTCACGTCGATGCGGCTGCCGGGGCTCGCGAAGGGCGGCAGGTTGGCGGTGACGAGCACGGCCGCGATGTTCTTCGCGCGCGTCTGGGTGCCCACCATGGAGATGCCGAGATTCTGCAGCATCGCCCGCATGGACTGTTCCGTGAAGGGCGAGGACCGCATGCTGTCGCCCGTACCCTGGAGGCCGACGACGAGGCCGTAGCCGATCAGCTGGTTGTCGCGGCCGGCCTGCAGCGAGGCGACATCCTTGATGCGGGCTGCCGGCAACGCCGGCCCGGCTGCCAGCATGAGGCAGGCGAGGACGGCAAGGGCACGGGAGAATAGATCACGCATCATTTCGCCACCACATGCACGGTTCCGTCCGCCATGACCGTGCCGGAGACGATCACGCCCGAATCCTTGTTGCGGACCCGGATGAGTTCGCCGACGGCGGCATCCTGCAGAGGCGTGCCGTTGGTGCGGATGACGAGCGAGCCATCGTCGAAGACCATCTGCACGGTGGTGCCACGGTTCACGAGAAAAGGTTCACGCAGGGCCGAGACGAGGATGACGCGGCCGGGCAACAGGGTGCGCTTGGTGATGAGCCCGTTGACGTCGGAGATGCTTTCGGCAAATCCCTTGACGATGTTCGGGTTGGTCACCTCGACCACCTCGAGCTGCCCCGCCTGGATCTCCTCGCCGGGATAGATGATGCGCTTGGGCACGACGGCGGTGCGCACATCGGCCAGAGCCGCATCGGCCACGAGAAGACCGACGAGCGCGGCGGGCGCGACGAGGGCCGCGCGCCACCGGGCTGACAGGGTCTTTCCACTCCGAAGAGCTGCTTTCAGGCGAAACATCATGTTCCCCGCGTGTTGGGTGTTATCTCAGGTTCTTGCTGACCACGGCCGCCATTTCGTCCGCGGCCTGGATGATCTTGGAGTTCATCTCATAGGCGCGCTGGGCGGAGATCAGATCGGTGATTTCCTTGACCGGATCGACGTTGGAGGCTTCGAGGTAGTTCTGCTGGATATAGGCGAAGCCCGCTTCGTCAGGCGCGCCGACATTGGCCGGGCCGGAGGCAGCGGTTTCGCGGAAGAGGTTTTCGCCGAGCGGCTCAAGACCGGCTTCGTTGACGAAATTCGCCAGCGTGATCTGGCCGAGTTCCTGCTGCTCGCCGCTGACCGTCGCATAAACCTGGCCGGACTTGCTGACGGTAATCTCCGTCGCATCCTGCGGCACGTTGATGCCCGGCACGACCGTATAGCCGTCGAGGGTGACGAGCTGGCCTTCGGCATTTGTGTTGAAGGCGCCGGCGCGGGTGTAGAGCGTCGACCCGTCCGCGGCCTCGATCTGGAACCAGCCACGGCCGATCAGCGCGAGGTCGAAAGAATTGCCCGTGCTCGTCAGGCCGCCCTGGAGATGCAGGTTGCGGATGGCGGCTGTCTTGACGCCGAGGCCGATGATGGCGCCTTCCGGCACCACTGCCTGGTTGGCACGGTTCGGCACGCCGGCGGCGCGTTCGGTCTGGTAGAGCAGGTCGGAGAATTCGGCGCGGGCGCGCTTGAAGCCGGTCGTGTTGATGTTCGCGATGTTGTTCGCGATGACTTCAAGGTTGGTCTGCTGCGCGTTCATGCCGGTGGCGGCGATGGCAAGGGCTTTCATGTCCGGTCCTCAGATCTGCATTCTTGCGACTTCGAGATAGGCGGTGACGACCTTGTCGCGGATGGCGATCGCGGTCTGCAGCGTCTGCTCGGCACTCATGACGGCATCGACCACTTCGCGGGTCGTCGCCTTGCCTTGGATGGCTTCGAACGACTTGGTCTCGCTGAGTTTCAGCGCGTTGGTCATATCCGTCGCCATGTCACCCATCACCTGGGCGAAGCTCATCTGGGTTCCCGTTCCCTGCACGGCCGCACCGGAGGCGGAAACCGAATTGGACGTCTCGGTGGTGACGCCCGAGAGGGCGTTTGTGGAGAAGAGCGAACCGACGCCCTTTACGCTTTCGATCATTGCGAGGCCCTCAGGAGGTCGATGGTCGCCGAGATCAGGTCACGCGACTGCTTGATGCTCTGCAGGTTGGCTTCATAGGAACGATTGGCTTCCCGCATGTCGGCCATTTCGATCAGCATGTTGACGTTCGGCATCTTGACGATGCCCTCGGCATTGGCCGCCGGGTTGCCGGGATCGTATTCCGTCGAGAACTCGCCCTCGTCGAAGCCGAGGCGTTCGACCTCGACGAGCGAGGCACCGGACGCCCGGTCGAGTTCGGCCGCAAAGGTCACCGTCTTGCGGCGGAAGGGATCGGCACCGGGGACGTCGCCGGTCGAACGGGCGTTCGCCAGGTTCTCCGAGACGATGCGGATACGGGTGGATTGCGCCTCAAGTCCCGAGGCCGCGACTTTCAGTGAAGCTAAGAGCGGATCCATTTTTTACCTTCTGACTGTCATCAGCATCATGCGATGAAAGGCCTTGACGAGGCCGGCATTCAACTCGAACTCACGCTTGACCTGGCCCTCTTTCATGAGTTCCTCGGCAAGGCCGACCGTGTTGCCGGACTCCTGCACGCCGATCCCGTCGGTGGGCTTGGTTTCGACGACGCGGCTCGCCATCTCGCCGCCATCGGTGAGATGGCCCGGCTGGGTCGCCGCCATGCGGATGCCCGTCGTTTCGAGCACCGCCTGAAAGGGCGTGACGTCCTTCGCCTTGAAAGCGGGGGTGTTGGCGTTGGCGATGTTGCCTGCAACCACACTCTGGCGGACGGATAGCCATTCGGCTTGTTTCGAGGCCAGTTCAAACAGTTGTATCGGTTGCATGACAAGCTCCATCCTTGTTCATGGCGAACCTACGGAGCCAATCTTGCGTCAGACTTGCTGCGCGGCGGTTTATCGGCAACCTGCTGAATTTGCGGGAGAATAAGTGCTGCGTCTTTCGCATACGCGCGGGGTGCGCGCCCTCATCCGGCCTGCCGGCCACCTTCTCCCCGCAGGTGGGGCGAAGGGATATGCCGTACCGGTTTCCTCAACCACCCCCGCTCGAGGGGCAAGCCTCCTCTCCCGCTTGCGGGAAGAGGGCTAGGGTGAGGGCAAAGCCACGGGCAATCGCCTTGCCCGCGGAGGTTCGTCAGTTGCGCTTGATGATGTCGCCGTTCGAGGTGACGATGACCCACGCGCCGTCGCGCTGTTCGAGGGTCGCAAGACGGCTGTTGTCCGGCAGGATCGAGCCGACGCGCACGATATACATGCCGCTGGCATCCTCGATCAGCGCCCGACCGTTCGCCACATGCATCAGCCGAAAGCCGGACGAGGCCGGCAGCGGCTGGTCGAGGCCAGTTTCGACCGGTGTGCCGAGCGTCTTGTCCTTCTCGCCGACGCTGGGCGCGGTGGCCGTCGAGACCGGGTCGAGGCTTTCCAGCCCCGGATCGTTGTCGTCGTCCACCATGGCGGCGGGCGAAACGCTCATCACTTCCTTTGCCGCCGTTTCCGGCAGGTCGCGCGTCGTGCCCTCCCAGAGGGCCGGCACGGAGAATTTTTCCGGGTTCAGGAAGACATACCACGGGAAGAAGGCCGCCATGGCGGCGAGCAGCACGCCCGTGCCCACCAACAGCTTGTCGCCCGTCGAATAGCGTCCCTTTTCCGCGCGCTTCATCGGCTGAATGGTCTGGTCCGCGTCGAAATCCGTCACTGTCATCCCCTTCTCGTTGCCGGCGCACCGCCCTGCCCGGCCGCATTCTTCAGCGCCGTGGCAAGATCGGAGAATGCATCGCCGGCAGGCCGTTCGCCCGGCGTCTGTTTCAGAACCTCATAGATGATCGGCACCTGCTTGATCGCCATGTCGAGATCGGGATCGGCTCCCGGCCGGTAGCCGCCGATGAGGCGCAGGTCGCGCGTTTCCTCGAAGCGATGGATCAGCGCCTTCAGCCGTGCGACCAGCCGCTCCTGGTCCGGCGTCCAGGCCTTGCGGGCAAGACGCGAGATCGAGGCGAGCGGGTTGATCGGCGGATAGCGGCCCTCTTCGGCAAGGCTTCGCTCCAACACGATATGACCATCGAGGATACCGCGCGTCGAATCGGCGATCGGGTCGTTGTGGTTGTCGCCGTCGACGAGGATCGAGATGATCGCCGTGATCGTGCCCGCGCCCTCCGCACCCGGCCCGGCCCGCTCCAGAAGGCGCGGCAGCTCGGTGAAGACGGAGGCAGGATAGCCGCGGGCGATCGGCGGTTCGCCGGAGGCCGTCGCCACCTCGCGGATCGCATGGGCGAAGCGCGTCACGCTGTCGATGATCAGGAGCACGTTGTCGCCCTGGTCGCGATAGTGTTCGGCGATCGTCACGGCGGTCAGCGGCGCCATCTTGCGCAGCATCGGGCTTTCGTCACTGGTCGCGACGACCGCGACGGATTTCGCCAGGTTGTCGCCCAGCGTGTCCTCGATGAATTCGCGCACTTCGCGGCCGCGTTCGCCGACCAGCGCAATGACCACTTTGTCGAAGGCATCGGCCCGCGCCAGCATCGAGAGCAGCGTCGACTTGCCGACACCCGAGCCGGCGAAGATGCCGAGGCGCTGGCCGAGGCAGAGCGGGGCGAAGATATCGACCGCGCGCACGCCGGTGGAAAACCCCGTCTCGACACGCTTGCGCGTCATCGAGGGCGGGGCGGAATTGGAAATCGAGCGCCGCACGCCGCCCTGGACGAGCGGGCCCAGTCCATCGATCGGCTCGCCGAGCGCATTGATCGTACGACCGCACCAGTCCGATGTCGGCGCGACGCGGAACGCGCCCTTGCGGATGACCACGTCGTGGATGCCGATCGGCTCGCCCGGCTCGATCGGGCAGACGACGACCGTCTCTGGTTCGACGCGGACGACCTCGCCGAGATGGATGCCGGTCGGGCTGCGATGCGCGACGAATTCGCCGAGCCGCACATGGCGCGACAGGCCGCTGACCGTGTAGTTCCCGGCCGCAATGGTCTGGACATGGCCGCCATGCGCCACGGAGAATTCCGGGGAGGAGTACCGTTTGACGAGGCCTGCCAGCGCATTCAGCTTGCCGCCGGCCCTGCCCGTTTCGCTGCTCATGCCGTCCTGTGCCGAACTCATGGGCGCTTACCGGTTTCCGCCGAAGGTGCGGATGGCTTCCTTCAGCGATTCCTCTGAGTCGCGCATCAGCGAGGCGACGCTTTCGAAGGCGCGCGTGACCTGGATCAGCTGCGTCATCTCGCCGATGGCATTGACGTTGGATTCCTCGATGTAGCCCTGCACCACACCGGCATCGATGCGATCGACGACCGGTTCCGGCGGGATGTTGGTGATGATGCCGCTGTTGCCGGCGCGCACGAAGCCGCCGGAAAGGTCTGCCTGGAACAGGCCGAGTGCGGCGATGGGCTGGCCGTTCTGGTTGAGCTGGCCGTCGGCGCTGAGCAGGATCGGCCCATTGGCGAGATCGAGCTGGATCGGTCCGCCGCCGGCATCGAGCACGGCATAACCGTTGAGGGTGACGAGCTCGCCGGCATCCGTCACCGTGAAGCGTCCGTCGCGCGTCAGCGTCGGGCCGGAAGGCGTCTGCACCTGGAACCAGGCATCGCCCTTGATGGCGAAGTCGAGCGTGCCGCCCGTCTCGGTCATGCCGCCACTGCGCGTGGAGAGGAACTCGTTGCCCTGCGACACGAAAGCGACGTCGGCGACCTTCTGGTCGCTGACGACCTGGTTGAACTTTATTTCCGTGGCACGGAAGCCGACCGTCGTCGAGTTCGCGACGTTGTCGGCCAGCGTCGTCAGGCGGCGGTCGAGCGCAAGCTGGGACGAAAGCGATACATAGAGTCCGGTCTGCACGTCAGCGACCTCCGAGTTTCAGATTGTTGATGGAAATGAGGAGATCCGTCGAAATGCCTGTCAGGCTCGACGGCTGGAAAGCGGTCATCGGGTCATAACTGCCCGACGGGTTTTCCAGTTCCCACATGGAGGTGAAGCGCTCGAGGAACTTGCCGACCTTCGAGGTGTCCTTGAAGTCCTCGAGATTGAGCACGTCCTCGTAAAATTCCGCCTGCCGGTCGATATCGGTGGCCGCAAATTCTGCCGGAAGCTGCAGCGCGGTGCGCACGACCTGCGCCAGCGCATCATCGGCGATGATCGAGTAACCCGATGTGATGGAGGTTGCCATGCGCTCGAAGTAGAGCGCGAGCCGCACGCCGGTATTGTCCTCGCCGGCGCTGACCTCCAGCGTCTGGCGGGTATATTTGTCGACGACGCCCTTCTGCGCACGCTCGAAGGTGGTAGCAACCTCACCGTGCCTCGCGAAGTTCAGCGACTGTGCCAGCTCCTTGTAGCGCGTGTCCGAGAGCTGGTTGGCGAAAGCCGCCTTGTCGTCCACGCCTTCCGTCAGCACCTTGCGCATGAAGGCCTTGGCATAGGCCATGTCCTCCAGCCCGTGCGCCTTCATCGCGTAGTTGTAGAGCCTGGCATCGGCGAAGAAATCGTCGACCGACTTCACGCTGCCGATCTTGGCGAGATAGTATTCCGTCTCGCGCTTGACGTCCGGCTGCTCCGAAACGCGCTTCAGCGACGTCTGGAGGTCTGCGGTAATCAGCTTGTAGCTCGTATAGGTGGTCGTCACGATGGGCCGCCGATCAAGGTTCGGGAGGGCATGAATGCCCGTTTTGAACCATGATCCTCGCGGCTTTTGCTTGCGCGAACCTGATCGGTAAACCTGCCGTTAGGTACAGCTTCACGCAAGGCTGGAACCGTATTTCCGGAACGGTCAGAATTGTGTCGGGACACCTGCGCTCATGAACATCATTATCGGTCTAATCGTTACCTTCGGCTGCGTCCTTGGCGGCTACATGGCCATGGGTGGTCATCTGGAAGTGCTGAACCAGCCCTTCGAACTCCTGATCATCGGCGGCGCCGGGATCGGCGGCTTCATCGTGGCCAACACGATGAAGGTGATCAAGGAGACCGGAAAGGCGCTCGGCGAGGCCTTCAAGCACAAGGTTCCGAAGGAGCGCCACTACCTCGATACGCTCGGCGTGCTCTACAGCCTGATGCGGGACCTGCGCACCAAGTCGCGCAACGAGATCGAGGCGCATATCGACAATCCGGCCGAATCGCCGATCTTCCAGTCCGCCCCGACGGTGCTCGCCAACAAGGAACTGACCGCCTTCATCTGCGACTACGTCCGCCTCATCATCATCGGCAATGCCCGCAGCCACGAGATCGAGGCGCTGATGGACGAGGAAATCCAGACAATCACCCGCGACAAGATGAAACCCTATCATGCGCTTGGCACGATGGGCGACGCCTTCCCGGCCATCGGCATCGTCGCCGCCGTTCTCGGCGTCATCAAGGCCATGGGCGCCATCAACGAGAGCCCGGAAGTGCTCGGCGGCAAGATCGCCGCCGCCCTCGTCGGCACGCTGCTCGGGGTGTTCCTGTCCTATTCGATCGTCACGCCGATCATCACCAACATCAAGGTGGTGCGCGAAAAGCAGAACCGCCTCTACATCATCGTCAAGCAGACGCTGCTCGCCTACATGAACGGCTCCGTGCCGCAGGTGGCGCTGGAATATGGCCGCAAGACCATCTCCTCCTACGAGCGCCCGTCGATCGACGCGGTGGAACAGGAAATGATGAATCCCGGCGGCGGTTCGAAGGCGGCCTAAGAGATGAAGGATGCACGCGTGACCGAAGCCCCTTCCGCCATGGACCCGATCGTTCTCGCCCGCCTCACCGGCCGGCTCGGCGACCAGGCGACAATCTCCAAGCTCTGCGCCAGCCTCGGCGACGTCTTCGCCGAATTCCTGCCGGACATGCTGGAAAACGAACTCGGTTTCGAAGTTGCGGTCTCCTATGCGGGGTTTGCGACGGGCAAATACGGCCCGCTGGTCGAAGGCCTCGGCGGTGCCATGGCCTGCTGCGACGCGTCGCTGCGCAACTGGTGCGATCGATTCACGCTGATCTGCGACAGCCCGATGATCATCACGCTGGTCGAGAACATGCTTGGCGCCGTCAGCGATGCGATCGACGACCCGGAACCGCGCCCGCTCTCCAAGATCGAGCTCGACCTTGCGGCGATGATGTTCGACCGGATTTCCGGCGTTCTGAAGTCCGCGGTCATGGGCGCCAACGGATTCGAACCCTTCCTTGGCCCGGCGCACAATGTGGAAACCCGCAAGGCCTGCGAGGACGGTACGGACGAGGCCTTCGTCGCCATGGTCAACATGGCCGTCGGCATCGGCCCAGTGCTTTCGACCTTCCACGTCATCGTGCCGCAAGCCGTTCTCCTGAAATCGAACATCACCGCGCCGAAGCCTGCCAATGCGCCGAAGACCCGCGTCGAGTGGAGCGAGCAGCTCGGCGAGCAGGTCCGCCGCTCCAAGGTGTCGCTCGAGGCGCGCATCCGCCTGGAAGCGCAGACTCTCGACACGATCAGCCGCCTGCAGGCAGGTGACATCATCCCGTTCAACGAGGCCGGCGACGTTCGCGTGGAGGTCAATGCGAACGGCCGCAACCTCTATGTCTGCGAATTCGGCCGCTCCGGCGCCCGCTACACGGTTCGCGTCAAGGATACATACGGCTCGGAGGAAGACATCCTCCAGCACCTCATCGGATAGTTTGGGCATGATGCCTGCCTGGCGGCACGCCTCGGGCAAGTTTCGAATGGAATAGTGGTCTTATGGCACCGAAGAAAACACCCATCGTTGACGACATGACGTCTTCCCTCAATGCGGGCGACCAGGAACTGGAGCAGGCGATCGACGACCTGCGCGGCGTTCTTCAGAAAGATACTTCCGGCGGCTTTGCCACCGACCTTCCGGCGACCGTCGACAACGACCCGCTGGCCGCCTTCGGCGGCAATTTCGGCTCCTCGGACTTCGGCGGTGGCGCGACCACTCCGGACTTCGGCGCCGGCGCTGGCGCCAGCTTCGGCGGTTCGGATTTCGGTGGCGGAACCGATTTCGGCGGCAGCGACTTCGGCGCCGAGCCGGGCGAAGCCGCACGGCCGGGCAGCGCATTGCAGTCCAATCTCGACCTCATCATGGATATCCCGATCGATCTGCAGATCGTGCTCGGCTCCTCGCAGATGCAGGTCTCCAGCCTCATGAACCTTTCCGAGGGCGCCACGATCGCGCTGGACCGCCGCATCGGCGAACCCGTCGAGGTCATGGTCAACGGTCGCGTCATCGGCCGCGGCGAGATCACCGTTCTTGAAAACGACGACACCCGCTTCGGGGTCAAGCTCATCGAAGTGAAGAGTACACGCAAAGTCTGATACCGGTTGAGGTCTCAGGGGGATGGATCCATGATGGATTTCGAAAATTTCGGCACCTCCACTGCGGTCGGTGCACCGCTGTCGCAGGTCGAGAAGGCGGCAGCCGTGCTTCTCGCCATGGGCAAGGGTGTTGCCGGCAAGCTCTTGAAATATTTCACACAGAGCGAACTTCAGGCGATTATCGCCGCTGCGCAGAACCTGCGCGCCATCCCGCCCCATGAGCTGATCGATCTCGTCAACGAGTTCGAGGACCTCTTCACCGAAGGGGCCGGCCTGATGGACAATGCCAAGATGATGGAAGGCATTCTCGAAGAGGGCCTGACGCCGGACGAAGTGGATGGCCTGCTCGGCCGTCGCGCCGCCTTCCAGGCCTACGAGACGACCATCTGGGACCGCCTGCAGGATGCGGATCCGGTCTTCGTGGCAAAGTTCCTGCTCAACGAGCACCCGCAGACCATCGCCTACATCCTCTCCATGATGCCCTCGGCCTTCGGCGCCAAGGTGCTTCTGGAAATCCCGGACGATCACCGCGCGGACATCATCAACCGCACCGTCAATCTGAAGGATGCGAGCCCGAAGGCGACCGCGATCGTCGAGGCACGCGTCATCGAAATGATCAACGCGCTGGACGCCGAACGCAATTCGATCGGTTCGAACAAGGTCGCAGACCTCATGAACGAGCTGGAGAAGTCGCAGGTCGACGAAATGCTTGCCTCGCTCGAAACGGTCTCCACCGAATCGGTCAAGAAGGTCCGTCCGAAGATCTTCCTCTTCGAAGACGTGCTCTACATGCCGCAGAGAAGCCGCGTGTCGCTGTTCAACGACGTTTCCGGCGACATCATCACGGCGGCGCTGCGCGGTGCCTCGATGGTACTGCGCGAATCGGTCCTCTCGTCGATCGGCGCACGCCAGCGCCGCATGATCGAATCCGATCTTGCGGCCGGCGACCAGGGCGTCAACCCGCGCGAAGTGGCGATCGCCCGCCGCTCGATCACGCAGGAAGCCATCCGTCTCGCCGCGGCCGGACAAATCCAGTTGAAGGAAAAGGACGAGGAGCGCCAGGCAGCCTGATCCTCCTTGACACGGTAGCGCCGCAGGCGGAGCGTATCTGCGGCCCGAATCTCCAGAATGGGGGTTCGGGCCGTTTGTTTTTGGCCGCCCTCGACGGCCCGGGAGCGCGACGTGTCGGACGACGACAAGGACAGTAAAACAGAACTTCCGACCGAGAAGAAGATTCGCGACGCGATGGAGAAGGGCAACACACCCTTTTCGCGCGAGATCACCATCTTCGCCTCGACGCTCGCGATCTATCTCTTTCTCGTCTTCTTCATGCCGGGCGGCGTTTCCCGCATGAACGAAACGCTGCGCGACTTCTTCGAGCAGCCGGAGGCCTGGAACCTCAAGACCGGCACCGACGTCATCGCCATCTTCCGCCACCTGGGCTGGGAAGCCGGTGCGATGCTTCTGCCCATCCTCGCGATGATGATGCTCTTCGGCATCGCCTCCTCGGTTCTGCAGAACCTGCCGAGCCCGGTCATGGAGCGCGTGCGCCCGCAGATCTCCCGCCTCAGTCCGATGAAGGGCCTCAGCCGCCTCTTCGGCAAGCAGGGCCTCGTCGAGTTCGGCAAGTCGCTGATCAAGATCCTCATCGTCTCGCTGGTCGTGGCATTCGCCATGCGCGGCGACTACTTCGCCTCGCTCGACACCATGTTTTCCGAGCCGGCGGCGCTCGTCTACATGATGACGTCCGACATCAACAAAGTGCTGCTGATCATCCTTTTCGCCACCGCGCTGATCGCCGGCATCGACTTCGCCTGGACGCGTCATCACTGGTTTTCAGAGCTGATGATGACGAAACAGGAAGTGAAGGAGGAAATGAAACAGTCGCAGGGCGACCCGATCGTGAAGGCCCGCATGCGCTCGATCCAGCGCGACCGCGCACGGCGCCGCATGATCACGGCCGTGCCGCGCGCCACGCTCGTCATCGCCAACCCGACCCACTTCGCCGTCGCACTGCGCTACGTGCGCGAGGAGGGCGATGCCCCGGTGATCGTCGCAAAGGGCCAGGACCTCGTCGCACTGAAGATTCGTGAGATCGCCGAGGAGAACGGAATACCGGTTTTCGAAGACCCGCCGCTCGCACGCTCAATGTTTGCGCAAGTCTCGGTGGATAGTGTCATTCCGCCGGTGTTCTACAAAGCCGTGGCGGAGCTGATTCACCGGGTTTATGCAGCTTCGC
The DNA here is from genome assembly GCF_028534175.1 of Shinella sp. HY16. Taxonomy (NCBI): domain Bacteria; kingdom Pseudomonadati; phylum Pseudomonadota; class Alphaproteobacteria; order Hyphomicrobiales; family Rhizobiaceae; genus Shinella; species Shinella sp. HY16. The sequence goes on along the minus strand of NZ_JAHYXL010000001.1, from coordinate 339,077 downwards.
CCCAGACCAGACGGGTAAACTAGATCCGATGAGAAAATGCACCTACTCCGCCGAGCGCGAGAAGATTGTTGCAGAAGCAATCTGCCCGGTCGCCACTGAGCTTCGCCTGCTCGATGCCGCCGATCTCGTCTCGTTGTTGCGTTTCGAGTGCTACGGGAACCTCGCCGACCTGGTCTCTTCGGCGGCTGAACTCTATTTCCTGCCGGGCACCGTGAATTTCGGTGCCGGCGGCGATTATCGTCTCGACTGGGACACCGAGCCGGAAGTGACGCTCGACATGGAACTGCGCCCGCAGGGCGTGACGGTCTATGCCAAGCTGATGCTCCAGAAGGACAAGGCCGGCGTGGAGGTCACGCACGTGGCGTTCAACAACCCGTCCGCCGATCCTGACGACAATACGGATTTCTTGCGCAAGAGCCTGGCGGAGGCGAAGTACGTGAAGTCCAATTCAGGCTCGCAGCACGCTCATTGAGCGTTCGGAGTCTCTCTGCTTTTCTTCGAATCGCGAAAGCGCACTCAACTCATCCTCGGCCTTGAGCCGAGGAACCGTGCCTTGCGCACAGGGGTGGAGGCTCAGGGCAAGCCCAAGCACAACGAAGGGAAAGCGCCCGGGAGTTCAACGGCGGCTCGGCCACTTCGCCGCCCGCTTCTTCAAGTAATATATCCAAGCCGGATGGCCTTGGCGATCGCCTGGATGCGGTTGACGGCGTCGAGCTTGGTCGTCGCCGTGCCGAGATAGGCGTTCACGGTGTGCACGGAAAGGCCCATCTTCTCGGCGATCGCCTCGGAGATGCAGCCGTCGCCGGCCATCTGAAGGCAGGCGATCTCGCGCTCGCTGAGCGCTTCGGAAGGGGCAAGCTTCCGCTCTTCCCCGGCCAGCATGTCGATGAGCACCTGGCAGCTCTTCATGTGCATGTCGACGATGAGATCGCTGGACGGAGCGATGAAGGTGCCTGTGAAGACGACATAGCCGTTGCCATGAGCGCCGAGCCTGACGGGAAAGGCGATGCCCGACCAGGGCAGCAGCCGCGCGGGAAGGCGCGCCGTGAAGGGTTCGGCCCCCGATTCGGCGAACTGGTTGTCGCCGGCCCCTTCCCAGAGCAGCGGCAGCATCGAGGCCTCAAGATGGGCCAGCATGGCAGCACCGTGTGCTTCGAGAAGCGCACGCGCGTTGCCATCCACATTTTGCGCCCAGTTGTGTAGCGACAGGGTCAACTTGCGGGCTGCCGGCAGACCATGGCCGCTGAGACGGAGCACCGCGAAATGCTCCGCACCGATGACCGTCTGCATCACCTGCAGGCGGGAAACGAAATCGGATGCCCGTGCCGCCTTCGGTGGACGCGCGAGGCGAATTTCCGTCTCCAGGACAGCGGGGGAGGAAAGCTGGATGTCCATGGCAGTTCTCCTGTCTGTTTGTTCTGCGCCGTTCCGGACGCAGAACCGCTCAAGCGCCTTGCTGTAATCGCGACGGCATGTTGTCTTGCCGCATTGTCCGGAGCCGAAGCCGTGCTGCTTCGACCGGAAATGCGTCTAGACGAGGCTGTTCCGAACGGCCCAGGCGATCGCTTCCGACCGCGTCTTTGTCGCGGTCTTGCGCATCACGCTGGTGATGTAGTTGTTGATCGTGTTGCGCGAAATACCGAGGATGACGGCGATTTCGTCGCTCGTCTTGCCTTCGGCGATCCAGTAGAGGCACTCGATCTCGCGCTCGGTCAGGTCCATCTCGCGATCGTGCCGGGCGATCACCCCCTGGCAGCAGACGCTGGCGAAATAGCCGGTCATGACGCCGACATCGCGCAACTTGCTTTGGGAGAGGATGAAATGCTCCGGGAAGAGCAGCAGGAGCGACATGCGCACCCGGCCGACCTGGAAGGCGATGACGCAGTATTCGCGGCTGACGCCGCTCGGCATGGCAATATCGTCAGCCATGTGATTGAAACAAGGTTTCAGCAGGCTGAGGCACTTGTCGAGTTCGCTCATGCGGGACTGGCTGGCGACGACGGCGCCGGCGATGCTGCGCACCAAGTCGAAAGGCCAGTCCGAGGCGACGACCGTCTCCATGCCCGCTTCGGGCGAGATGTCGTGCCGGACGAGAAGGTAGTGGGAGGCGCTGACATAGTCGGTCAGCGCCCTCAGACCGCAGGACAGGCCGGCGCGATCCGCACAGCGTCCCAGGTGTTGAACCAAAAGTTCACGCGCACTCTTACGCTCACCCGTCTCGGCAGAGAATCCATAGGATTCCCAGGCCGCGACATCCGACCGGATCGTTTCCATGATAGCCCCCTGTTCCGATTCCGAACGGAGATCCATGCCTCCTTCCCGTCAAAGGTTCGGAACCGTCCGAACCCCTTCCCGGTCAGGCCGCATCGGCAAGAATCACCAAGCGAATCAGTAACTAAAGTGTACATCGGCTATCGCTAAAAACCACCGCCATCTTCTCGGGATTTACTTTTGCCGGCTTCTGTGAGTCTGCACATGCAAGATGATTTGCTTTCCGGCGGCCGGCATGAGACGAGGGGTTAAGCCATTGTTAACCATTAATTATTGGCACACTGCGATCGACACCGCAGAGAAAGACGCTGCTAATTCGTGGAAAAATTGTGATCCAGCGCCCAATCACTCAACCGGAGCGGCGATAAATTTTTTTCACCGATCACGCGCCCGTGAGCGCAAGCGCATGCGGCACCGGTGCCAACACGACAAATTTGCTGCAACGGGACTGAATGAGCGTTGCCGAAAAGCGACAGGCGGGCGTCAAAAACGGACATCGCCGTTTTTCGGCGCAAACGAAAACGCGGCCGTTTCCGGCCGCGTTGCTGTTCCTTCCGAGTGCCCTGTTCAGGCTGCTTCCTTCTCGGCCGACCACTTGCGCAGGATCTTCGCAGCGCGCTCCTCGCTGATCTCGACCATGCGGCCGAGGCGGCGCTCTGGACCTTCCTTGACACGGCGGTTGAAGGCACCGTCGCCATCGTCGCCGGCATTGAGCAGGTCGTCCGTGCTGTCGAAGCCGAAGTCCGCACCGAAGCCATCCATGAGGGCCGCTCCGGGGCCGCCGGCGCCGGCGGCGGGAGAGAAGTCGGGCAGTTCGAGGCCGCCCATGTCGCTATCCAGCGCATTGGCCGAGGCACCGCCACCCGTGACCGAGCGAACCGCCGGACGAAGGCCGAACCAGACCACCACGAAGGCGACACCGAGGAAGGCGAGTGCGTTGATGATGCCGCCGAGATTGCGCGTCAGCACTTCCATGATGCCGGGACCTGCCACCGCCTCGTCGAGAAGCTGGTGATCGAGGAACTCCATGGCGGTGATGGTGATGACGTCGCCGCGCTCGGCATTGAGGCCTGCGGCGGACGAGACGATCTTCTGCATCTCCGCGACATAGGCATCGACCTTCGCCTGGTCGGCCGGCTCGCCCACCATGGCTGCGACACGGGCGCGATTGACCACGACGGCGACCGACAGCTTCTCGACCGTGTAGCTGTTGCGCATGGTGGCAACGGTCTTGCTGTTGATCTCGTAGTTGGTCTGCTCTTCCTTCTTGTCGGCCTCGTCACTCGACTGCGGACCGTTGGCACCGCCCTGGGGGCCGCCCTGCGGAATGTTCTGCTCGACGGTTGCGGCCTTGTTGTCGGCCTGCTGCTGCGACTTCTGGCTTTCGCGCGTCACCCGGACGGAGCGCTCGACGCGCGATTCCGGATCGTAGACCGTCTCCTGGATCTGCTGGGTATCCATGTTGAGCGCCGCGGTGACACTGGCGCGGAAGTTGTCCATGCCAAGGAAGGGCGCGAGCGCCTTTTCGATGTTGCGCTCGACTTCGCTCTGCACGGTCTGTACGGCCGTCAGCGAACGGTTGATCGCGCCGTTCTCGGCATCGTCGCCGGAGGCGAGCAGCTGGCCGGCAGAATCGAGGATGGTAACGCCGTCGACCTCGAGGCCAGGAACGGAGGCGGCGACGAGGTGGCGGATCGCGGCGGCCGATTCACGGCCGGCCTGCGCGCTCGCACGGATCATGACGGAGGCGGTCGGCACCTGCTCGGCTTTGCGGAAGTTGCCGCGCTCCGGCATGACGATGTGCACGCGGGCGGCGGCGATGCCGCTGATCTGCTGGATGGTGCGGGCAATCTCGCCTTCGAGCGCCCGGACACGCGTTACTTCCTGCATGAACGAGGTAAGGCCGAGAGAGCCGACCTTGTCGAAAAGCTCGTAGCCGGAATTGGCGCTGTTCGGCAGACCGCGTTCGGCGAGATAGAGGCGCGCCTTGCCCGTCTGGCCGACCGGAACCTCGATGCTCGATCCATCCGTGCCGGTGTTGAAATCGATATTCGCTTCGGCGAGCGCCAGACTGATCTGGTTCGCATCGGTCTTTTCCAGACCGACATAAAGCGTCTCGTAGGCGGGCTTGTTGACCAGGATCCCTGCGGCGAGCACGAGACCGATCGAGACGACGGCGGCTCCCGCCAGCATCGCGAGTTTCGCCTGCCCCAGCGAAGCCAGGTTCTTGTAGACTTTCGTCAACTGTTCCAACAGATTCATTCTGTTCCCGCACGGACTAGTCGCCTGGGCCCCGGCCAACATGCCGGCACGATCAGACGCATTTTCAATCTCGTGGGACGGAACCGGCACATTTCCGCACGCGCCGATCTGCCCCATGGAATACGCGGATCTAACTGATCCGGGCTGGAGACTAGACCGCGAAACTTGCGCGAGCATTTCGTTGCCGCGCGCCGGGCAAAAGCGGCAGAACGAAAGACGGCGCCTGGAGGGCGCCGTCGAACATTCTGATTATATTGGGAAATAGCCTAAAATGCCTCGAAATCGCCAGCAGCCTTGCCGAGCGGCTGGGAGTGGCCGTGGCGCATTCCGTTGCTCAGCGCCTTCTGCATGTCCGCAAGTTTCACCAGATTGAGCGCCGTCGTGACATCGACGATCCAGCTATCGGGAATGCTTGCAGTGATGGTGTCGATGAACTCGGCAAGCCCGCGCGTCTTCTGCACGGCAAGATCGATGCCCTGCAGCACCATCATGCGCTCGGCAGCATCCAGCACGGCATCGCCATGGATGCCGGCGAGCTGCGGTTCGATGCGTTCGATCAGATAGGCGACATCGTGCAGTTCGGACACGATCCGCATCAGGACATCCGGAAGGGCTTCCTCCATGGCAGGGACTGCACTCAGATACTCGGCTTGCATGGATTACCCTTTTCCCCGTACGAGGCCGTCACCCTCTGGGACGGCCGGCTACGCAACACTGTTCGTACTTTCGCGCCCTTGCGACGAAACCGCCGCTCAGAAGAATTCGATCGAGCTTTCGACAGGCTTGGCAACGGGTGCGGGCCGCTGCTCCAGTGCCACCGTCTTCTGCGTCTCGACGCCCGTCAGGGCATATTGCCGGGCCCGGCCGCTCGACGGCCAGTATTCCAGCTTCCGGCCGTGCTCGCCGCCGGTGCTTTCACCAACGACCTTGATGCCTTCGTCCATCAGGAACTGCCGGGCAAAGCGCGCATTCTGCTCGCCGACATTGGAGAAGCGCGCGATCGTCCTCGCCCCGCCGAAGATCTTCGCCTCCAGCCGGTCACGCCGCGCGCCCTGCTTCAGGAGGCCGTTGATCAGAAGCTCCATCAGATGCACGCCGTAGCGCGTGGCGTCCCCCCCCGAGGCCATGGCTTCGGCCGAGCCGGGGAGCAGGAAGTGATTCATCCCCCCGACGCCAACGACCGGGTCGCGCATGCAGGCGGCCACACAGGACCCGAGAATGGTGGTGAGCACCACATTCGGGTCGTTGAGGACCTTGTATTCGCCCTGAATGACATGGACGCGGCGCGTCCCGGCGTCTGATATCATTTCAATGCCCCGAACACGGCTTCGATGGCCGCCTTCATCTTCTCGATGGTGAACGGCTTGGCGAGGACGTTGTTCGCACCGAGGGCCGCCGCCTTCTGCACCAGCGCACGGTCGCCCTGCGCGGTGAGAATGATGAAGGCCGCCTTCTTGGTGGTGGGGTTCGACCGCACTGCCTGAAGGAACTCGATGCCGTCCATCTTCGGCATGTTGAAGTCGGAGATGACGAGATGGTGCGGCTGCTGGGACATGATGGCCATGCCCTGCGCGCCGTCGCCGGCCGCCGTGATCTGCTTGAAGCCGAGCTGCTGCAGGGCATCGCCCAGAAGCAGGCGGCTCGTCACCTGATCGTCAACGATAAGAACTTTGATTTTTTCAGCGATAGACATTATTCGCTCCCTTCTCTACGGGCCGCAGTTATTTTCAAGACTTCCTCCCCGATGGAGGAGAGCGGAAACTGGTGTTCTACGGCGCCAAGCTCGAAAGCCACTCTCGGCATTCCATATACGACGCAGGTTTTTTCGTTCTGGCCGATGGTCCGCGCCCCTGCATGACGCATTTTCAACAGGCCGCTTGCCCCGTCCCGGCCCATGCCGGTGAGGATGACGCCGACGGCGTTCCGGCCGGCAAGCTCGGCCACCGAATCGAACAGCACATCCACCGAAGGGCGGTGGCCGTTGACCGGATCCCGTTCCACCAGCCGGCAGCAGGGCGCATGCGGGTTGGCGATCTGGAGATGGCGTTCACCACCGGGAGCCAGATAGATTTTGCCGATCTCGAGCCGCGCACCGTCCGTCGCTTCCTGCACCACGGGAGCGCAGAGCCGGTTCAGCCGGTCGGCGAAGCTCTTGGTGAAGGTCGGCGGCATGTGCTGCGTGATCACCGTCGGCGGGCAGTTGACCGGGAACTTCTGCAGCACCGCGATCAGTGCCTCCACACCACCCGTCGATGCACCGATGGCGATCACACGCCGGCCGGGCTTGTAGGCGGCGACCGGATTGACGTTGGCAGCGGTCGGCGCGAGCGGCGGCACATCCGTACGGACCTGGCGGCGCTGCGAGCGGGCGGCGGCCTTCACCTTTTCGGCAAGGTCGCCGAAGGGACGGGCATCGCCCGGCTGCGGCTTGCCGACGCAATCGAACGCACCGATCTCCAGCGCCATCAGCGAGGCTTCGGCACCGCGATGGGTGAGCGTCGAGACCATGATGACCGGCATGGGCCGGAGCTTCATGATCTTGTCGAGGAATTCGAGCCCGTTCATGTTCGGCATCTCGATATCCAGCGTCACAACGTCGGGATTGAGCTGCTTGATCGCGTTGCGGGCTTCCATGGCGTCGCCGGCCTGCCCGATGACGTTAACGTCCGGGTCGGCATTGAGCACGGCCGTGATCAGGCCGCGCATGGTCGGCGAATCGTCGACAACGAGTACGCGCGCGGGTGCCATCATACGCTCCTCCTGTGCTTGCCGGTGTAGCGGTAGGTTGTGATACCGATATTGTCGAACTGGTTCTTCGCCTCGCCCGAGACGCGCTCGGAATGGCCGATATAGAGGTGGCCGTTGTCGCCCAGCATGCCGGCGAAGCGCGACCAGATCTTCATCTGTGTCGGCTCGTCGAAATAAATGACGACGTTGCGGCAGAAGATGACGTCGAACGGCCCCTTGAACGGCCATTGGGCCATCAGGTTCAGCTCGTTGAAGGTGATGAGCCGCTTGACGCGGTCGTCGATCTGCCACTTCTGCCGGCCGGCCGCATCCGTTTCGCGGAAGAACTGCTTGCGCATGGCGGGGTTGACCGTTTCCAGCGCATTGGCGTCGTAGGCGCCGGCCCGGGCAATGGCGAGGATCTTCGGATCGATGTCCGTCGCGAGGATGCGGAAATCGTAGTCGGCGACGTTCGGCATCAGCGAGAGCACGGTAAGTGCGATCGAATAGGGCTCCTGCCCATCCGAACAGGCCGCCGACCAGATGCGCACGCGGCCGCCATTTCGGGCGCGGGCAAGAAGATCCGGCAGGACCTCGCTCTTCAGATGGTCGAAATGGTGGTTCTCGCGAAAGAAGCGCGTGAAGTTGGTCGTCAGGTGCGACAGCATTTCCTTGCGCGGACCGGCACCGGCCGGCGAGGAAACAAGCGCGCAATATTCCCGGAAACCCTTCAGGCCGAGCTGGCGAATATGCTTCGACAGGCGCGAATAGACGAGCGAGGCCTTGGTCTCGTTGAGGTAGATGCCGGCGTCCGCATAAATCATCGCCGCAATCTCGGAAAGGTCCTTGCGCGTCAGCGGGTATTCGCCGCTTGCCAGGCACTCATCGGGAGACTGCCGCGTGTCGATGGCCGAAGAATAGGTCATGCGGCTTCACTTTCCGTATGCGGGAACAGGGCGTCGAGTTCGATGAGGCAGATCATGCGCCCCTCGATGGCGAGGATGCCGCGGGCATAGGCCTTTGCCGCCTCGTTGGCGATGTCGGGCGTCGGCTGCATGTTTTCGTCGGTCACAGTCAGGATGTCGGAGACCGCATCCACGAGCAGGCCCACCACCCTCGCCCCGACCTGGGCGACGATGATGACATGCCGCACGGTCGGCTCGGCCGCCTTCATGCCAAGACGCAGCGACAGATCGACGATCGGCAGCACGGCGCCGCGCAGGTTGATGACGCCAAGCACATAGGACGGCGCATGCGGCATCGACGTCGCCGGGGTCCATCCACGGATCTCCCGGACAGACATGATGTTTACACAGAACTCCTGGTCACCGATCCTGAAGGCGATCAGTTCACGTCCGTGCGAAAGGTTCTTTACCGCGTACGTCGTCATGGCGTCTTAACCGGTGGCAGCAAGCGAGATGTCTTGTCTCAAGGACTGGCCGCGCGAGGCGGCAACCACCGCATCGACGTCCAGGATGAGGGCCACGCGGCCGTCGCCGAGAATGGTGGCGGCGGCGATGCCGGGCACGTGGGTGTAGTTGGCCTCCAGGCTCTTGATGACCACCTGACGCTGGCCCTGGATGGCATCGACCATGAGGGCGCGCTGGCCGCCGCCTTCCGATTCGACGAGCAGAGCGACGCCCTCGATCGGATTGGCCTGCGTGGCGCGGAAATTGAGAATCCGGCCGACATCCACCAGCGGGCAGAAGGAATTGCGGATCGAGATGAGCCGCTGCGAGGCGCCGAAGGAGTGGATGGCCGAGGCTTCCGGCTGCAGTGTCTCGACGATGGCCGTCAGCGGCACGACGAGCGTCTGGCCGGCGACCGTGACCACCATGCCATCGAGCACGGCGAGCGTCAGTGGCAGGCTCATGGTGAAGACGGAGCCCTGCCCCGGCTTCGAGGAGATCGAGATGCGGCCGCCGAGCGCCTGGATGGAGCGCTTGACGACGTCCATGCCGACGCCGCGGCCGGACAGGTCCGATACCTTGTCGGCGGTCGAGAAACCGGCGTGGAAGATCAGGTTGTCGATTTCCTCGTCCGAGAGATTTGCATCGGCGGCGATCAGGTCGTTGTCGATGGCCTTCTGGCGCACCTTCTCACGGTTGATGCCGGCGCCGTCGTCGGCAAGCTCGATGACGATGCGGCCCGAGCGGTGTTTTGCCGTGAGGCGAACCGTGCCTTCCGGGTTCTTGCCGAGCGCTTCACGCTTCTCCGGCATTTCGAGGCCGTGATCGACCGCGTTGCGGATCATGTGCGTCAACGGTTCCGCCAGCTTGTCGATGACGGTCTTGTCGACTTCGGTGTTCTCGCCCTCGGTGATAAGGCGGACCGACTTTCCGGTGATGTCGGCGATTTCGCGGACGGTACGCGCCATGCGCTGGAAGACCGGCTTCACCGGCTGCGCGCGGATGGCCATCACCGAATCCTGGATCTCGCGGGTGAGCTGCTGCAGCTCCTCGAGACCCATATTGATGGAGGACGTGCCGTTGGTGTCGTTCTCCACGACGCTCTGCGAGAGCATCGCCTGGTTGATGACGAGTTCGCCGACGAGGTTGATCAGGCGGTCGACGCGGTCGAGATCGACGCGGATCGTCTGGCCGGCAGCGGCGGCCTGATTGGCTTGCGCAGCGCTGGCTGCCGACGCGGCGGCTGCCTTGGCGTTTTCGGCGGCGCGGCTAGCGACCTGCGAGACCTTGGTTGCGGTCTCTGCGGCGGCAACAGCGGCGGCGGCATCGCTTTCCATCACGGCCGGCTCTTCGGTAGCGGCAGAGCCACTTTCGTCGAGGATCGAGAGATCGAAGGGAACCGGCTGCATCGGCAGTTCTTCGTCGTCGGCGGCATCGCCGACCATTTCTTCCTCGATCGTGTGGATGTCGAGGTCGCAATCCCATTCGGCGAATTCGAAGACAGAGCGCACACCGTCTTCACCCTTGTCCGTCGTGACCGAGATCTTCCAGGAGAAGTAGGCTTCCTCCGGGTTCATCTTGTCGAGCGGCGGCAGGCTGTCCATGTCGCAATAGACACTCATCTCGCCGAGGCGGGAGACGTCGCGCAGGAGGAGCACGGCCTCGTTGCCCTTGGCGTAGAGATCCTTCTTCGGCTTGAAGACGACCTGGCAGGTCGGCACGTAGTGATCGGCCGGCTCGTCGTCGAAATCACCGAAGGAGAAGGGGATCGGCTGGAAACCTTCGTCGTTGACCGCCGGCTTTTCGACGACCGGCGCCGGCGCGGCCGCCCTGGGAGCAGCGGCTGCGGGTTTTGGCGCAGGCGCTTCGGCAGCGGCCGGGGCTTCGCCATGGGCAAGCGCCTCGAGTTCGCGGATGAGGGTCCGGCTGCGGGCCTCGTCGACGCTTCCGCCGTCACGCGCCGCATTGGTCAGGTCCGCCAGGACATCGGCGGACTTCAGCATGACCTTCAGGACGTCCTGGGTGGGCTCCAGCTTGTTGGATCGAACGCAATCCAGTGTCGTCTCGAACACATGGGCGAAGGAGACGAGATCGTCGAGGCCGAAGGCACCGGCACCGCCCTTGATCGAGTGCACGGCGCGGAACACGGCATTCACCGTTTCCGGGTCGCGGTCGCCGTCGTTCAGCTTCAAGAGGCCTGATTCCAGTTCCGCGAGCTGCTCCTCGCACTCCTGGAAAAAGATCTCTTTGATTTCGTTCATATCCATCGGGAGCAATCCTGGATTCGTGAATTTAGGCGGTTACGCGCTCAATTGCGTCGATCAGCTTGGTCGGATCGAAAGGCTTGACGATCCAGCCCGTGGCACCGGCCTGGCGTGCGCGGTTCTTCTTCTCGGCATCGCTTTCGGTGGTCAGCACGAGGATCGGGATCGCCCGGTACTTCTCGTTGCGGCGCACACCCTCGATGAAGCCGAAACCGTCGAGGCGCGGCATGTTGATGTCGGTGACGATGACGTCTGGGTTGGCGTTTTCCAGCACTTCCAGACCCTCGACGCCGTCTTCGGCCTGGATGGTCTCGAAGCCTGCATTGTTGAGCGTGACCAGAAGCATGTTCCGGATCGTCCGGGAATCATCCACGGTCAGGACTTTTTTCTTCATTGCCTAGCCTCCTGTGCCAGCAAGTGATCAATACTTACACCGATAAGTTGCATTGTCTTCATGAAAGGGTCGGACACCTTGCCGAAGGTGAAAGGCTGCCTGTCCTCTTCCCAGCTCTTGGCGCCAGCCATCAGCACCTGGGCGCAGAGCGCGCCGACGCGCTCGACCGCCGAGGCGTCGATGACGAGCGGACTGCCCTTGAGGCCCATGAGCTGCTGGTGCAGCGCCGTCGCCTCGTTGAGATCGAGAACGGGGGCAAGGCTTAAACTTTTCTGAGCGGCTTTCTTGCTCGCCATTACCGTGTTCCTTGTTTGAAACAGTCTCTGCGTCTCACCAAAATCGCCGCTCCGCTGTCCGGAGCGACGGGCGGATGACTTCCTTCCGAAATCCGGCTGCGCGCCGTCGAAAACCAGTGCCGTGGCCGTCTTGCCGCCATCTCAACCTCCAAAGCCGACGGCGCGGGCCGTCAGAAATTCGAGGGGAGAGGTCTCCGTCTCGCCGCGTTCCGGTACCGCGCGCGTTTGCGCGGAAACAGGCTGTACCGGACGGCGCAGATCACGCTGCGCGGAAACGTGGAACTCGCGGACCGTGCGGCCGAGTTCGAGAATGACCTTGTGCAGGTCGCCACCGGCGTTGCCGACGCGGCCCGCATCCGCGGCATCCGCCTCAAGCGCGCGGCCGGCACGACCGATATCGGCCGTTACGCCGTCGAGCCCTTCGGCATCGGCCGCACTTTCACGCACGATGCCGGTAATGGCTTCGTTGATGCCCTCGACCTGGCGCACGATGTTGCCGATCGCATCCTGGGTGCGATGTACATGCTCGACGCCAGTTTCGACCTGCGCCTTGGTGCCTGTCACGAGCTGCTTGATCTCGCGCGCCGCATCCGCCGAACGCTGGGCAAGCGCCCGCACTTCCTGTGCGACGACGGCAAAGCCGCGGCCGCTGTCGCCGGCGCGCGCGGCCTCGATGCCGGCATTGAGCGCCAGAAGATTGGTCTGGAAGGCGATCTCGTCGATGACGCCGATGATCTGGCCGATCTTTTCCGCCGAAGCCTCGATATCCGCCATGGCCGACATCGCCTCGCCGACGATGCTGCCGGAAAGGGCCACTGAAGCCTGCGTGGAGGCGGCGGCGGACTGCGCCTTGCGCGTCTCGCCGAGCGTCTGGCGCACGCGCTCGACGATGGTGCCGAGCGCATTGGCCGTCTCGATCAGGTTCGCCGACTGCTCAGCCGAGCGAGCCGAGAGCGCGCCGGCACCGGAGGCGAGCGTGCCGACGAGACGATCGCTTTCGCTCGCCCGGTCGGCGGCGGACGTGAGGCGGGACTGGATCTCGTCGAGCGCGCCGTTCAGCGTCTCGGCCATGTCGCGCCAGGCATCCGGCATCTCGCCGGAAACGCGGGCGGAGAAATCAAGTGCGGAAAGGCTGCGGATCGTCTCGCCGAAGACGCGGTCGAGTTCGGCGCGGTCCTGCTGTCTTTGTTCACCGAGGGCGCGGTGGTGGGCGTGGCGCAGCTCGTTGAAACGCAGCGAAACGCCGATCTCCGCATCGACCATCGCCGTGCGGAGAAAAGCGGAGATGAGGTCGGTCAATTCCTGCCGGCGGGCTTTTCCCGCACCGGGCAGGATGGATTTCGGCCAATATTCCTCGATGAGGCCGTTGACGACCGTCTCGACGACGATCGAATGGCCGGCGATGCGCCAGCGCGGGTCAAGGCCCATCTGGCTTTCGCTGTCAGCGAGGACTTTCACACGCTCTGCATAGAGGCCGTCGAACCGCGCGTCGGTCAGGACGCTCCAGTGGGAACTCTGGAGGTCATGCAGCCGGTCGATCTGGCGCTCGCTCTGGAAATGGCGGGCGGCATCGGGAAAGGTCTGGAAACGCTGGAAGAGGTCGCGGAGCGCCGTTTCGACATGCCGTTCGAGCGTCTGGCGATGGCGGCGGAGGGTATCGCCCTGGGCGGCCTCGACGCCAGCAAAGCGCAAACGGTCGCGCAGGCTGGCCGCCTGTCCCGTTCGAGCCTGTTCTGCCGGCATTTCCTGCACGCGTATGCTCCCAAACCCATGACGCCCGGCAGCCCTTGGGGCAGCCGCTGAACTTTCGCATGGAGAGGCGGTGGCCGAAGCCGTGGCCAGCCGACGATCCATGATCGAATTCTGTGAAACTCGAATACCGGCTCAGATCCGGTACGGCGGTTCGGCATCATGCCTGGGTGAGAAACGGCGAATTTCCCATTCCGACGTGTAGTCCCAATGTTTATGGTTAATTCCTTGCCTGAAGGTTAATGGTTCATGGCCTGCTTATGGCTTTGCTAAAATTAAAACGATCCGACGTAGCGTCAGACTCACGCAAGCTCGCGCGCGTAGGGTGGAAGCATAGACTGACAATGACGTCAGGAGGAACGGACAATGATTGTTCTGGCACTGGGCGCCATCGTGATTGCTTCCGCAACGCTCGCCGCCATCTACCTGCTGCTCGATATCGATGCGGGCCGCGCGCCGGCCAAGGTCCGGGTTTTCTGAGCGGTCTTCACCCTTCGCAAGCGAGCCTGCGCCAGCGCGCCGCATAATCCCCCGCGCCCTCGGGCAAATTGTCCTCTGCCGACGCCAGTGCGGACTCCGGCGCCCTGCCCGCGGCAAGGCAGGCCGCGCCGACACTCGTGCCCGTCGCGCTGCCGCCGGAGAGCACCGCGCGCCCCGTTGCCACCTTCAGCATCACCAGGAACGCCCGGTTGGCCGCAAACGGCCCCTCGACGATGACAGGGCCTTCCGCGCCGATCAGGTCGAGGCAGGTCGCCGTCATCAGGGCGAGGTGAAAGGCGATGACGGCCTGGGCCGCATCCTCGCCCAGATCCTCGCGCGGCACGGTCCAGGTTGCCTTGCGGCCGCGGAACGGGCCGGATTCCTCCGGCAGCGACGGCAGCAGCATGGCGCCGCGCCGGAAAACCTCGGCGATGGCAGCGGGCGGCAGATCGCCCAACTTGCCGCCGAGCAGGGAGAACGCCCGGCCGCCCATGAAGCGGGCGGACGGCACCGGATCGCCGAGTGCGTTGACGTTGATCAGCGTATCGCGTGCCTCGTCCAGCACGACCGGCCGCGCGCCGATCGCCATCACCACCACCCAGGTGCCGGTGGAGACGACGGCATAGGGCCCCTTGCGGGTCAGCACGTAGGGCAGCAGCGAGGCGTTGGAATCATGGATGCCGCAATGAACGGGCACATCCGGCCGAAGCCCCGTCGCCACCGCGATCTCCGGAAGGATCGGGCCGAGCACATCGCCGGCTCTGCGTACCGCCGGCATCAAGCGCGTCCAGCCCTGGCTTTCCACAAGGCTGGAGAAGCGGCCGTTCCGCGGTTCCCAGAGATCGGCGTGGCAGCCGAGCGACGTTACCTCGCTGGCAGCGATGCCGGTGAGGCGGAAGGACCAGTATTGCGCATACATCAGCAGCCAGCGCGTTTTGGCAAAAGCGTCCGGAAACGCCTTCGACTGCCAATAGACTTGCAGGCCGGCGTTGAGCCCAACGGGCAGGACAGGCGTCCCGCTGTCTTCGAAGCGCGGGCGGATGGCGCGGTAGTCCTCTGCCATCGCCTGCGGGCCGTCATGCTCGTAGTCCAGCACCGGCAGGACGAGGTCGCCGTCCTCCCCGACCAGCGCGACGGTCGCGCCATGCGTGGTGACCGAGATGGCGTCGACCGGGCGCTCGCGGCCCAGCGCGGCAAAACTTTCCAGAAGAAAGGCCCAGAGCTTTTCCGTGTCGAAATGCGGATAGGGCGCGGCGTTCACCACGCCGTTCGGCATGGTGCGGGCAGCGACCTCGCGAAAATCCGCGCCATCGACGAGCACCACCTTGGCGTTCGTCTTGCCAATATCAACGACGGCGATGGTCTTCATCGGCTCATTCCATGTGGAAAACGGTGACGAGCGGCACGGCGACGGGCTCGTTGTCCGGCCTCGTCTCCATGATATCGGCCATGTGCGCCCACCAGCGCTGCATGACGGGATGGTTGGGCAAGTCCGCCATCGCGTGGTCGTCGCGCCGCCAGAGCACGCCGAAGAGCAGGTTCGTCTCCTCATCGAGGTGGATGGAATAGTCGGAGACGCCAGCCTCCTTCAAAAGCGCTGACAGTTCCGGCCAGATCGCATCGTGCCGCGCCCTGTATTCGGCTGCCATGCCGGGGTTCAGCCGCATGCGAAACGCATATTTCTCCATGGCTCAACGGCTCCCGCGAAAACGCCGGTAGAGGATCGGCAGCGCGATGACGGAGATCAAGAGCAGGCCGATGAAGATCGACATGACGATGCCGGGCACATTGAGCAGGCCGAAGCCGAAGGTGACCATGCCCATGATCAGCGCCGCCAGCACCACGCCGGGGATGGTGCCCGAGCCGCCAAGGATGTTGACACCGCCGAGCACGACCATCGTCACCACCTCCAGCTCCCAGCCGAGCGCGATGGAGGGGCGCGTCGAGCCGAGGCGCGCGGTGAGGCAGATCGAGGCGATCGCCGCCATCAGGCCGGTCAACAGGAAGAGCACGAACTTCACCCGGCCGACGCGCACACCGGAGAACAGCGCAGCCGTCTGGTTGTTGCCGATGGCGTAGACGGCGCGGCCGAAATTCGTCTTGTGCAGCACCACGCCATAGATGACGGCAAGTGCCGCGAAGAGGCAGAATTCGAAGGAGAAGACCCACCAGACATAGCCTTGCCCGAACCAAGAGAAACCCGCCGGATAGCCCGTAAAGGCCTGGTCGCCGAGGATGACGAAGGAGAGGCCGCGAAAGAGGCTCATCGTGCCGATGGTCACGACGATGGAGGGCAGGCCGAGGCCGGTGACGAGCAGGCCGTTGAACGCGCCGCAGAGAAGGCCCGTCGTAAGGCCGACCAGAACCAGGGCGGGCGTATCGAAGCCGAGCTGCACGGCATAGCCCATCACGGTGGAGGTGAGCGCGATGATCGAGGCGACGGAGAGGTCGATCTCGCCCGAGATGATGACCAGCGCCATGGCGAAGGCGATAATCGCCTTTTCGGTGAAGTTGAAGGTCGCGTCGGACAGGTTCCACGGATCGAGGAAATAGGGCGAGGCGAAGGAATTGACGAGGAAGATCGCCAGTGCCACGGCGACGAGCAGCGTTTCCCAGCTTTTCACCAGCCGCGCGCCGCGGCCTTCCAGCCGGTCGGGGATGTGGCGCGCGATCATCTGCGTCTCAGCCATGGGCCGCCTCCGCTTTCCTGAGGATCACCCGGCCCTTGCGCTTTTCGGCGCGGGCGTTCACGGCGACGGCGATGATGATGACCGTGCCTGAAATCGCCATCTGGGCGAAGGGCGAGATGTTGATGACGGGCAGCGCATTCTTGATGACGCCGAGGAACAGCGCGCCGAGCACCGCCCCGCCGACCGAGCCGATGCCGCCGGCAATCGACACGCCGCCGATGACGCAGGCCGCGATGATATCGAGCTCGAAGCCGGCTGCGATATCGACATAGGCGACCGCATAACGCGAGACCCAGAGATAGCCGGACAGGCCGGCGAGCGTGCCGGACAGGCAATAGGCGAAGAAGCGCGTGCGGCCGACATCGATGCCGGTATAGACCGCCGCATGCGGATTGCCGCCGACGGCGAAGAAGGCGCGGCCGAGCGGCGTCAGGCGCATCACCACGAGCATCAGCGCGACGATGACCAGCGACAGCCAGGAGAGCAGCGGAAAGCCGAGCAGCGCCGTGCGCGGCAGCGCCTTGAAGGCGTCGCTCATCTGGTGCGCATTGATCCAGGCGCCGCCGGAGAGGAGGAAGATCAGGCCGCGATAGATGGTCAGCGTGCCGAGCGTGACGACGATCGGCGGGATGTCGAGCTTCCAGACGAGCAGGCCGTTGATCGAGCCGAGCAGTGCGCCGAGCATCATCGCGATGAGGATGATCAGCGGGATCGGCAGGCCGGGCATGGCGGCGTTGAGCATGGCTGCAACCATGCCGGACAGGGCAAGGTTCGCCGCCATGGAGAGGTCGATGCAGCGCGTCAGGATGACGGCCATCTGGCCGAGCGCCAGGATGATCAGGATCGACGTGTCATTATAGACATTGGCAAGATTGCCCGGCGTCACGAAGGGCGGGAAACGGAGGGCGATCAGCGTCACCAGCGCGAGGATCGCGACGACCAGCAGCATTTCGCGGTTCTTCAGCAAAAGCTTCATCACGCGGCCTCCTCGATGCCGGCGGCGGCGCGCACCAGCTTTTCCGCCGTCAGGTCCGCGCGCTCGAAACGGCCGGCGATGCGACCCTCGCGCATGACGATAACCCGGTCCGCCATGCCCATGATCTCCGGGATTTCCGAGGAGACCATGATGACGCTGAGGCCCGAGGCGGCCAGTTCGCTCATGAAGGAGTGTACGGCGGCCTTGGAGCCGATGTCGATGCCCTTGGTTGGCTCGTCGAGGATGATGACTTTCGGCCGCGTGGCGAGCCACTTGGCGATCACCACCTTCTGCTGGTTGCCGCCGGAGAGCGTGCCGACATCCTGGTCGAGCGAGGCGGCGCGCAGATCGAGCCGCGCGGTGTATTCCCGCGCCAGGGCGAATTCCGCCGCCATGCGCAAAAAACCGGAGCGCGAGGTGCGCGAGAGCGAGGGCAGCGTGACGTTCTGGAAGATCGGCAGGCCGATGATCGCACCCTGCCGGCCGCGCTCCTCCGGCACATAGACGATGCCGGCTTCGATCGCTTCGGCCGGCGAGCGGATGACCTTGATCTCGCCATGCAGTCTTATCGCGCCGGCCGACGGTTTCGTGACGCCGATCAGCGCCTGCATGAATTCCGAACGGCCCGCCCCGACAAGACCGTAGAAGCCAAGGATCTCGCCGCGACGCAGCTCGAAATTGATGTCCTCGAATTCGGTCGGGTGGCGGTAGCCGGAAACGGTGAGAACAGGCTCGCCTATGGCGACATCCTGCTTCGGGAAAACCTGGCCGACGTCGCGGCCGACCATCTGGCGCACCAGATCGTCCTGCGTCACCTCCGAAATCAGCCCCTCGCCCACCATGCAGCCATCTCGAAACACCGTGTAGCGATCGGCGATGCGGAAAATCTCGTCGAACTTGTGGCTGATGAAGAGGATCGCCTTGCCGTCGGCCTTCAGCCGGTCGACCAGGTCGTAGAGTTCGTGGATTTCCTTGTGCGAAAGGGCCGCCGTCGGCTCGTCCATAATGACGACGCGGGCGTCGATGGAAAGCGCGCGGGCGATGGCGACGAGGTGCTTGCTGGCGATGCCGAGATCGCGCAGGCGGATCGACGGGTCGAGATCGGCGCCGACACGGGCAAGCAGCGCGCGGGCGTTCGCGTTCATCGTCTTCCAGTCGATGAGGCCGAAGCGGGTGCGGGGGGCATGGCCCAAAAAGATGTTCTCGGCGACCGACAGTTCGTCGAACAGCACGGTTTCCTGATGGATGGCGGTGACGCCGGCTTTCGCCGCCGCGTTGGCGGTCGGGAAATGGGTTTCCGCGCCGTCGACGCGGATGGTGCCCTCATCGGGCTGGTAGATGCCGGTGAGGATCTTGACCAGCGTCGACTTGCCCGCCCCGTTCTCGCCGACGAGCGCGGTCACCGAGCCCGGATAGAGCGACAGCGAAACCTCGGCGAGCGCGCGCACGCCGGGGAAGGATTTCGAAATCCCCTCCAGGGCGATGGCGGGCTTCATCCGCGATGTGGTCGTGTCCTGCAGCAAGTCTCGGTCCACCGGTTGGGTTATGGGCTCGATCGCGAGTGATGCGGGCGGGGCTGCCCCTCACCCTAGCCCTCTCCCCGCCTGCGGGGAGAGGGAACAGAGGCGTTGCGGCTCGGTTTCCTTCTCCCCGTTTACGGGGAGAAGGTGGCCGGCAGGCCGGATGAGGGGCGCATTCAATTGAGACGCCAGATCAAAAGATCTTGGCGAATTCCTCGACGTTCTTGGCATCATAGACGAACGGGTCGGCCATGGCGCCTTCGTTGTTGTCGTCGAGCTTGACGGCGCCCATGCGGCCCATCTTCAGTTCCGCGCCGGGCTTGGCTTCCGCGCCGCCGATCAGGTCATAGGCGATCATCGTCGCGGAATAGCCGAGATCGATCGGGTTCCAGATCGCGAAGGATTTGGAGGCGCCGGATTTCACATGGCCGGCCATTTCCGAGGGCAGGCCGAGGCCGGTGACGTTGATCTGGCCGATCTTGCCGGCATCGGTGACAGCCTGTGCGGCGGCGACGATGCCGACGGAGGTCGGCGCGATGATCGCCTTCAGGTTCGGATGCGACTGGATGAGGCCTTGAGTCTCGCGATAGGACTTGTCGGCAAGGTCGTCGCCATAGACGGTGGCGACCACGTTGATGCCCTTGTAGTTGCCGAGCACCTTGTTCATCTCGGCGATCCAGGTGTTCTGGTTCGTCGAGGTGGCGGTCGCCGAGAGCACGGCGACATCGCCGCCCTCGGGCAGGTTGTCGGCGGCGAGCTTGATGATCATGTTGCCGATCAGCGGGTTCGACGACGGGTTGAGGTGCATCGAGCGGCCCTCGGGCGCGACGCCCGAATCCCAGGAGATGACTTTGATACCGCGGTCCATCGCCTTCTTGAGGGCGGGCACCAGCGCATTGGTGTCGTTGGCCGAAACGGCGATGGCGTCGACCTTCTGGGCGATCAGCGAATTGATCACCTCGATCTGGCCTTCCGCGGTCGTCGTCGTCGGGCCGGTATAGATGACCTCGACGTCGCCGAGTTCCTTGGCGGCTTCCTGGGCGCCCTTGTTGGCCGCCTCGAAGAAGCCGATGCCGAGCGCCTTGACGACGAGGGCGATCTTTTTCGTTTCCGCCTGCGCGGTGTTGGCGATCAGCGCGACCGAAACGGCCGCCGTCACGAGCAATGTCTTCAGAATTTTCACGACTTCTCCTCCCAGTGAAATCAAAACTCCGGCCTCACGCCGAAGAGGGTGCATTCCCAGTCTTGGTGTCGGCCTGGACATTCGCAACGATCAGGTTGACGCCGGCCTGCTCCAGCATCGCGGCGTCCCTGTCCTCGATGCCCGAATCCGTGATAATGGTGGCGATGCGCTTCAGCCCGCACAGGATGAGGCTGGAGCGTTTTCGGAATTTCGTGGAGTCGACCAGCACGACCAGCTCGTCCGCCTGGTCGATCAGTTTCTGCTCCGCCTGGATGAGCAGCGGGTCGGCCTCCATCAGGCCGAGAGGCCCGAGGCCCTGCGCGCCCATGAACATGCGGCGCGCATAGAAATTGCGCGTCACATCGTTGTCGAAGGGGCTGAGCACGATGTTCTGCTCGCGGTAGATCGTGCCGCCGGACAGCATGATCGTGTTCTTCGAGTGTTTCAGCAGGTGTTCGGCGATGTTGAACGAGTTGGTGAAGACCTGCATGCGGCGGTTGGTCAGGAAATGCACCATCTGGAACGTGGTGGTGCCGCCGTTGATGATGATCGGATCGCCGTCCTCGCAGAGCGCCATCGCCTCTTTCGCGATCGCCTGCTTCTGGCGGGTGTTGAGCGTCTCGTTGACCGTGAAGGGACGACCGGCGAGACCGACGAACTGCGGGGGATGCAACGCCTCCGCCCCGCCGCGCACCCGGCGAAGCTTCTTCTGCACATGCAGCGCCGCGATGTCGCGCCGGATCGTCGCCTCGGAACTGTCGGTGAGGTCCACCAGCTCGGGCACGGTGACCACAGGCTTTTCCTGAACCGCGGACAGAATGATCCGATGTCTTTCCTTCTCGTGCATGGCTCCTCCAGTGCTGGCAATGCTTCCATCAGGAACGCGCATTGTCAATCACGATCGATCATAATTTTTCATTGTGCAGCGCAGTATGATTGTTTTTGATCGTTTCTGATTGACATCGGCGACGCTCTCATGTGATCTGAAAGCACGCCTTCAAGCGCGGCGATAGCCATGCGCATAGGAAATACCGGGAGGAAATGCCGATGCTGGAGAAGAACCAGGGCGCACGCCTTGCAAACCTGTGGGATGACGCCAAGGCGTCGGCGATGAGCGAATCCGAACGGTTGCTCTATCGCTCCAACCTGCTCGGCTCCGACAAGCGCATCACCAATTACGGCGGCGGCAACACCTCGGCGAAGGTGACGGAGACGGATCCGCTCGGTGCCGGCGCAGTCGAGGTGCTCTGGGTCAAGGGGTCGGGCGGCGATGTCGGCACGATCAGGATGGATGGGTTTGCAACGCTCTACATGCAAAAACTCCATGCGCTGAAGGGGCTTTACCGCGGCGTCGAGCATGAGGACGAGATGGTGGGCTACCTCCCCCACTGCACCTTCAACCTCAACCCGCGCGCCGCCTCCATCGATACGCCGCTGCATGCCTATGTGCCGAAGAAACATGTCGACCACATGCATCCGGACGCGATCATCGCCATCGCCGCCGCGAAAAACAGCCGCGAGCTGACGCGAAAAATCTTTGGCGACGACATCGGCTGGCTGCCCTGGAAGCGGCCGGGCTACGAGCTTGGCCTGTGGCTCGAAAAATTCTGCCTGGAAAATCCGGGCGCGCGCGGCGTGGTGCTGGAAAGCCATGGCCTTTTCACCTGGGGCGATACGGCCCGGGAATGCTACGAGACGACGGTCGAGATCATCAACAAGGCGATCGGCTGGTTCGAGGAAAACAACGTGGCTCCCGCCTTCGGCGGCGCGGTGAAGCCGGTGCTTCCCGCCACGGAACGCCGTGCGATTGCGGAAAAGCTGATGCCGGTCATCCGCGGCATGATCGGCCGGGACGAGAAGAAGGTCGGCCATTTCGACGACGGCGAGGCCGTGCTCGATTTCGTGACCTCGAAAAACCTTGCGCCGCTCGCGGCCCTCGGCACGAGCTGCCCGGATCATTTTTTGCGCACGAAGATTCGCCCGCTGGTCGTCGATTTCGACCCGGCAGAGCCGGATATCGACAGGACGCTTGCCGGCCTTGCCGATGCGATTGCCGCCTACCGCGCCGACTACGCGGCCTACTATGAGCGCTGCAAGCGGGACAACAGCCCGGCGATGCGCGATCCGAATGCCGTGGTCTATCTGGTGCCCGGCGTCGGCATGATCACCTTTGCCAAGGACAAGGCGACGGCGCGCATTTCCGGCGAATTCTACGTCAACGCCATCAATGTGATGCGCGGCGCTTCCGGCGTTTCCGATTATGTCGGCCTGCCGGAGCAGGAGGCCTTCGACATCGAATACTGGCTGCTGGAGGAGGCGAAACTCCAGCGCATGCCGAAGCCCAAGAGCCTGGCCGGCCGCATCGCGCTCGTCACGGGCGGGGCCGGCGGCATCGGCAAGGCGACCGCGGAGCGGCTGATGGCGGAGGGCGCCTGCGTGGTGCTTGCCGATATCGACGAGACGGCGCTCGCCGCGGCGGAAAACGAGCTTGCCGGCCGCTACGGCAGGGATGTCGTGCGCTCGGTTTCGATGAACGTCACCGACGAAGCGCTCGTCGCAAAAAGTTTTGCCGATACTCTGGTGGAATTCGGCGGCCTCGACATCCTCGTCTCCAATGCCGGCCTCGCCTCCTCGGCAGTCATAGAGGACACGACGCTGGAACTGTGGAACAAGAACATCGGTATTCTCGCGACGGGCTATTTCCTCGTCTCGCGCGAGGCGTTCCGCATCTTCCGCCGGCAGAAGGCGGGCGGCAACGTGGTCTTCGTCGCCTCCAAGAACGGCCTTGCCGCCTCCCCCGGCGCATCGGCCTATTGCACCGCCAAGGCCGCCGAAATCCACCTCGCCCGGTGCCTGGCGCTGGAAGGCGCCGCCGAGCAGATCCGCGTCAACGTGGTGAACCCGGACGCCGTGCTGCGCGGCTCGAAGATCTGGACCGGCGAATGGAAGGAACAGCGCGCCGCGACCTACAAGACGGACGATCTCGAAGCGCATTACCGCGAGCGGTCCATGCTGAAGCTCTCGGTCTTTCCGGAGGATATCGCGGAAGCCATCTATTTCCTCGCCTCCGACATGTCGGCGAAATCGACCGGCAACATCATCAATGTCGACGCGGGCAATGCCCAGTCCTTCACGCGCTGAGGAATTTTGCCGATGACGATGATTTCCGAAGATGTGGTCGCCCACGAGAACCAGAAACGTCTTGCCGATCTCAAGAGCGACTACGAGCATCTCGGCACACAGCTTGCCCGCCGCGGTGTCGATATCGATACCGTGAAGCGCAAGGTCGCGGCCTATGCGGTCGCCGTGCCCTCGTGGGGCGTCGGCACCGGCGGCACGCGTTTTGCGCGGTTCCCCGGCGAGGGCGAGCCGCGCAACATTTTTGACAAGCTGGAGGATTGCGCCGTCATCCATCAACTGACCCGCGCCACGCCGACCGTCTCGCTGCACATCCCCTGGGACAAGGTGACGGACCTCAAGGCGTTGAAAGAAAGGGGCCATGCCCTCGGCCTCGGCTTCGACGCGATGAACTCCAACACCTTTTCCGATGCGCCGCAGCAGGAGCATTCCTACAAATACGGCTCGCTGTCGCACGCCAATGCCGCGACGCGCCAGCAGGCCGTCGAGCACAATCTCGAATGCATCGCCATCGGCAATGCGCTCGGCTCCAAGGCGCTGACGGTGTGGATCGGCGACGGCACGAACTTTCCGGGGCAGGCGAATTTCACGAGGAGTTTCGAGCGTTATCTCGATGCGATGAAGGCCATCTATGAAGCGCTGCCGGAGGATTGGCGGCTTTTTACCGAGCACAAGATGTACGAGCCGGCCTTCTATTCGACGGTCGTGCAGGACTGGGGCAGCAATTACCTGATCGCGCAGGAACTCGGCCCGAAAGCCCATTGCCTCGTCGACCTCGGCCACCATGCGCCGAACGTCAATATCGAGATGATCGTCGCCCGGCTCATCCAGTTCAGGAAGCTCGGCGGCTTCCATTTCAACGATTCGAAATATGGCGACGACGACCTCGACACCGGCTCGATCGATCCCTACCGTCTGTTCCTCGTCTTCAACGAGCTGGTGGATGCGGAAGTGCGGCAGGCCGAGGGGTTTTCGCCGGCGCATATGCTCGACCAGAGCCACAATGTCACCGACCCGATCGAGAGCCTGATGCGCAGCGCCATGGAGGTCTGCCGCGCCTATGCGCAGGGCCTCATCGTCGATCGCGCGGCGCTCGCCGGTTACCAGGAGACGAACGACGCGCTGATGGCCTCAGAGACGCTGAAGGCCGGTTTTCGCACCGATGTCGAGCCGATCCTCGCCATGGCGCGGCTGGAGACGGGCGGCGCGATCGATCCGGTCGCAACGTTTCGCGCCGCCGGTTACCGGGCGAAGGTGGCGAGCGAACGGCCGGCGGTGGCAGGCGGCGGCGGCGGCATCGTCTGACACCGCGGAAGAGAAGTTTTCAGCCCCTCTTGCTTTCCGGAAAACGGCTGCCAGATTGAACAGGGACAGAATGAGACTGTCTAAGGGAGCATCGTATGGGCATTGAAAGCATTCTCGTTTTCCTCATCGTCGGCGCGATTGCTGGCTGGCTGGCCGGCCTCATCGTTTCGGGCTTCGGCTTCGGCCTGATCGGCAACATCGTCGTCGGCATCGTCGGCGCCTTCATCGCCGGCTATCTCTTTCCGGCCATCGGCGTCAGCCTCGGCAGCGGCATCATCGCCGCGATCATTCATTCCACGATCGGCGCGGTGATCCTGCTCGTGCTCATCAAGGTCATCAAGCGCGCCTGATCGCACGCCATTAAAGCGAAAAGGCCGTGGCGGTTCCCCGCCACGGCCTTTTCGTTTCAGTTAACGCTCACCGGCTTGGAGCGCATGCGCGAGACCGTCTCACGCTCGGCCCGCTTGCAGCGCATCGGCGGCAGGCTGCGATCCATCAGCGCCATATCCTCCAAGACCATGTCACCCATCTTCTTGAAAGCGCTGTCCAGCGCACCCGCGCGGTGGGCCGAGCGGACGAAGCCCTTCAGCCGGCGCACGGGATGGTCCGCCGGCAGCGGCTCCTCCGGATAAACGTCGCTTGCCGCAACGATATGGCCGGTCTCGACCGCCGCCATCAGCGCCGGGAAATCGACGACGTCTGCCCGGCTGAGCAGGATGAAGGCCGCGCCCTTGCGCATCGAGGCAAAGGCCTCCGCCCCGAGAAAACCCTTGTTCTCGCTTGTCACGGAGGCGACGACGAAAACAAAGTCGCTCATGGCCAGCACCTCGGAAAGCGAGGCGGGCTCGACCCCGACATCCCGCAGCATCGAGGGCGGCAGCCAGGGATCGAAGACACGGATTTTCGCGCGGAAGCCCGAGAGCACGCGGTTCAGCGCCCGGCCGAGATCACCGAAGCCGACGATGCCGATCTCGGAGCCAGAGAGGAGGCGCGCGGACCGGTTGCCGTCCCCGCCCCACAATTCCGTCCCCTCGCGGAAGGCGACATCGGCGTCGATCACGCCGCGGGCAAGGTTCAGCGCCATGGCAAGGCCGAGTTCGGCCACCGGCTCGGCAAAGACCTGGCCAGTGGTGACGACATGGATGCCGCGCTCGAACAGAACCTCATAGGGCATGTTGTTGAGGAGATTGCTCTCGACATTGAGGATCGCGCGCAGGTTCGGCATGCGCGCCAGCGTTTCGGCGGAAAGCGGCGGCTGTCCGAGGATATAGCGCGCCTGGCCGAGCACCGCGTCGCCAAGCCCGGCTATGTCTTCGGGATCAGCCTCGACAATACGATAGGCCCGGCGCAAAGCGGCCTCTGCCGCGGGGGTGAAGATGAGGTCCAGCGTGCGCGGTTCGGGCGCGCTGATCACCAGCGGCAGGCTTTCGTCGGTCATGGCTCCTCCGGATGAACGACCCCGGCCGGAACGGTCGGGGCATGAAAGGGCGCGCTACCAGTCGTAGCCGCGCAGGCTCCGCTCGCGCGACAGCGGCAGATAGCTGCCGCTCGAGGTCACACCGCCACGCGTACAGTTGTAGACCGTATGGCCCCATTGGCGTTTCGTGCTGTTTTCCGGCGGCGGCACATAGTGCGGGGAGCAGGAGACCGCTTCCTCGGCCTCGTCCTGCTCGGTCGTCACGACGCCAGGCAGATCATGGAAAACCTGTGCGCTGGCTACGGGCGCAAGCAGCATCGCGGCAAGAGCGGCAAGGACCAATCGTTTCGTCATATCATCTTTCGGCAGCGGGGCCGATCCTTCGCAATCCATAAAGAAGTACCGCAGGCCGGAAACATGCGCTATAGGCCTGCGGACACAGAGACAGCTTAGATGGGGTTTTTCATGGCAAGTGCAATCCGGTATCACGAAGGTGATATCTCGGCGGCGGATGCGGCCCGTTATACCGGCGCGATCGCGATCGACACCGAAACGCTCGGCCTCATCCCGCGTCGCGATCGGCTGTGCGTCGTGCAGCTTTCGCCGGGCGATGGCAGCGCCGATGTCATCCGCATTGCCGCGGGCCAGAAGGAAGCACCGAACCTTGTCGCGATGCTGGAAGACCCGGCCCGCCAGAAGATCTTTCACTACGGCCGCTTCGATATCGCCGTTCTGTTCCACACCTTCGGCGTGACGACGACTCCGGTCTTCTGCACCAAGATCGCCTCGCGCCTGACGCGGACCTATACGGACCGGCATGGTCTGAAGGACAATCTGAAGGAAATGCTGGAAGTCGACATTTCCAAGCAGCAGCAGTCTTCCGACTGGGCGGCCGAGACTTTGTCGCCGGCGCAGCTCGAATATGCCGCATCCGACGTGCTGCATCTCCATGCCCTGCGCGACAAGCTGATGGCGCGCCTCGTGCGGGACGGCAGGCTGGCGCACGCGGAGGCCTGCTTCACGTTCCTGCCGACCCGCGCCAAGCTCGACCTGCTCGGCTGGGAGGAAACCGACATCTTCGCCCATAGCTGAGCCGCCCGTGCAGAACGGATGGCAACACCAGACCGGGCCGACGCTGGAACCGCTGCGCCGCCTGATCCGCGGCCGGCTTGAGACGCTCCCGCCCGGTCTTGCGGAATTCATCCTCTTCGGGCTGAAGCAGGCCTGGGCCTGCCTGTTCGGCGGGCTCATGCTGGGGCTGATCATCCTGACGAAACTCGTCTGGCAGCCCGACTGGCCGATCCATCGGTACGACGCGCTCTTCGTGATGGCGCTCGCCATCCAGGTGACGTTCCTCACGCTGAAGATGGAGACCTTCGAGGAAGCGAAGGTCATCCTCATCTATCACTTCGTCGGCACGGCCATGGAGATCTTCAAGGTCCATATGGGCTCCTGGGTCTACCCGGAGGAGGCGATCATCCGTGTCGGTGGCGTGCCGCTGTTTTCCGGTTTCATGTATGCCTCGGTCGGCAGCTACATGGCGCGTGCCATCCGCATCTTCGACATGCGCTTCACCCATTATCCGCCCTTCTGGATGACGGCGCTGCTGGCGATCGCCATCTACGTCAATTTCTACCTGCATCACTTCATCATCGACATCCGCCTGGGGCTCTTCGCCGCGACGGTGCTGCTCTTCTGGCGCGTGCGCATCTGTTACACCGTGGAGCAGAAGCTGCGCTGGATGCCGCTCGTCGTCGCGGCCTTCCTCACCTCCATCTTTCTCTGGATCGCCGAAAACATCGGCACGGCGACGGGGGTGTGGCTCTATCCGGGCCAGACGACCTGGCACATGGTGCCCTTCACCAAGCTCGGCTCGTGGTATCTCCTGCTCTATGTCAGCTTCGTTCTGGTGACGATCGTCTGCCGGCCGCAGCCGCCCGATACCCCCAAAAAGCCGCAGGCGCAGGCTTAACGCGCGGTTAATCCCCTGCAGCCTATTCTTCCGGCGAGACCGGAGGTTGCCATGTTGACACCCCTGCAAAGCGCGCAATCGACCGCCGCCGTCTCGGCGATGCAGTCGATCGTCGAAACGCTTGAGGAGCGCCGCCGCGAAGAGGCCGAGAAGGCCAGCGGACAGCCGAAAGACGACGCCCAGAAACAGGCGCATCTTCGCTCCGACGATACGACGCGGCAAGCCAATGCGCGCATCAACGAACATTTCTTCGGCAGCAATGCCCGCGGCGAGGAAACGCTCGCCAAGCTTATTTCCCGCTTCAGCGACACACTCGGCGTCACGCAGCAGGACGGCGAAGGCGCCCGCGCCTTTGCCCAGCGCCTGGCCGACCGGCTGGCGCTCGTCGATCAGATATCGCTTCCCGCCAGGGGCAGCACACTCGATGTCACGCTTCGCGGCCTCGGGACAACCCTCACGGCCGTCAAGCAGGCCATGGCAGGCCCGTCCGACGATGCGGCCGCCAACCTCGTCGCCCGCCTCGCGCTTACCGCCGGCGTCACGCAGGGCGAAGGCGAAGCGGATGCCGACTTCGAGCAGCGCCTCTCCGGCATGCTGACGCGTCTTCGCGGCGAGCTGCCGGAAGACGTGGCGACGCTCGAGAAGAAATCAGGCCTTGCCGATCTCGGCCTCAAGGCGGCCGATCTCATCGCGGCGATCCGCAACCCCTACGGCACGGAGGCCGAACGGGTGAAGGAGGCACTTACCGAAAAGGCCGAGACCGAAAAGGCGCTGACGCCGGAGATGCGCAAGGTGCTCGCCCGTCTGGAGGACGCGGCGAACCCGAAAACCATCGAGGAGCTGAAGCTCGACCGGACCCGGCGCGATCCGACCCGCATCGAGGATGCGGAAACGCGCAAGGAGCGCGAGGAGACGATCCGTTCGCTGGAAGCCGGCGAGAAGCTGGAGGACGTCCAGGAACTTCAGGACGCCGTCGGCCGCGCCCATACCGACGCCAACCGCATACGGGAAGACAAGCGGCGGGGTGACCCGGCCGCGGCCGCGCTCGACACCATTCAGCTTCTCGCTGCCGGCGCAGAGACGACCCAGCTTGCCGGCAAGGCTCCCGCAAAGCAGATAGAAACCGGCGACGCCGACGAAATCCCCGCACAAACCACAGGCGAAGCGGTCCGCAATCTCGATGCCGCCGGCGTGCGCGAGCAGGAAGAACGCGACGCAGCGCGCAAGGAAATCTTCGCACTGCGCGTCGACGACAACGGCATCTACGATCTCATCACCCGCCAGATCATCGCCCTGTAGCCGTCAGGTCTTGCGCCGCACGATGCCGAGCCGGGCAATCACTTCCGGCGGAATGCCGTAGCGGCGGATCGCGTCCTTCTGGCTTCGCAGGCCACACATTTCCCGCTGAATGAAGAAGGCCCAGACCTTGTCGGCCGCATCGTTGATGAGGTCTTCCCGTTCCGCCTCGCCACAGCCCGCAGCAAGGCGCGCGGCCAGCAGTTCCAGCGCCTTCTCCACCTTGAGCCCGTGCCGGCCGAGCGCATCAGCCCGCTCCGACATCAGTTCGTATTCGAGAATATTGAGCCCCGTCTCCTTGCTGAAGGAGGGAGCGAGCGCTTGCGGCGGGCGAACGGTCATCTTTCGTCTCCAGTCACAGGACTCAAGATGGCGCGGCGAAAGCCTTGCCGCAAGGCCTCAGGCGGCGCGGGCGCGCACCGCCTCGAAGGTCCAGTCGACGAGGAGCTTGCCGTCGCGCCAGACGGGCTGCAGCAGGTTCTCGCGGCCAGCAAGCTGGTCGATGCGAGCGGCCTCAAGACCGCTGATACCCGCCACCACGGCCTGGCGCCCTGCCTTCGAAGCCTTGAGGTTCATCGTCGCCGGACGCTTGTAGACATCGTGCCAGGCGCCGTCGGTACCCTGCCTTGCATTGGCCTTCATGGCGAAGGAATAGGTGTCGCGGTTGACCTTCTGCAGCAACCCTGCCCCCATGCCGAAGGCGATGTTTTCCGCCGAGAAACCAAAGGCTTCCAGCCGGCCGAGGATGAGGCCGATATCGGCGGGCGAGATGCCGTCCCCCTGGATGACGCGCACGCTGTTGTCCAGCACCTTGTAGCCCTTGGCGTTGAGATGCGTGCCGAAGGCATAGGCAAGCTGGCGCACGACCTGAACCGGTGTTTCCACCGGATCGCCGCTGTCCGGCCTGACGACGAGCGTGCCGCCGGCGGCCTGCACCCGATCCTTCAGTTGCTTGCCCCAGATCTCCGTGACGGCATGGTTGATGTCATAGCTGTCGGACACGACCGCATAGAGGCCCTTGTCGCCGAAGCGGTCGATCATGTTGCCATAGGCCTCGGCTTCGCACTCCTGGCCCCACGAGGTCATGGTCGAATGCTCGGAGGCGGGAATGGAGAAACCGGCCATTTCGGCGCCGTAGTAGCGGCGCGCGAAGAGCACGGCGCTTACCGTATCGGTCCCCATGAAATTGACGAGATGCGCTGCCCCGCCAATGCCCGCCTGCTCGAAGCTGGTCGTGCCGCGCGCGCCAAAATCGTGCAGGCGGAAGGGAAGCACGGCGGCGGGATCGTCGCAGGTCTTTTCCAGGATCGGCTGGATGATCTGCTTCACCTTGCGGGAATTGGAGGCGACCGTGCTCGGATACCAGATGGCGCGCAGCAGCGCCGTCTCGATGTAGGAGGTCAGCCAGTAGCAGTCGGGGTCGGTGTTCACCACCTGCGCGACCGGCACGCCGCGACGCACCAGCGTGCCCTCGGGCAGCGCCTCGATGAGCAGCGGCAGGAAGCCTCCATGTTTCGTGACGATATGCGTCCAGCCCGCGCGATTGAACGGCAGGCCATGCGCCGTGACGATGCCTTCGGCCTCGTCCACATCCGCCATCGTCACCGGTTTCGACAGGTACTCCTTGAGAAACATCTGGAGGCCGAAGAACAGCACTTCCGCGTGCTCGGAATGGCCGCGCGCCTCGACATAGGAGGAAATGGCGCGCGTTTCCGGCGGATATTGCAGATAGTGACTGAACTTGTAGCTGTCGGTGTTGAGGATGAGGTTGGTGAGGTTCATCAAGGGTCTCCGCCGCATCCGCGGCCGACGAACGGGCGGCGGCGCAACAGTGCCGCGAAGATTTACGCGAGCTGAGCATAAGGGGCAAGGGCCGCCGCGCGGGACAATTCGAGGTGGGCAATGCTGCATCGCGAAGCACGACTCCACGCATTAGCAATTCGTTAACCATAAAATGCCAATTGTAATTTATGGAAAGTTGTTCGGAGTTTCGGGCTCGCCCGTCCGGCACAGCCGTGTGGTTCCGTGCCTGCCGGGTTGCGTCCCGCCTCCCTCGTACCTGCCCGGCTCGTCCGGGCCGAAAGCTCACCAGCTCGCAGCGTCGCGCATGATGCGCCATCCGAAGGAAGATGGATCATTGGCAGACCTTGCGATGCGGATGACATCGGCAGGGAGAACAGGAGGCAGGCATGCTGCCGCGTATGGCAACGACGACCGATACCGTGCAGCCCTCCCTTGCCGTTCCGGCAGGCGCATCGGTCGAGGCCGCCGCCAGGCCGCAGCTTTCTGCCGCTGCCCTTGCCAACCTCAGGGCGGAAGTGCTGTTGCGCCTCATCGAAACCATGCTGAAGCATATGCCGCGCACCGGGGAGGCAAACCCGGGCCGCGATCTTCTCGAAACCCTGCTTGCCGTGCTGAAGGCGCTGCCCGGCCGGGAGGCAGAAGGGGGCCGAAAGCTCGCCGATCTTCTCGCCAAGCTGCCGCCGGAGCTTCGTCCGAGCGTCGAAAAGCTCATCAGCACCGTGCTCTCGTCCATGCCAACGCGCAGCCTCGTCGAGGTGTTGCGCAACCCGAACGGTCCGGAGGCGCAGAAACTTGCCACCCTGCTTTCCGCAAGCCTCAAGGCCGACACGCCGGCTCCCCGGCCCATGGAAAGCCAGCAGAAGCCACTTGGGCTGAACGCCCAGCAGCTTGCCGCAGTCGGGCGTCATAGCCCGCAGCAAGCCGGCCAGCCGGCACAGATTCTCGGCGACGCCCGTGCCCTGCAGACGATGTTGAAGCGCATCTTCGACTTCGACGGCGGCAAATCGCGCCCGGCAACGGCCCGGGCGCTCGAGACCGCCGCCGGCCGTCTCGCGCTTGACGGCCCTACCCCGCTGCCCGCTGGGGAAAACGCCACGGCGCGCAGCGCTCAGCCCGCGTCGACACCGACGGGCAAGGCTGGCCATCCGCTGCCCGTCGAGGCCACGGAAGCGGCGCTGCGCCACGAGGACGTCGAGGGAAGCGAGAAGGCAACACCAGCCGCAAAGCGGGAAGACGTCCCGGTCAAGGCGCAGGTCGCCAATGCAGCCGGACAGGCCCTGGCCCGCAGCATTTTGCAGGCCGTCGCCCGCGATATGACGCCGGCCTTGCTGATGCCGGCCGTCGCGCAGATGCTGGAGAACCTGACGCCGGAAGAGGCGAATTTCATCCGCTCCCTCCTGGAACGCCCGCTCGGCCCCGCGGACGACCCGGCTCCTGCCCTCTTCGGGACCGACGGCAGCGAAGAAGCCCAAGCGGTCGCCGAGGCCGGCAAGGCCCGTACCACACCGTCCCAAGCGACACCCACCCAGCCGGTGCAGACCGCAGAGCCGGACGACACCCTTGCGATGCCGCAGGCCCGCGAGGCGCTGCATGCCCTTCAGGCGGCGCTGGCCGATATGACGCCGGAAAGGCTGCTTTCGGCCGCCATCCTGCGCGAAGGCATACCGCTCGCCTTCGTGCCCTATCTGCCGGCCGAGGAGGACCTCGACTGGCCCGAGGGCCGCGAACGGGGCGAGGAGGACGAAAGCGCGAACGAAGAGCATGGCGACGAGGAGCAAGCCGGCGGCGAGGCGGGCGAGGACACCACCTTCGACGCCGACGGCGAAGAACCCGAGGCGGCCGACATGGCGAAGCGCCGCGAAAAGACCGCTGAAATGGTCGGCGTCATCGAGCCGGGCCTCGTCTTCTACCAGAAGCTCGGCGACTACTGGACCTGAGCAAAGCTCAAAAGAAAAACCCGCGGAGATCACTCTCCGCGGGTTCTTGATGTCGAGATAAGCGAAAGGCTTATTCGGCGTTGTTGCGGTTCTTCAGAGCCGCGCCGAGGATGTCGCCGAGCGAAGCGCCCGAGTCGGACGAACCGAACTGTGCGACGGCTTCCTTCTCTTCGGCGATTTCGAGCGCCTTGATCGAAAGCTGGATCTTGCGATCCTTCTTCGAGAAGTTCAGGACGCGCGCATCGACGGTCTGGCCGACCGAGAAACGCTCCGGACGCTGTTCGTCACGGTCACGCGACAGGTCGCCACGGCGGATGAACGACGTGATGTCCTCGTGGTTGACGAGCTTCACTTCGATGCCGCCATCGTTGATCGCGATGACTTCAGCCGAAACGACGGCGTTCTTGCGCAGATCGCCGGACGCAGCGGCGTCGCCGACCGAGTCCTTGCCGAGCTGCTTGATGCCGAGCGAGATGCGCTCCTTGTCGACGTCCACATCCAGAACGACAGCCTTGACGACGTCGCCCTTGTTGAACTCCTCGATGACCTGCTCGCCCGGACGGTTCCAGTCGAGGTCGGAGAGGTGCACCATGCCGTCCACGTCGCCGTCGAGGCCGATGAACAGGCCGAATTCGGTCTTGTTCTTGACTTCGCCTTCGACTTCCGTGCCAGCCGGGTGGCTGTGCGCGAAGGCCTGCCACGGGTTCTCGAGGGTCTGCTTGAGACCGAGCGAGATGCGGCGCTTCGTCGGATCGACTTCGAGAACGACCACGTCGACTTCCTGGCTCGTGGACAGGATCTTGCCGGGGTGAACGTTCTTCTTCGTCCAGGACATTTCGGAGATGTGGATCAGGCCTTCGATGCCCGGCTCCAGCTCGACGAACGCACCGTAGTCGGTGATGTTCGTGACCGTACCGGAGATCTTCTTGCCGGTCGGGTACTTGGTGCCGATGCCATCCCACGGATCCGACTCGAGCTGCTTCATGCCGAGCGAGATGCGGTGGGTTTCCTGGTTGATGCGGATGATCTGAACCTTGACCTGCTGGCCGATGGACAGGATTTCCGACGGATGGTTGACGCGGCGCCAGGCCATGTCGGTGACGTGCAGCAGGCCGTCGATGCCGCCGAGGTCAACGAACGCACCGTAATCGGTGATGTTCTTGACGACGCCGTCAACAACCTGGCCTTCTTCGAGGTTCTGAACGATTTCAGAACGCTGCTCGGCGCGCGACTCTTCGAGAACCGTACGGCGCGAAACGACGATGTTGCCGCGACGCTTGTCCATCTTGAGGATTTCGAAGGGCTGCGGGTTGTGCATGAGCGGCGTGACGTCGCGGATCGGACGGATGTCGACCTGCGAACGCGGCAGGAAGGCAACGGCGCCGTCGAGATCGACGGTGAAGCCACCCTTGACCTGGTTGAAGATGACGCCTTCGACGCGCTCGCCGGCTTCGAACTTGACTTCGAGCTTGGCCCAGCTTTCTTCGCGGCGAGCCTTTTCGCGCGAAAGAACAGCTTCGCCGAGAGCGTTTTCGATGCGCTCGACGTAAACTTCGACTTCGTCGCCGACCTTCAGCGTGCCGTCCTTCGACTTCGCGCCGAATTCCTTCAGCGGGACGCGGCCTTCAACCTTGAGGCCGACGTCGACGATGGCAACGTCCTTTTCGATCGCGGTAACGATGCCCTTGGCGACATAGCCTTCGGCGAGATCGTTAGCGGCGAAGGATTCCTGCAGAAGGGCTGCGAAATCTTCGCGCGTGGGGTTTGCTTGAGACATTGAAACTCCTGGTGTGCCTGTGGGCACGGGCGCCGGGGGTTAGCGTTGATGAGGAACGAGGCTATGCCCGCTGCCCTTGAGGCAGCAAATCCGGCGCGGGGACAGGCCTTGTTCTATGCTGGTGCAATTCCGGAAGGAAAAGCTAGTGCTTCAATGCGGCGTCGATGATCGACTTGGCCGCCGAAAACGCCGCCTCTATACCCATTTCCGAGGTATCAAGCAAGTGCGCATCATCGGCCGGTTTCAACGGGCTGTCCGCCCGGCCCATGTCGCGCGCGTCCCGCCGGCGGATGTCGTCGAGGATCGTCTCGAAATCGGCCACCCCACCATTGCCGAGGATTTCGTCATGGCGGCGCCTGGCGCGCACCTCCGGCGAAGCCGTGACATAGAGCTTCACTGCTGCATCCGGGCAGACGACCGTGCCGATATCGCGCCCATCGAGCACCGTGCCCGGCTCGCGCGCCGCAAAGCCGCGCTGCGCCTCGACCAACGCGCGGCGCACGGATGGCATGACCGCGATCTTGGAGGCCGCCTCACCGATATCGTGAGCGGACAGCACCGCCCGGTCGAGCCCGCCGAGATCAAGCGTGCGCGCCACCTCGGCCGCGACAGCCTCGTCATCGAGCGGCAGACCACGATCGATGAGCGCCTTGGCCGTCGCGCGATAGGTCAGGCCCGTATCGAGGTGATGAAAGCCATAATCCTCCGCAATCCGGCGCGACAGCGTACCCTTGCCCGCGGCAGCCGGTCCGTCGATGGCGATCGTCTTCATTTCGCACCCATGCGTCACAAACTTTTCACAAAAGCTGTTACCGGAAGACAAGGCGCGATGCCAAGGGGCAAGGCGTCTTCCAACCTCACGCGCTAAGTTCGATCCTCGCGCCCAGTCCCGCCATCAGGTCCATGAACTCCGGAAAGCTCGTGGCGATCATCGTCGCGTCGTCCACCGTAACGGGGTTTTCCGAGACGAGGCCCATGACGAGGAAGCTCATGGCGATGCGGTGGTCGAGATGGGTGGCAACGGCGGCGCCCGAGGCGTTGCCGAGGCCCTTTCCATCCGGGCGGCCGCGC
Source organism: Shinella sp. HY16 (assembly GCF_028534175.1). Taxonomy (NCBI): domain Bacteria; kingdom Pseudomonadati; phylum Pseudomonadota; class Alphaproteobacteria; order Hyphomicrobiales; family Rhizobiaceae; genus Shinella; species Shinella sp. HY16. Next base: position 303,140 of record NZ_JAHYXL010000001.1, on the reverse strand, counting down.
ACGATCAGCGAGGTTTCGCCCTCGTCGCAATCGACGCCGTTGAGCTTCAGGCCGACCGCGACGGCCGAGAGACGGTCGCTTTCCTTGACGCGAAGCTCTTCCAGGCCGTTCATGACCGTCATGCCTTCGGCGAAGGCGGCGGCGACGGCAAGGACGGGATATTCGTCGATCATCGACGGCGCGCGGTCTTCCGGCACCGTCACGCCCTTGAGCTCAGAAGAGCGCACGCGCAGGTCCGCGACGTCCTCGCCGCCGGCAAGGCGCGGGTTCAAGACTTCGATGTTTGCGCCCATTTCCTGCAGCGTCAGGATGAGGCCGGTGCGGGTCGGGTTCATCAGCACGTTGAGAATGGTGACATCAGAGCCCGGCACAAGCAGCGCCGCGACCAGCGGGAAGGCTGTAGAGGACGGGTCGCCCGGCACATCGATGACCTGACCGGTGAGTTTTCCCTGGCCTTCGAGGCGGATCGTGCGCACGCCGTCCGTATCCGTCTCGACGGTGAGGTTGGCGCCAAATCCCTGCAGCATCTTTTCGGTATGATCACGTGTCATGATAGGCTCGATGACCGTGGTGATGCCGGGCGTGTTGAGGCCGGCGAGCAGCACGGCGGATTTGACCTGCGCGGAGGCCATCGGCACGCGATAGGTGATCGGCGTCGGCGTCTTCGGCCCGCGCAGCGTGACCGGCAGGCGGTCGCCGTCGGCGGACGTCACCTGCACCCCCATTTCGCGCAGCGGATTGAGGACGCGGCCCATCGGGCGCTTGGTCAGCGAGGCGTCGCCGATGAAGGTGGAATCGAAATCATAGACGCCGACGAGGCCCATGGTGAGGCGGCAGCCGGTGCCGGCATTGCCGAAATCAAGCGGCGCCTCGGGCGCAAGCAACGCGCCGTTGCCGACGCCGTTGATGATCCAGGTGTCGCCCTCCTTGCGGATCTTGGCGCCCATGGCCTGCATGGCCTTGCCCGTATTGATCACGTCCTCGCCTTCGAGCAGGCCCGTGATGCGCGTCTCGCCGCTGGCAAGGCCGCCGAACATGAAGGAGCGGTGGGAAATCGACTTGTCGCCGGGGATGCGGACGGTCCCGGACAGGCCGGAGGATTTGCGGGCGGTTGCGGGCCGTGCACTGGCGCCATGCGACATGGTCGTCTTCCTTATATACATCCACGGCTCCCCGGAGAGGATCGCCCGGGGAGAACGCGGGCTTGCTATCACAAACGATTTAAAGCGTCATCATCCCGGCGAAAAACATTCGTCGCACCGCCCCCTCAGCGCCTGCTCCATGTCCGGCCCAAAGTTAGGCTTTGACAGGATTGCCCAAGACGATTAAGGGGACCGGCTAATCATTTTACCGTTCAACGCGCCGGAACCCCGGCCCCGCCGGAAACATACGGCACAGAGAAGGCTTTGATTGTGGCAAAAGCGGAACTCGGAACCAAACGCATCGACCCGGAAACCGGCAGGAAATTCTACGACCTGAACCGCGACCCGATCGTTTCCCCCTACACGGGCAAGTCCTATCCGCTCTCCTTCTTCGAGGAAACGTCGGCAGCCGCCGTCCTTGAGAAGGACGAGGACGAGGACGTGAACGAAGTCGATACCGAGAACACGGAAGTCGAGCTCGTTTCGCTTGAGGATGCCGACGAGGATGCAGCAGGCGGCGACGACCTGCCGGACCTCGGCGACGACGACGTCGAGATCGACGGCGACGAGGACGACACGTTCCTCGAACAGGACGAAGACGACGACGATGACGACATGTCCGGCCTCATCGGCGTGACGGGCGACGAAGACGAAGCATAAGAGTTTGATTTTCCGGCCGGTTTCAAAAAAATCGGCCGGATTTCATTTTTCGGCTTGCCATCTCCGAAACCCGGAAGTAATAAGCCGCCACACCGAACGGCAACGCCGCTTCGGTTCCCGGAAACCGGCTCTGCCGGACCCGTTATGGGGCTATAGCTCAGCTGGGAGAGCGCTTGCATGGCATGCAAGAGGTCAGCGGTTCGATCCCGCTTAGCTCCACCAAACCTTCCTCAGGATTGACAGGCTGAACCTAAGGCTGCTCGCGCGTGCCTGGCACTTCGCGCTGGTCGGCATCCTCCAGGTCCGTCTTTACCAGGAAGGCATCCGTGTGTTCGCGGACGGCTTCGCGCAGGGCGGCGAGGTTCGGAACGTCGTCACCCTCGATCTCTCCGTCCCCTTGGTCGATTTCCCGTTCCGCCTGGTACCAGTGGTCATCACGCTTGCCCTCAGGCCGCCCCTGCTGCAGCCAGAGCTCGTGGGCACGCTTGCGGATTTTCTCTTCGCGATCGTCGGTCATGGACTGGCTCCCTTCCGTTTTTGCGACAACGGCGGAGGGGAGAAGATGTTCCGGGGCTCCGCCCTCGCCTCCGGCTCATTATGTCCCCGCTTGCGCAGTTCAGGAAGCGCGAATAAGCATGTCCTGCCGCGCGTCTCTGGCATGACGCACGCCTTGCCGGGGGACAATCATGAGCTTTACGGAAACGACGACCACGTCCTGGTTCTCCAGGCTGAAGGGGGCGCTGATCAAGATCGTGGTCGGCTTCATCCTTCTCATCGCCTGCATCTGGCTCCTGTTCTGGAACGAAGGCCGGTCGGTGAAGACCTATCGGGCGCTCGTCGAGGGCGCGGGTCTCGTCATCTCCGTCGACAATGGCAGCGTGGATCCGGCGAATGACGGCAAGCTCGTGCACATTTCCGGACCGGTGAAGCCGGTCGGCGTGCCGGAGGACGACGTGCTCGGCATTTCAGCCGATGGGGCGGCCGGGCTCGAACGCATCGTCGAGATGTACCAGTGGGTGGAGACCTCGAAATCGGAGACGCGCAAGCAGCTCGGCGGCAGCGAGGAGACGGTCACCACCTATTCCTACCACAAGGAATGGAAGCGCAACGAGGTCAGCTCCGGCAGCTTCCGCCAGTCGGGCCACGACAACCCGCAAAAGCCGATCGACGATGCAAGCTTCCCGGTGGAATCGGCAACCATCGGCGCCTTCAGCGTGGACGGTCGCGCCGTTGCGCGTCTTGGCGATGAACGGCCCGTGCCGCTCACCGCGCTGGACGTGAACCGGATGGGCGAGGCCGTGGCACTCGGCAAGCCCGTCTCGACGATCGCCGGCCAGGCCGTCTTCTCGTTCAATCCCGAGGATCCGCAGGTCGGCGACATCCGCATCCGCTTCGAGCGTTCCGACATTGCCGAGGCGAGTTTCGTCGGCGCCCAGCGCGGCAGCGGCCTGACACCCTACAAGACGACCAACGGACGCGACCTCTTCCTCAGCGATGCCGGTCTCGTCGATGCGACCACCATGTTCGATGCGGCGCAGAGCGAGAACACGATCATCACCTGGCTGGTGCGGGTCGGCGGGCTTGTCGGCATCTTCATCGGCTTCGCCTTCATCCTGTCGATCCTCGGCGTCATCGCGGACGTCGTGCCCTTCGTCGGCTCCATCGTACGCTTCGGCACGACGGCGATCGCGCTTGTTCTCACGCTGCTGATCGGGCCGGCGGTCATCGCCATTGCCTGGATCGCCTACCGCCCGCTGATCGCCATCGCGGTTCTCGCGGCCGGCGTTGCGTTGGCGGCAGGCATCCTCTATCTGCGGCGCGGCAAGGCGGCGGCGACGGCACCTGCCCTCGGGCGGGCCTGAGACCGGCGCGGACACGGCAACGAACAGTGGGTAGCGCGTGACCTATTACGCCTCGAAGATCTTCTGGCTGGCAGCCCAGCCCCTGTCGCTTGCGCTTCTGTTGCTTGCTTTCGGCCTTCTGGCCGGGTTTTTGAAATGGAACCGTCTGCGGGCGGCGGCGAGCGGGCTCGCCGCTCTCGTGCTTTTCGTGACGCTGTTCACCACGACGGGCTCTGTCCTCCTGCAAGTGCTGGAAGATCGTATTCCAAGGGCGGAATTGCCCGCCGGCGGCCCTACCTGCATCATCATGCTCGGCGGCGGCATCGAGGCGGAGGTGATTGCGGCACGCGGCGGCTTCGAGATGAACCAGGCGGCTGACCGCTTCATCGAAACGCTGCGGCTGGCGCGGGAATTTCCGGCTTCGCGGATCCTCATTTCCGGCGGTGACGGCTCGCTGAGCGGCAGCTACGAGGGCGATGCGGCAGTGGCAACGCGCTTCTTCGAAGCCTTCGGTGTGCCCGCAGACCGGCTCATCCGCGAGACCGAATCCCGCACGACCTTCGAGAATGTCGCGAACACGAAAGACCTGCTCGCCGTAAACGGGCTGGATCGCTGCCTGCTGGTGACCTCAGCCTTCCATATGCCGCGCTCGGTCGGCCTGTTCAGCAAGCTCGGTCTCGAGGTTCTGCCCTGGCCGACGGATTTCCGCACGACGGGCCATGCCGGCCTGGCACTCGATTTCACCCAGCCCTCAACCAACAGCCAGCTGACAACGACGGCGCTCCGGGAATGGACGGGGCTGCTGCTCTACTATTTCGCCGGCCGCACCCACGCGCTCTTCCCGCAATAGGCCCTATTTCTTCGAGATCGTATCGAACTGGGCGCCGCGCACGCGGATGGTCATGATGCAATACTCTGAATCGTCCCGCCCGCAGCTTGCGGCATTGGCCTTCAGCTCCAGCACCATGTTGCCGTAGCGCTTCTTCATCTCGTAGCCGTAGAGATCGGCATTGGCGGCGAGGAAATAGCCGCCTTCCGCGACCTGGATGTAGAACTCATGGGGGCAGCCGACATTGCCGCAGAGGCCACCCGGCGTGCCGTCGCAATTGACGGCGCCGAGATTGAAGATCGCGTCGACGATGCCGTCATTGTTGAAATCGACGTTGTCGGCAAAATCCTCGCCGAAGATCGGCGCCTTGCAGCGCTTGGCGACCTCTGCCTCGACGGCCGCATGCGCATCCGGCACGATCTCCGCCGCACGGACCGGCAGGATGGTCGAAACCAGCGCGGCGGCGAGAAGTGCAAGGGTTCTGATGCGGATGGCCATCTGTCAAACCTTTCCATGGCGGGCGATTCGGTCAATATGCGGACGGGCCGGCGCCGCGCCTGATTCTGCCCGGGCGTACGGGCGCGCACTCTAGCGCAGGAAAGCTGTCGCGAGGCTTGGCGGCGAAGGAGGAATGCGTGTCGATCCTGGAACTGCTCGACTACACGGGCGTCGCCGTCTTTGCCGCCACCGGCGCGCTCTCGGCCTCGCGCAAGCAGCTCGACATCATCGGTTTCCTCTTCCTTGCCGCTGCGACGGGCATCGGCGGCGGCACGTTCCGCGACGTCATCCTCGGCGCGACACCGGTCTTCTGGGTGGTGAACCCGACCTATCTCATCGTCTGCATCGCAGTTGCGCTTGTCGTCTTCGTGCTGGCGCACCGTATCGAGTCGCGCTACCGCCTGCTGCTCTGGCTCGATGCCATGGGTGTCTCGGCCTATTGCGTGATGGGCGCGGCAAAGGGCCTTGCGGCCACCGGCTCGCCGACGGTGGCTATCACGACGGGCGTGCTCACCGCCAGCTTCGGCGGCATCCTGCGCGATCTTCTGGCGGGCGAGCCCTCCGTGCTGCTGCGGCCGGAAATCTACATCACCGCGGCGCTGATCGGCGCGGCGGGCTTTACGGCGGCGAGCGTAGCGGGCGCACCTCTCTGGATCGCGTCCGCCATCGGCATCGGCGCCGCCTTCATCGTGCGCGGCGGGGCGCTGCGCTTCGGCTGGTGCTTTCCGGTCTACAAGCCGCGGCCGGGGCGGCATCCGGACGACGTGATGTGAGGCGCAATCCCGCGATCAGGCCTTCTTCGGGCGCAGGCGGATGATCACGTCAACGTGAGCGATCTCCATGCCCTCGGGCGGCTCCGGCAGGTTGCCGATGGCGATGTTGCTCACGGGAATGTCGAGCACGTGGTTCTCGCCCTCGACGAAGAAATGGTGATGGTCCGACACGTTGGTGTCGAAGTAGGTCTTCGAGCTTTCGACCGCCAGAACCCGGATGAGACCGGCCTCGGTGAACTGGTGCAGCGTGTTGTAGACGGTCGCCAACGATACCGGAACGCCGGCCGTGACGGCCTCTTCGTGCAGCTCTTCCACCGTCAGGTGACGGTCGCCCTTGGCGAAGAGCAGGTCCCCGAGTGCCACACGCTGGCGCGTCGGGCGCAGGCCGCAATGGCGCAGGCGCTCTTCGATGGGCATCTCGTGTGCATGCGTCATGGGCGACGGATCCGCTTGTCTGGCCTTGAACAACAATCTTGAACTTTCGATATAACTTTACGAGCGTCGGGATTCAATAGGATTACGGCGGCCTGAAGGCCCTCAACATGCGGAAAAACCGGGGCCTTTGCTATTGTCACGGCAATTTGCGCTGGCTGTCACCGCTGGCATCATGTATGCGGACAGCTGAATGAACGTCCCGCCCGAAGAAGGCGGGGCGACAAAAAGGAGAAGGGCCGGGTGCTTCAATTCGTGCCACACCTTCTCTAAATCTAACGCAGATCAAGCGTTGTTCAGACCGGGGATGAAACATTCGATGACGACCAGGCAATCCAGCTACAACTACGAGGAAATTCTGCGCTGCGGCCGCGGTGAGCTGTTCGGCCCCGGCAATGCCCAGCTTCCTCTGCCACCCATGCTGATGGTCCACCGCATCACCGATATTTCCGAGACCGGCGGCGCCTTCGACAAGGGCTATATCCGCGCCGCATACGACGTGAAGCCCGATGACTGGTATTTCCCCTGTCACTTTCAGGGCAACCCGATCATGCCCGGCTGCCTCGGCCTCGACGGCATGTGGCAGCTGACCGGCTTCTTCCTCGGCTGGTTGGGCGAACCCGGCCGCGGCATGGCGCTGTCGACCGGCGAAGTGAAGTTCAAGGGTATGGTCCGCCCCCACACGAAGCTGCTCGAATACGGCATCGACTTCAAGCGTGTCATGCGTGGCCGCCTCGTGCTCGGCACGGCGGACGGCTGGCTGAAGGCCGACGGCGAGACCATCTATCAGGCGACCGACCTGCGCGTCGGCCTGTCGAAAGACAAGGAAGCTTAAGGCGGCGCGAAAGCCACCGAAAGCCTGAGGGCGGCGCAAAGCCGCCTTCACAACGAGACGTTCTAGAAAAGGTCGGAAACATGAGACGGGTAGTTGTCACGGGTCTGGGGATCGTATCCTCCATCGGGAACAATGCGGACGAAGTGACGGCGTCGCTGCGCGATGCGCGCTCGGGCATCAGCTTCTCGCAGGATTTCGCCGACCATGGCTTCAAGTGCCAGGTCTGGGGCGCGCCCAACATCGACACGAGCGAGCTTGTCGATCGCCGCGCTGCCCGCTTCCTCTCGCAGGGCGGTTCATGGAACCACGTTGCCATGAAGCAGGCGATCGCCGATTCCGGCCTGGAAGAGGCGGACTACGCCGCCAACGAGCGCGCCGGTATCATCATGGGTTCGGGCGGTCCTTCCACCCGTACGCTGATCGAGGCTGCCGAGATCACGCTGAAGAACAATTCGCCCAAGCGCATCGGCCCGTTCGCCGTGCCGAAGGCGATGTCCTCGACGGCATCGGCGACACTCGCCACCTGGTTCAAGATCCACGGCGTCAACTACTCGATCTCGTCGGCCTGCTCGACCTCTGCGCATTGCATCGGCAATGCCGCGGAAATGATCCAGTGGGGCAAGCAGGACATCATGTTCGCCGGCGGCCACGAAGACCTCGACTGGACCATGTCGAACCTCTTCGACGCCATGGGCGCCATGTCCTCCAAGTACAACGACACGCCCGCGACGGCCTCGCGCGCCTATGACGTCAGCCGCGACGGCTTCGTCATCGCCGGTGGCGCCGGCGTGCTGGTGCTGGAAGAATACGAGCGTGCGAAGGCCCGCGGCGCAAAGATCTATGCGGAAATCGTCGGCTACGGCGCAACCTCCGACGGCTACGACATGGTTGCCCCGTCAGGCGAAGGTGCGATCCGCTGCATGCGTCAGGCGCTTTCCACCGTGAAGGGCGATGTCGATTACATCAACACGCACGGCACTTCGACGCCTGTCGGCGATTCCAAGGAGATTGGTGCGATCCGCGAAGTCTTCGGCGACAGGATCCCGCATATCCAGTCGACAAAGTCGCTGACCGGCCACTCGCTGGGCGCGGCCGGCGTGCAGGAATCGATCTACGGTCTGCTGATGATGCAGGCCGGCTTCATCGGCGAAAGCGCGCATATCACCGAGCTCGACCCGGAATTCGACGGCGTGCCGATCGTGCGCAAGCGCATCGACAACGCCAAGATCGACACGGTTCTTTCCAACTCCTTCGGCTTCGGCGGCACGAACGCCACGCTGGTCTTCCAGCGCCACAACGGATGACGTCAATGACGGGGATCATGAACGGCAAGCGCGGCCTCATCATGGGGGTCGCGAACAACCATTCCATCGCGTGGGGGATCGCGCAGAAACTGGCCGATCAGGGCGCGGAACTCGCCTTCACCTATCAGGGCGAAGCGCTCGGCAAGCGCGTCAAGCCGCTCGCCGCCGAACTCGGCTCGGATTTCGTCATTCCCTGCGACGTCGAGGACATCGCTTCGGTGGATGCGACGATCGAGGCGATCAAGGAGAAGTGGGGCAAGCTCGATTTCGTCGTGCACGCCATCGGCTTTTCCGACAAAAACGAACTGAAGGGCCTCTACGCCGATACCTCGCGCGACAACTTCTCGCGCACGATGGTCATCTCATGCTTCTCCTTCACGGAGATCGCCAAGCGCGCGGCTGAGCTGATGACGGACGGCGGCGCGATGCTGACGCTGACCTATGGCGGCTCCACGCGCATCATGCCGAACTACAACGTCATGGGCGTCGCGAAGGCAGCGCTCGAAGCCTCCGTACGCTATCTGGCCGGCGACTATGGGCCGCAGGGCATTCGCGTCAACGCCATCTCGGCCGGCCCGATCCGCACGCTCGCCGGCGCCGGCATTTCGGACGCTCGCGCCATGCTGTCCTGGCAGCAGAAGAACGCGCCGCTGCGCCGCACCGTCACCATCGAGGATGTCGGCAATTCGGCGCTGTATCTGCTTTCGGACCTGTCGAGCGGTGTTACCGGTGAGATCCACTACGTGGACTCCGGCTACAACATCACCTCCATGCCGACGCTGGAGCGTCTGGCAAAGGCCGACAGCGAGTAACCAAAGACGGCGCGATGTCTCGGACTTCGCGCCGTTTTCCTTCGTCAGAGCACCATCAGCACGACGACGAGCAGGAGCACGGCGGCCAGAACGCCGAGGAACAGCGCCTGCACGCGGTTGTTCATTTCCAGTGGCTTTCTCTCGGCTCCACGCTTCAGGAACGCCAGCGGCACCTCGGAGGTCGGCGTATGCCCCTCCCCTTCCTTCACATCCTTGGCGATGACTTCCGCCACATCTTCGGTAATTGGTGGCCTTGCAGGTCCAAAAGCCATTGCGGGTCTCCTGAACTGAAACGGTTCGGGAATGGTGAACCTGTTTCGGCCAATTGGCAATGCGACCTATTCTCCCAAGACGGGCAGCAGCGACAGCACCAGAAGCAGCGCCATCACCCGGTTGAACACCCTCAGGCTGCGCGCGCTGGCAAGGAACCGGCCCGCACCGACGCCGATGCCGGCCCAGGCCAATGTGCTCGCCAGCGTCGCACCGCCGAAAATAACGGCAAAGGCGGCGGGTACGGCGAGGCCTTGAGCAGCGCTACCGCCATAGGTGACGACAGCGCCGGCCACCATCACCCAGAGCTTCGGATTGACGAGTTGCAGCAGCGCGCCCTCGACGAAGGTAAACGGCCGACGCCGATCACCCTCCCCCGTCACCCCGACCGGCGCGGTGGCGATGCGCCAGGCGAGCCACAGCAGATAGGCGACGCCGACCCATTTCAGCACCAGGTGCACACGCGGCTCGGAGACGATGGTTCCCCCTGCCGCGGCGACAGCGAAGATGATGGCCGCCACGCCGGCACCCATTCCGACGGCCACCGGCAACGTCCGGCGAAAACCATGGTTGGCCCCCGAGGCTGTCACCATCGTATTGTTCGGCCCCGGCGTGCCTGCCATGGCGAATGCGAAACCCGTGGCCGCCAGTATCCAGGCCCAATCCATGCTGCTCTCCCGTCAAACCTGACAAAGCCTAGCAGCCGTTCCGCGCAAGCGGGTTGCCAAGATGCCAAGACTGGGGGAGATTTTGGTATTTGATGCCGGGATCCGGCTTGAACGTTTGTGAGAATTTCAATGCAACTGGACGAGATAGACCGCCGTATCCTGCGCGAACTGCAGCAGAATGGCCGGCTGCAGAATATCGAGCTGGCCAAACGCGTCGGCCTGTCGCCGTCGCCCTGCCTGCGGCGCGTGAAGCTTCTGGAGGAGGCCGGCATCATCAGCCGCTACGTGGCGGTGGTCGACCAGGCGAGGGTCGGCCTCACCCTCTCCCTGTTCGCCCGCGTCTCGCTGACGGCACAGGACGCAGAAACGATCGACCATTTCATCGCGGCGATGAAGCGACTGCCCGAAGTGGTGGAGTGTTACATCATGCTCGGCGAGAGCGACGCGCTGCTGCGCGTCGTCGTCTCGGATCTGGAAGACTATCGTCGCTTCCAGTCGACCCATCTCACCCGCAGGAACGGCATCCAGACCGTCAAGACGGACGTGCCGAGCGAGACGATCAAACAGACTTTCGCGCTTCCCTTGTAGGGTTCAGCGCTTGCCCCAGAGAACCTTGAAGCGGGCGTTGCGGCAGACTTCACCGCTCTCCTTGAAGGCTTCCTTCAGCACGGGCTCGTAGGGCAGGCCGCGGTTGGCGACCATCAGCAGGCGTCCGCCGGCCTTCAGCGATTTTGCCGCCATGCGGATCATGCCGGCGCCGAGCGAGTGATCGGCGGCATGGCCTTCGTGGAAGGGCGGGTTCATCACGATGAGGTCGTAGTGGTCGCGCGGCGTCTCGGCCGTCAGGTCGAACCAGTAGTAGCGGGCGGGAATGTTCGGGCAGTTCTCCGCCATGTTCTCCTTGGCGGCTTCCAGCGCCTCGTAGTGCGCCTCGAAGAGGTCGATGCCCTTCACCTGCGGCGCGCGACCGCCGAACATGACGGAGAGATAGCCCCAGCCCGCACCGAAATCGGCGGCGTGGCCGTGGAAATCTTCCGGGATACGGGTCGCGAGCAGTTCCGAACCCTCGTCGATCCGGTCATGCGAGAACATGCCCGGCGCCGCAGTGAAACGGCCGACGATGCGCACCGGCTTGGCGGCGAGCTTGGAAATGGCCTCGGACGGGTCTTCCGGACGGGCGAACCAGATGGCAAGGCCATGGTACTTCGGCATGTAGTCGCCGGAAAGGCCGAGCTGGTCGAGACGCTTGCGCATCGACTGCACGCCGTCTTCCTTGCTGCCGGCAACGACGATGAGGCCGCCTGTGCGCACCCGGCGCAGCGCCTCGGCGATGCGGTTCTCGTTCTCGCCCTTGTGCTTGTTGATCAGGATGAGCGCGCCGTCGAAATCCTCGCCCTCGATGACCGGCTTGACCGGCACGCGCACGGCCTCCAGCCCGCGGTGGAGCGCCCGTTGCGGCTGCACGGCTTCCAGTGTCGCGGCAAAACCTTCCGGCGGGCGCTGACCGGCTTCAGCGCCGAGAAAGAGATAGCGTTCGCCCTCTTCCGGCATGGCAAGCGTGCCGGCGGCAAAGGGATGAAACAGGGTCTTGAGGGCTTCGCGGGTCATGGCGGGCTTTCGGCGGTCGAGCAATTCCAGCAAGGCTCAAGGCGGTTTGCGTTCAGAATTGCGAAACTAATGGGTCTGTCAAAGGAAAGGGGCGCGGAACATTCCGCTCCGCGCCCCTTCTAAAGGTAGAGGGTCCGATTACTCGGCGGCTTCGCCGTCGCCCTTCTTGTCGGCAGCGACTTCCTTGCCGGTCGCCTGGTCGACAACCTTCATGGAGAGGCGAACCTTGCCGCGCTCGTCGAAGCCCATCAGCTTGACCCAGACTTTGTCGCCTTCCTTGACGACGTCGGAGGTCTTGGCAACGCGCTCCTGGGCGAGCTGCGAGATGTGCACGAGGCCGTCGCGCGGGCCGAAGAAGTTGACGAAGGCGCCGAAATCGGCGGTCTTCACGACCGTGCCTTCGTAGATCATGCCGACTTCCGGTTCCGCGACGATCGAGTGGATCCACTTGCGGGCCGCTTCGATCTCCTTGCCGGAGGACGATGCGATCTTGATCGTGCCGTCGTCTTCGATGTTGATCTTGGCGCCGGTCTTCTCGACGATTTCGCGGATGACCTTGCCGCCCGTGCCGATGACTTCACGGATCTTGTCGACCGGGATGTTCATGACTTCGATGCGCGGTGCGAATTCGCCGAGCTGCGAGCGGCCTTCGGAGATGGCATTGGCCATTTCGCCGAGGATGTGCTTGCGGCCGCCCTGCGCCTGGCTGAGCGCGACCTTCATGATCTCTTCGGTGATGCCGGCGATCTTGATGTCCATCTGCAGCGAGGTGATGCCGTCGGCGGTGCCGGCGACCTTGAAGTCCATGTCGCCGAGGTGGTCTTCGTCACCGAGGATGTCGGAGAGAACGGCGAAACGATCGCCTTCGAGGATCAGGCCCATGGCGATGCCGGCAACCGGCTTGGCCAGCGGAACGCCGGCGTCCATCAGTGCGAGCGAGGTGCCGCAAACCGTTGCCATCGAGGACGAGCCGTTCGACTCGGTGATCTCGGAAACGACGCGCAGCGTGTAGGGGAACTGTTCCGCCGTCGGCAGCATCGGGCGGATAGCGCGCCAGGCGAGCTTGCCGTGGCCGATTTCGCGGCGGCCCGGGGAGCCCATGCGGCCCGTTTCACCGACCGAGTAGGGCGGGAAGTTGTAGTGCAGCAGGAAGCGTTCCTTGTACATGCCGGTCAGGCTGTCGACATACTGCTCGTCTTCGCCGGTGCCCAGCGTCGCAACGACGACGGCCTGGGTTTCACCGCGGGTGAAGAGCGCCGAACCGTGCGTGCGCGGCAGGATGCCGACTTCCGAGACGATGGCGCGAACGGTGTCGAGGTCGCGGCCGTCGATGCGGCTCTTGGTGTCGAGGATGTTCCAGCGAACGATCTTAGCCTGGAGGTGCTTGAAGACGGCGCCGATGACTTCGGCCGTGTACTTCGGCTCGACGCCTTCCGGGAAGAAGTGGGCCTTCACCTTGGCCTTGACGGCGTCGACGGCGGCGTAGCGGTCGGCCTTCTGGGTGATCTTGTAGGCAGCGCGCAGTTCGGTTTCGGCGAGGCCCAGCATTTCGGCTTCGAGCGCGGAATGATCTTCCGGGCTGAAGTCGCGCGGTTCCTTGGCAGCCACTTCAGCGAGCTTGATGATCGCGTCGATGACCGGCTGGAAGCCCTTGTGGCCGAACATGACGGCGCCGAGCATGACGTCTTCGTTCAGTTCCTTGGCTTCGGATTCGACCATCAGGACGGCGTCCTGCGTGCCGGCGACGACGAGGTCGAGAACGGACTCGTCCATCTCGTCGAGATGCGGGTTCAGGACGTATTCGCCGTTGATGTAGCCGACGCGCGCACCGCCGACCGGGCCCATGAAGGGTACGCCGGAGATCGTGAGCGCTGCGGAAGCGGCAACCATCGACAGGACGTCGGGATCGTTTTCGAGGTCATGCTGGACGACCGTGACGACGACCTGCGTGTCGTTCTTGTAGCCTTCCGGGAAGAGCGGGCGGATCGGACGGTCGATCAGGCGGGAAACCAGCGTTTCCTTTTCCGACGGACGGCCTTCGCGCTTGAAGTAGCCACCCGGGATCTTGCCGGCGGCGTAGGTCTTTTCCTGGTAGTTGACGGTCAGCGGGAAGAAATCCTGGCCCGGCTTCGGCGCCTTGGCGGAAACGACGGTGGCGAGAACGACGGTTTCGCCGTAGGTCGCGAGAACCGCGCCATCAGCCTGACGGGCGATCTTGCCGGTTTCCAGCTTGAGCGGACGGCCCGCCCATTCGATTTCAACCGTATGGGTATCGAACATGTCTTGTCCTTCTTGGCAGATACGCGCACCGCCGCCCGAAAAGGCGCAGGTGGTCTATCCGCTTTCATGACGCATCATGGGCAAGACAACGGGAGGCTTCCGGGGGTGGCTCGCGAACTCTGCGGGCGAAGGCTCTTTGAGCCCGGCCGACGACAGGCGCGCGCCTGAAGCATCCTGCAATCCTGCCCCATGACAGGTCATCGGTTGGTTCCGCAGGACCGGCCCATCCGGCCTGCTGGAGAATTCCGTTTCACGAGGCGGTCGCAACCGGCACAGGGGGAACGGTCTGGCGAAGCGTCTGCTCCGCAAAAGAAAGCGGCGGGCGCTCACGAAGAACGCCCGCCGAAATTGCTTAGCGGCGAATACCGAGGGCAGCAATCAGCTTGCTGTAACGGGCATCGTCCTTCTTCTTGAGGTAGTCAAGAAGCGAGCGGCGGCTGGAAACCATGGTCAGAAGGCCGCGACGGGAGTGGTTGTCCTTCTTGTGGCCCTTGAAGTGTTCCGTCAGGTTGTTGATACGCTCGGTCAGGATCGCAACCTGGACTTCCGGAGAACCGGTATCGCCTTCGACGGTAGCGTATTCCTTGATCAGCGCAGCCTTGCGCTCAGCAGTGATCGACATCGTATGTCCTTTCATGAATGGGAACAAAGGTCGCCAAAAGCCGGGATGTCGTCCAGCGATGGCCGTGAAGGCAAGCGGGGAAGGCCCCGCATTGCTGGCGGTGCCTATAAACCATTCCCTCATGAAAGGAAAGAGCCGTCATCAACGCCTCTCAGCGCTGCTCGGCCGGTTGACTGGGTGCGGCCTCGCGTGCGTCGCCGGGCTGCTTGCATACGATATAGGCGCCGAACACCCAGCCGAGCCGTTCGCCTTGCCGCGCGACGAAAAGCCAGTGCTTAGCACCGATCTTCATCTCGTCGACGATGTCGACCTGCGTACCGTTGACAAGCGTCGTCAGGATCGCACCGTTCGGAGCCGAGCGCACATTGAGCGGCGTGCCGGTCGGGTCGTCGACCGAGCACTGACCATAGGCGGCGAAGGCGGGAGAAGCCGAAAGGGCAAGGAACGCCGCGACGGCGCCTCCGTGCAGGAATGACGTCATGAAAAACACCTGTGGTCGATGTGTCTGAAAAGGACAGGGTTCCTCATTGCGCTGCACCCTGCTGCTGGTGAACGTCCTCGTCCCGCAGCCGCGCAAGCGGGATCCTCACCCGCCATTCGATACCGTCGTCATGCACGGCGAAATCGAGCTTCGCATCGAGCGCCATGCCAAGCATGCGCTCCAGCACGACGCTGCCGAAACCCTTGCGGCTTGCGGCAATGGCGTCCTTGTCGATCGCCGCCTGGCTCTCGCGCCAGACGAGGTTCAGGTCCTCGCCGCTCGCTACCCAGCTCAACGACACGATCCCCGTTTCGTTGGCGAGCGCACCGTATTTCGTGGCATTGGTCGACAGTTCGTGCAGGGCCATGCCCAGCGTCTGCGAGGCCTGAGGATCGAGGAGCACGGCGGGGCCGGTGATGCGCACACGCTCCGCATCCGCAGGCGTGAAAGGCTTCAGCTGATTTTTCGCCAGTTCCATCAGGTTCACACCCTGTGTGGCATTGGCGATCATCAGGTCTGTCGAGCGGGCAAGACCGGCCACGCGCTTGCGGAACGTTTCGGCGAAATCGCTGGCATTTTCCGCGCTCGCCGCCGACTGGTTGAGCATCGCCTGGATGACGGTGAGCTGGTTCTTGGAGCGGTGCGCCACCTCCCGCATCAGGAAGCGCACCTCGTTTTCCGACTTCACCCGTGCATCCGCAGCCTCGGCAAGCGCGCGGGAGACGGTCTCCAGCTCGGAAATGGCATAGGGGCGCGGAGCGACCCGCTCTCCCTGGCCGAGCCGGCGCGCGTCATGTGCGAGCAGCCGCACGTCGCGCGACAGCACGCGGGCGATGCCGACGGCGCTGATGGCGGCGAGTGCGGCAAAGACAGCCCCGCCGATCGTCAGCCAGAGGAAGGAAGAGACGGCGGGCGCCTGCACATCCGACGATTTCGCCCAGGCGATCATCCGCCAGCCGGCAAGCGAGGAGAATTCAGTGACGACCTGATAGTCCACACCGTCCCCCTTCATGGTGCTGACGCCGAGGCGCAGCGACGGCACGACACGCAGGAAGAAGGGTTGGCCGGTTTTCTGTTTCTCATCGGTCGATGCGATGACTGTGCCGGCGGAATCCAGCACCGCCGCATTCCAGCCGGGCGAAAGCACATCCGGATTGACAGCGCGCCGCAGCGCATCGGCATTCTTTGTCAGCGTCAGCAGGACCGGCTCACCATTGGCAAGCCGCACCGGCATATAGACGTTGAACACCCATTGCTGCGCGGTGCGGCCGAAGAACAGGTCGGAAACCATACGCTCGCCCCGCGACAGCGCCAGGCGTGCCGAAACCGGCTCCGAGGCGACATTGAGCGGCATGCCGTAGGGAACGCGCGTGTTGAGGCGCTGCTTCATCGCCTGATCGATGACGAGGAAATAGATGTCCGTACCCTGCAGCGTCTTGCTTGCCTGGGCATGCAGGGTGGCATAATCGCCCTTCGGCAGGCTTTCCGACGTGGACAGGAAATTGAGCGTCGAGAACATACCCGTGATTTCACGCTCGACGGCGCGATTGACGGCGCTTGTCGAAGTGCGCAGCAGCGATTCGAAGATGCGCTCCTGCGCCTCGGTGGTGCGCTTCAGCACGACGATGGAGAACAGGAAGGCGGGAATGACGACGACGAGGATGAGGCAGACGAGATAGAATGCGACGGGATGGTGCATACGCCGGCGGCTTTCGGCAGGGCCAGCGCCCTCCACCGTATCCTCGGCGGATACCGTTCTGTCAGTCGGCGCAATCGTCAACGGCCAGCCCTTTCACCCCTCGCCCGCAGGCAGCCAGGACGGCAACGCACCGCCCGGCCCGCCCTCGAACGAACCTCGCCGGCCCATAAAGCCCATAGCTTGTGGTGAAATCAAGTCGGCGGCGATTGGTTCCGCCGACCTTGTTCAGCCGCCGAAGACGCGCTTCGGCCGGAACTCGCCGCCACCGATCTCGCCGATCGCGACCAGCTTGCCACGGGCCGTGGCATAGGCTTCATCGGCAGAAACCGGGGCATCCCGGCCGCGCAGGATGATCGGATTGCCCATACGCAGGCGGTGCGCCTGGTCGTCGTTGATGACGATCTGCGGCAGGCTGGAAAGCGCTTCGCCCGTGTCGATCAGGAAAGCATCAAGTGCCGCCAGCCGTTCGGCCTCGTCAGCGATCTCCTCGAGTGCTGTCAGGTCGGCGAGCGGCACCATGCTGTCCTCGCCGAAAGGCGCGACGAAGGTGCGGCGCAAGGCCGAGATATGGCCGAAGCAGCCGAGCTGGCGGCCAAAATCACGGGCGAGCGCCCGCACGTAGGTGCCCTTGCCGCATTCCACCTCGAATTCGGCCGTGTTCTCATCCGGGCAGCCGATCAGCGTCAGGCGGTGGATCTCCACCTCGCGCGAGGGGATTTCGACAATCTCGCCTTCGCGGGCAAGATCGTAGGCGCGTTCGCCTGCGATCTTGATGGCGGAGAACTGCGGCGGGATCTGCTGGATGACGCCGGTATACTCGCCGAGGATCGCCCGGATCGCCTCGGCGGCAGGCCGCTTTTCGGAACTCTGCGTTACCTCGCCCTCAAGGTCATCCGTCGTGCGTTCTTCGCCCCAGGTCACCGTGAATTCGTAGATCTTGCGGCCGTCCATCACATAGGGCACGGTCTTGGTCGCATCGCCGAGCGCGATCGGCAGCATGCCGGAGGCCAGCGGATCGAGCGTACCGGCATGGCCGGCCTTCTGGGCCTTGAGCAGCCATTTGATCTTGGCGACGGCTTCGGTGGAGCCGAAATCGAACGGCTTATCGAGGATGAGCCAGCCGGAAACCGGCCGGCCCTTGGGTTTGCGGGGTCTGGACATATTCTACCTGGATTACTTGTCGTCGTCGCCGTCTTCGGCCGAAAGATCGCGAGCGACTTCCGGCGAACGCAGGAGATCGTCGATCTTCTTGTAGTTGTCGAAGCTCGTATCGTCACGGAAACGAACGTCCGGCATGTACTTCATCTGGCGAAGCTGCGGGCCGAGGCGGCCGCGAATGAACTTCGAATTGCGGTTCAGCGCGTCGATCACCGCCTCATGGTCCTTCACGCCGAGCGGCGTGACATAGGCCGTCGCGTGTTTGAGATCGGGCGACATGCGCACTTCCGAAATCGAGATCACGGTCTTTTCGAGAAGCGGGTCGCGCACTTCACCGCGCTGGAGGACCTGGGTGATCGCCGCGCGCACCTGCTCGCCTACGCGCAGCATGCGTTGCGACGGCGCCGAGGATGTTGCTCTGGTCATGGTCGTCACCTTCAAAAAAATGCGAGCGCCGAAACGGTCCGGCGCTCGCACGATGGTCTATTCGCCGGACGCTTACAGCGTGCGGGTGATGTGCTCCACGCGGAAGCACTCGATCGTGTCGCCGGCGCGGATGTCTTCGTAGTTCTCGAAGGCCATGCCGCACTCCTGGCCCATCGGCACTTCGGCGACTTCGTCCTTGAAGCGCTTGAGCGTCTTGAGCTTGCCTTCGTGGATGACGACGTTGTCGCGCACCAGACGGACACCGGCGCCACGCTCGACCTTGCCTTCGATGACGCGGCAACCCGCGACCTTGCCGACCTTCGTGATGTTGAACACCTCGAGGATTTCGGCATTGCCGAGGAAGGTTTCGCGACGTTCCGGCGAAAGCAGGCCCGACATCGCTGCCTTCACGTCATCCACCAGATCGTAGATGATGTTGTAGTAGCGGATTTCGAGACCGGCCCGCTCGGCAGCCGTACGGGCCTGTGCATTGGCACGGACGTTGAAGCCGATGATGGCGGCGTTCGAAGCTTCGGCAAGCGAGATATCGGATTCCGTGATGCCACCGGCACCGGAATGAACGATACGGGCGCGGACTTCGTCCGTGCCGAGCTTTTCCAGCGCGCCGGCAATGGCTTCGATCGAGCCCTGCACGTCACCCTTGATGAGCAGCGGGAACTCCTTGAGGCCGGTGTTCTGCAGCTGGCTCATCATCTGCTCGAGCGAGCCACGCGAACCGGCCTGGCGTGCCACCTGCTTTTCGCGGGCGAGGCGCTGGCGGTATTCCGAGATCTCGCGGGCGCGGGCTTCGTTCTCGACCACGGCGAACTTGTCGCCGGCAGCCGGGGTACCCGAAAGGCCGAGCACTTCGACCGGCATGGACGGGCCGGCTTCCTTGACGTGTTCGCCCTTGTCGTTGACGAGGGCGCGTACGCGGCCCCACTGGTCGCCGGCAACGACGATCTGGCCCGGGCGCAGCGTGCCGGTCTGCACGAGAACGGTGGCAACGGCGCCGCGACCACGATCGAGCTGGGCTTCGACGACGACGCCCTCTGCCGTGCGGTTCGGGTTCGCCTTAAGGTCGAGAATTTCGGCCTGCAGCAGGACGGCCTCGAGCAGCTTGTCCAGGTTCAGCCGGTTCTTGGCCGAAACTTCCACATCGAGCGTTTCACCGCCCATGGATTCGACAAAGACCTCGTGCTGGAGGAGCTGGTTGCGCACCTTCTGCGGATCGGCTTCGTGCTTGTCGATCTTGTTGATCGCCACGATGATCGGAACACCCGCCGCCTTGGCGTGATTGATGGACTCGATCGTCTGCGGCATCACGCTGTCGTCGGCCGCGACCACGAGGATCGCAATGTCCGTCGCCTGCGCACCACGGGCACGCATGGCGGTGAACGCCGCGTGACCGGGGGTGTCGATGAAGGTGATCTTGTGGCCGTTGTGCTCGACCTGGTAGGCGCCGATATGCTGCGTGATGCCGCCGGCTTCGCCAGCAACCACGTTTGCATGCCGGATGGCGTCGAGCAGCGAGGTCTTGCCGTGGTCGACGTGGCCCATGATGGTCACGATCGGTGGGCGCGATTCCAGATCGCCAGCATCGTCGGAAACGTTGAAGATGCCTTCTTCGACGTCGGATTCCGAAACGCGCTTGACGGTGTGGCCGAATTCGCCGGCGATGATTTCAGCAAGGTCGGCGTCGATCAGATCGCCGGGCTTCATCATCTGCCCTTCCTTCATCAGGTACTTGATGACGTCGACGGCACGTTCGGACATGCGCTGCGACAGTTCCTGAATGGTGATCGTCTCCGGCAGGATGACTTCGCGCATGACCTTTTCGCGCGTCTCCTGCATCATGGAGCGCTTGAACTTCTCCTGGCGGCGGCGCATGGCCGAGAGCGAGCGACCGCGCTGTGCGCCATCCTCGTCGCTCGATGCCGTCGTCAGCGTCAGCTTGCCCTGGCGACGGCCGTCATCGGCCTTCGGGCGGGCCGGAGCCTTGGCCGGTTCCGGGCGCTTGACGGCGCCGCGGTTGACAGGCGCGCCACCGCGCGGGCGCTTGTCGCCTTCATCTTCGGCTTCATGGCGGCCACGACCGGCAACCGGCGTGGAAGCCGGAGCGGGCGTGCGGCCGGGCTGCGGGCGAGCTTCGGCAGCCGCCGGAGCGGGCCTTGCGACCGGCTGCGCGACGACCTCTTCCACGACGGGTGCGGGTGCGGCGGCCTCAGCGGCACGGCGCTCGGCTTCTTCCTTCTCGCGGACGAGGCGTGCTTCTTCCTCCGCAACGCGGCGAGCTTCGTCCTCAACCTTGCGACGGGCTTCGTCCTCGGCGCGCTGGCGGGCTTCGGCGGCGTCGCGGATCTGCGCTTCTGCAAGCGCGCGGCGACGGGCCTCGACTTCGTCAGGCGAAAGCTGGTTCAGCACAACGCCGCGCGGACGGTTCTGTTCGACCGGGCGGGAGGGCTGCTGGTGTACGGGGCGCGAAGGCTGCGGCGCGGGACGCGTCTGCTGCGGCTCCGGCTGGCGCTGCACGGGCGCGACGGGCGTCGATGCCTGGCGCTCTTCACCCGGGCGGCTGAAGTGGCGCTTCGTGCGGGTCTCGACCACGACGGCCTTGGTGCGGCCACGACCCATGTCCTGGCGCACGGTTCCCTGCTGAACCCCCGAGGGCTTCAGGCTAAGGGTCTTCTTGCCAGCCACATTGATCGTCTTGTCGTCTTCGTTGTCGGTCATTCCGTTCCGTTCCTAAGATCAGAGCCGGATGCGTATCACCTGGCCCTGTCGTTCAAATGTGTTCATCCAATGCGATTTCGGCCGGCCGAATGCCGGTAACCGCGTCATTGGTTTGTCTGGCGAGCGCCACCCTGTGCCATCATTTGGCTGTCGCCCCGGTATTTCTCGAGCATGATTGCGCGCTTCACTACACCCTCACCCGCCTGCCCTGCAAGCGCTGCGGCATGGATAAAAGCATTACTTCCCAAAAGGCCCTCCAATTCGCTCTCCGAAAAGAGCTTGAAGGAGGGTATTTCCGTTTCGTCGTCCGTCAGAAAGCTCGCAGCCTTCCGCGCCTGGTCTATTTTCCGCACACCATCGGCCGCCGCGTCCGTCGCATGGAAGACGGCAAGAGCAGCCAATGCGCGCACCGCCTGGTCGACCTTCGAGGAGCCGGTGATGAACTGGCCCGCCTTGCGCGCCATGTTCATCATGCCGCCGAGCTGGGCGGCGATAAGCCGGTCCACCTCGGCGCCGAGTTCCGGCCCGGCCTTGGCTTCCGTCTTCAGCGCACGCCCGAAAAGCTTCCTGGCGACCGCCTTGTCGACAATCGCCCGTTCCGCCTTCACCCAGCATCCGCGCCCGGGAAGTTGACGCTTCAGGTCCGGCACGACGCTGCCGTCGGGACCTGCAACGAAGCGGATCAGGTCGTCCGCCTCGCCCTTTTCGCGCGTCACGATGCACATGCGGTCGTTCACGCCATCCTCGTCCTTCTTGCCCATATAGGTTTCCGTTTCCGTCAACGCAAACCGCTGTGCAAGTCAGCGGGCGACATGTCCAACTCTGGAGGACGCCGATCAGGCGTCCTGTTCGCCGCCCTCGACGACCGGCTCTTCCTTGGCGAGATCCTCTTCCGTGATCCAGCCGGCCGCGAGGCGCGCCTGGACGATCATGGCTTCGGCTTCGGCGCGCGAGAGTTCGAACTTCGAGAACAGACCCTCGAACTTCTTCGTCTCGCCATCCTTGCGTTCCGACCAGCCGACGAGGTCGTCGGCAGCGCAGCCGGCGAAGTCTTCCATGGTCTTGATACCGTCCTCGCCGAGCGCGACGAGCATCTGGCCCGTCATGCCGTCGATCTGGCGCAGGTCATCGGAAACGCCGAGTTCCTTGCGCTTGGCGTCCATCTCGGCCTCGATGCGGTCGAGATATTCGCGGGCGCGGGTCTGGATTTCCTGGGCCGTGTCCTCGTCGAAACCGTCGATCGAAGCGATTTCGTCGAGATCGACGTAGGCCAGCTCCTCGACGGCGGCAAAGCCTTCGGAAGCCAGAACCTGGCCGACCATCTCGTCGACGTCGAGCGAATCCATGAACAGGTTGGTGCGTTCGTTGAATTCCTTCTGGCGGCGCTCGGACTCCTCGGCTTCCGTCAGGATGTCGATGTCCCAGCCGGTCAGCTGCGAGGCGAGGCGGACGTTCTGACCGCGACGGCCGATGGCGAGCGAGAGCTGCTCATCCGGCACAACCACTTCGATACGCTCGGCATCCTCGTCGAGAACCACCTTGGCGACTTCCGCCGGCTGCAGGGCGTTGACGATGAAGGAGGCCGGATCCTGCGACCACGGAATGATGTCGATCTTCTCGCCCTGCAGTTCGCCGACGACGGCCTGAACGCGCGAGCCGCGCATACCGACGCAGGCGCCGACCGGGTCGATCGACGAATCGTTCGAGATGACGGCGATCTTGGCGCGCGAGCCCGGGTCACGGGCGACGGACTTGATCTGGATGACACCGTCGTAGATCTCGGGCACTTCCATGGTGAAGAGCTTCACCATGAACTGCGGATGGGTGCGCGACAGGAAGATCTGCGGGCCGCGCTGCTCGCGGCGCACGTCGTAGACGAAGGCGCGGACACGGTCGCCGTAGCGCATGTTCTCGCGCGGGATCATCTCATCGCGGCGGATGATGCCTTCGCCGCGGCCGAGGTCGACGATGACGTTGCCGTATTCGACACGCTTGACCGTGCCGTTGACGATCTCGCCGATGCGGTCCTTGTATTCGTCGTACTGGCGGTCACGCTCGGCTTCGCGCACCTTCTGCACGATGACCTGCTTGGCCGACTGCGCGGCGATGCGGCCGAAATCCATCGGCGGCAGCGGATCGGCGATGAAATCGCCGAGCTTGGCGTCCGGGTTGCGGTCGCGCGCCAGCTCCAGCGGGATCTGGGTCGAATAGTCCTCGGCGTGCTCGACGACTTCCAGCAGGCGCTGGAGGCGGATTTCGCCGGTCTTGGAGTTGATGTCGGCGCGAATGTTCGATTCCGTGCCGTAACGCGAGCGGGCCGCCTTCTGGATGGCGTCGGCCATCGCGGCAAGCACGATCTCGCGGTCGATGACCTTTTCACGGGCCACGGCATCCGCGATCTGCAGAAGCTCAAGCCGGTTCGCACTGACTGCCATTGTCTCAGGTCTCCATGGTCAGGCCGGGGCCTTGGCCTCCGGCATCGTGGAGCGGCGCACCGCTCCGGTTCCGTCCTCTCCATCCCGCCCGCAAGGAGGGCAAACACCCCCGGGACGGAACGTACTCACAAACTCAATCGTCGCCGTCTTCGTCGTTCTGGTTCGCAGCCTGCGCGGCCTTGGCCTTCTTGTCGGCTGCCAGCGCATCACGAATCAGGTCGTCGGTCAGGATCAGCCGGCCCTCGGCAAGCGCCGTGAAGGGAATGACGACCGTCGGCTCGTCGCCGGCGGCGGGCTGATCCCGCTCCAGGGTGAAGCCGTTCTCGTCAGCCGCGACGATCTTGCCGCGAAAGCGCTTGCGGCTGTCGACGAGGATCGACGTCTCGCATTTCAGCAGATGGCCGAGCCAACGCGAAAAATCCGACTTGCGGACCATCGGCCGGTCGATGCCGGGCGACGAGACCTCCAGATGATACGCCTTGTCGATCGGATCCTCAACGTCGAGCACGGGCGAGACGGCCATCGAGACCTTCTCGCAATCCTCTACCGTCATCGTGCCGTCCGGCCGCTCGCACATGATCTGCAGCGTCGCGCCGTTCTGCGCCGAGAGGCGTACGCGCACCAGCTGGTAACCGATCTGCTCGATGGTCGGCTCGATGATGTCGGCGACGCGCCGGTCGATACCGGTCTCGACGATCAGCCGCGGCTCGATGACCGCATTTCCTGTTTCACTCGTGTCGGACATGACATGCCCTCCCGGGATAGTCGTTATCATGCACTCGATCGGAGCAATAAAAAAGAGCGGGTCCTCGCGGGCCCACTCTTCATCTGACGATCAAGAATTTGCGGCTGATATAGACCGTGTTTGTCACAATTGCAAGGTCGGCCGGCCTGCTTGCCTGTGGGCGGCCTGATCGCGTAGCTTTTGCCGCCACCGGCTTGCCCCTTTTGTCCTATGGACTAGATTGTCGACAACGCTGCATCGAGAATGAGTGCCTGCCCGTGCCAGACCGGAGATCCTCCCTCGCCCCTTTCAGGAACGAAACCTTTCGGGTGATCTGGGCGGCGAGCCTGATCTCCAATTTCGGCGGGCTCATCCAGTCCGTGGGTGCAGCCTGGATGATGGCCTCGATCACCTCCTCGGCCAACATGGTGGCGCTGGTGCAGGCCTCGACCTCACTGCCGATCATGCTGTTCTCCGTCGCCGCCGGCGCGCTTGCCGACAATTTCGACCGGCGCAAGCTGATGCTGACGGCCCAGTGTTTCATGCTCGCCGTCGCAATCGGCCTGACGCTCTGTACGTGGTACGGCGTCATCACGCCCTGGCTGCTCTTGACCTTCACTTTCCTGCTCGGCTGCGGCACGGCGCTCAACAATCCGGCCTGGCAGGCCTCCGTCGGCGACATGGTGCCGCGCGAGGACCTTCCCGCCGCCGTCTCGCTCAACAGCATGGGCTTCAACCTCACCCGCAGCGTCGGCCCGGCCATCGGCGGCGCGATTGTCGCTGCGGCGGGAGCGGCGGCGGCCTTCGCCGCCAATGCGCTCAGCTATTTCGCCCTTCTCTATGCCCTCTTCCGCTGGAAGCCGAACATCTCGCCGAGCGGCCTGCCGCGCGAGGATTTCGGCCGCGCCATCTCGGCGGGCCTGCGCTACGTATCCATGTCGCCGAACCTCGGCAAGGTGCTGCTGCGCGGCTTCGCTTTCGGCCTTGCGACGAGTTCCATCCTCTCGCTCCTGCCCTTGATCGCCCGCGACCTCGTTTCGGGCGGGCCACTGACCTACGGCATCCTGCTCGGCTGTTTCGGGCTCGGCGCGATCGGCGGCGCCCTGATGAACGCACGGGTGCGCGAACGCCTGACGACGGAAACCATCGCCCGCCTCGCCTTTACCGGCTTTGCCGTCAGCGCCGGCGTTTCCGCGGTCAGCTCCTCCGCGCTTTTGACCGGGGCCGTGCTGCTGATCGCCGGCGCCTCCTGGGTCATGGCGCTCTCGCTCTTCAACACGACGGTGCAGCTTTCGACGCCGCGTTGGGTCGTCGCCCGGGCACTCTCGCTCTATCAGACGACCACCTTCGGCGGCATAGCCGCCGGGAGCTGGATCTGGGGCACAACGGCCGACACCCACGGCGCCGAAGCCGCACTCCTCGCCTCGGCTGTGGTAATGATCGCCGGCGCGGCGCTCGGCCTTCGCTTCAAGCTCCCCGAATTGCAGAGTCTCAATGTCGACCCGCTCAACCGCTTCAGCGAGCCGGACCTGCCACTCGACCTGAAACCGCGCAGCGGCCCGATCGTCGTCCTGATCGACTACGAGATCGCGGAAAATGACATACCGGAATTCCTGGAGGCGATGACCGAGCGGCGCCGCATCCGCATCCGCGACGGCGCCGGCCAGTGGGCGCTGATGCGCGATCTCGAGAACCCGACGATCTGGACGGAGACCTACCATGTGCCGACCTGGGTGGAATATGTGCGCCACAACCAGCGCCGCACCCATGCCGATGCCGCCAACGGCGAGAAGCTGCGCCTGCTGCACAGCGGCGCCGAGCCGCCCCGGGTCCACCGCATGATCGAGCGGCAGACGATCGTGCCGCATGAGTATGAGCGCTTCAAACGGCAGGCGGATATCCATTGACGCCAAGCACCATCCCGTTCGAAGGGAACGGGATCGGCCTCGGCCTTCCTCAAGGATCTACCGCAGTTTCGTCTTGAGCGAGGCATCCGGATAGCAGGTGGGCGTCAGGCCGCTCTTGGCCTGCCAGTCGCCGAGCGAGCGGCGGGTCTTGTAGCCCGGCAGGCCGTCGACCTTGCCGACATCGTAGCCCTTGGCGACGAGCGCCTTCTGCATGGCGAGCACATCCGAGCGCAACATCTTGCCGACATCGCCCCACGCCCCCTTGAACGACCCGCTGCCATAGGCGATGCGGTCACCAAGATTGCCGATGAAAAGGGCGTAGAGGTCGGAGTTGTTGTATTCCTTGAGCACGTAGAAATTGGGCGTGACGATGAACTCCGGACCGTGCGTTCCGGCCGGAACCAGCATCATGCCGGACGCCTTGGCCTCACCGGAAGGAAAACCCTTGCCGGAAATGCGGGTAATGCCGCTCGATGCCCAGGCGGAGATGGGCTTTGCCAGATCCGGTCCCTCCTGCGCGCAGGAAACGCCCGCCGGGATCGAGACCTCGTAGCCCCAGCCGCGCCCCGCCTGCCAGCCCTTCTTGGCGAGGTAGTTGGCGATCGATGCAAGGCTGTCAGGCACCGAACCCCAGATGTCGCGCACGCCGTCACCGTCGAAATCGACGGCATATTGCAGGAAGCTGGTCGGCATGAACTGCGGCTGGCCGAGCGCGCCGGCCCAGGAGCCCTTGAGCTGATCGACGGTCCGGTCGCCGCCATCGACGATATGCAGCGCCGCGATCAGCTCCTTGCGGAACATGTCCTTGCGCGTCGACATGAAGGCCTTTGTGGCGAGCACCTCCACGGCAGAATAAGGGATCTTCGCGCTGCCGAAGCCGGATTCCCGGCCCCAGACGGCAACGACGATCTCGCCCGGCACGCCGAAGCGCTGCTCGATCCTGCGCAGGGTCGCCGCATGGGTCTTGGCAAGTCGGCTGCCCGTTCCCGCCAGCCCCTGCAGGCGCTTCTCGGAGAAATAGGCGCCGGGTGAAGAGAACTCCGCCTGGCTCTGCGCCTGCTCCTTCTTCGGCTTGGAGCCGGGCGGCACGAGGTCGGGCAGATCCCAGTTGAGCGCCACGCCCTGCATCGCCGCGCGAAACGTCCTTTCGCTGACGCCGGTCTTCTGCGCCGCCGGCCAGAGGTCGTTGTCGATCCAGGCGCGAAACATCTTCTCGACCTCCGCCTTGGAGGCAGCCTCGGCGGGTGCCAGAAGGCCAAGCGAGATCAGCGCGGCGCCGAGGACGCCCTTGATGGTTTTGCGGATGATCGGCATGAAGCCTCCTCAGATCGCCGTGCGGGCGCGCAAGGCGGCCGTCAGGGTTCCTTCGTCGAGATAATCGAGCTCGCCGCCGACCGGCACGCCATGGGCGAGCCGGGTGATCTTCACCTCGAGGCCGGAGAGCTGGTCGGTGATGTAATGCGCCGTCGTCTGCCCCTCGACGGTGGCGTTCACGGCGATGATCAGCTCGCGCACGCCGCCCTTCGCCACGCGATCGACGAGGCCGCGGATGTTGAGATCGTCAGGCCCCACGCCGTCGAGCGGCGAGAGCGTGCCGCCGAGTACATGGTACGCCGCGTTCATCGCGCCGGCACGCTCCAGCGCCCAGAGGTCGGACACGTCCTCGACGACGATGATGACCGCATGGTCGCGCCGTACATCCGTGCAGACGGTGCAGGGATCGCTCGTATCGACATTGCCGCAGCACGAGCAGATGCGCACCTTACGGTGCGCCTCGCCCATCGCGTCGGCAAGCGGGCCGAGCAGCTGGTCCTTCTTCTTGACGAGATGCAGCGCGGCGCGGCGCGCCGAGCGCGGCCCGAGGCCCGGCACCTTCGCCAGAAGCTGGATGAGTTTTTCGATTTCGGGGCCAGTGACTCGTTTTGCCATTGCCGGTATCTAGCTCATATCCGGGGGAAACGGAATCCACCTTGCTGGAGGCAGCGCTTGATCAGAATTCTCGCCGTTTGCACGGGTCTTGCCCGTCCGCTTCCGGGCAAAAGCTACAAGACGGGCATTTTCAAGACACCGACCGATGCGGCTGTCGTCGTCGACCGCGAGGGGTTGCTGGGCGACACGATCTGCGACCGGAAACACCATGGCGGGCCGGAACAGGCGGTCTACGGCCTCGGCGGGATTGACCTTGCCTGGTGGTCGAAGGAACTCGGCCGCACGCTGGAACCGGGAACCTTCGGCGAGAACCTCGTCATCGAAGGCCTCGACAGCCGCAGCGTCTCGGTCGGCGACCGGATCGAGACGGAGAGCGTGCTCCTCGAAGTGACATCCACCCGCATTCCCTGCAACACGCTGACCGCCCGCATGGGCGATCCGGCCTTCGCGAAACGCTTCATGCAGGCCGGTCGGTCGGGTTTTTACTGCCGCGTGCTGCAGGACGGCGTGATCCAGGCCGGCGACGCCGCAACCTACACGCCCTTCGACGGCGAGCCTGTGACCATGCCGGAGCTGCTGCGCACCTACGGCAAGAACGTCTCCGAAGAAGACCGGCTGCGCTATCTCGCCGCGCCGATCAACGACAAGCTGCGCGCGGCCCTCACCGGGTGATCAGCGGGTGGCGATGGCCGCCGCGGCACCGGCCATGGTGCCAGCGCTGAGACGGTTGGCGATGCGCACGGCGCGCGGGCTCTTCAGGAACAGACGGGCGCGCGAGGCGAGGAAGACCCACGCAAGGTCGATCGCGACGAGCACGACGAACATGGTGACGACCAGCTCGGCCCAGCCGACGAGGGTGACGGCGCCGAGATCGATGATCGCCGGCAGGAGCGCGACGTAGAACATCATGATCTTCGGATTGCCGAGCGTCACGGTCAGGCCGGCGAAGAACAGCTTTACACCCGAGCGCGCCTCCGGCAGGGCACTGTCACCGGTTTCCGTCGGCGCGAACCACATCTTCCAGGCGAGATAGAGCAGGTAGGCGACGCCCAGCCACTTGATGGCGACGAAGGCGGCATGAAAGGTCTCAGCGATTGCGGCGAGCCCCAGCACGGCGCAGGTGAGCCAGATGCCCTCGCCGATCCACATGGCGGCGAGGAAGGGCAGCACATCCCTTGCCCCGCGCGACAGCACGCGGGCGACCAGCGCCGCAATGCTCGGGCCGGGCGAACCGGCCGCCATCATCAGCGCGCCGGCAAAGACAAGCAGGGTCATCAGGCTCATCGGGTTCCTCCTCGAAAAACCCGAGCCTACAGGATCAGAACGGCAGTTTGAAGCCGGGCGGGATCGGCAGGCCGGCGGTCAGCGCCTTGGTCTTTTCGGCAGCCTGCGCCTCGGCCTTGTCCTTGGCGTCCTTGTGGGCCGCAACGATCAGGTCCTCGAGGATCTCCACGTCGTCTTCCTTGAAGAGCGAAGGATCGATTTTCAGGCCCTTGAGATTGCCCTTGCCGTCGAGCGTGACAGAGACGAGGCCTCCGCCGGAGGTGCCGTTCACCTCGAGGGCGGCGATCTCCTCCTGCATCTTCTCCATCTTGGCCTGCATTTCCTTGACCTTGCCCATCATGCCCATGATGTCGCGCATCGGTCTCTCCTCTTTCTGAATGGATGTTGGAACGTTTGTTTTCACGCAATTCCGCTCCGCATCTCGGCCGGAACTGCTAGTGTTCGATATCGTCGCCGGGCAGGATGTCGCCCTCGGCGGATTCCGCGACGGCCGCAGCCTCCACGGTCTCCGGCCCGTCTTCCGTTTCCTGAACCTTGATGCGCACGTCCATGATCTTGGCGCCCGGAAAGCGCTGCAGGATGGCGGCCACATCGGGGTCCTGGCGCGCATCGGCGACGCGGGCCTCCTGCGCCATCGTTTCGGCCTCGGCCAGGGTCGGCCCGCCCGGTTCGCGCGACAGGATCACCATCCAGCGGATGCCGGTCCATTCCTGCAGCCGGCTCGACAGGTCGTTGACGAGCGATTTCGGCGCATCGTTGGCAAGGCCGATCTCCAGACGCCCGGCCTCGACGCTGACCGGCCGTACGAAGGCGCGCACGAGGGCACGCAGGCGGATGTCGCGGTTTTTCGTGCAGAGCTCAGCAATATCGGCGACCGACTTCACCGGCACCTTCGGTTCGGCCGTCGGCTGCGCGGCCGGGGCAGTCTCGATACGGCCAACCGGCAGGGATGCGGGCTCGGCCTGCGGCACGGGTCGCAGCATCGTCACCGTCCCGCCACCCGACTGGACGCGCTGGACCGGGGCTTCGGGTGTGCGCGCGACGGCGGAAAGCGCGGCTTGCGCCGTCGGCTGGCCGCCATTGCCGCCATATTGCGGCGCGCGGGTACCATTGCCACTACCCTCGCCGCCCGACAGCTCCGCGAGGCGGCGGGCCGCCTCTTCCGGCGAAGGCAGGTTGGCGGCGTGGGCGAGGCGGATGATGACCATCTCGGCGGCGCCCGCCGGACGGCTGGAGGCTTCCGTCTCCGGAATGCCCTTCAGGAGCATCTGCCACATGCGCGACAGCGCGGTGACCGCGATGGAATTGGCGAACTCGACGCCGCGCACGCGCTCGACCTCGCTCAGCGACTGGTCGCCGGCAGCATCGGGCACATATTTCATGCGGGTGACGAGATGGGTGAAATCGGCCAGGTCCGTCAGCACCACGAGCGGGCTGGCACCGGCCTCGTATTGCGCGGAAAATTCGGCGAGCGCGGCTGCGGCATCGCCCTTCACGACATGTTCGAAGAGGTCGACGATGCGCGCGCGGTCGGCAAGACCGAGCATGCCGCGCACGGCATTCACCTCGACGCGACCGCCGCCATGGGCGATCGCCTGGTCGAGCAGCGACAGGCCGTCACGGGCCGAGCCTTCGGCGGCGCGGGCGATCATGGCGAGCGCATCCGGCTCGAATTCCACGCCTTCCTTGCCCAGGATGGTGGTGAAGAGGCCGACGAGATCGGAGGCGCCGATCCGGCGCAGGTCGAAACGCTGGCAGCGCGACAGGACGGTGATCGGGACCTTGCGGATCTCCGTCGTGGCGAAGATGAACTTGACGTGCTCCGGCGGCTCCTCGAGCGTCTTCAACAGGCCGTTGAAGGCCTGCGTCGAGAGCATGTGCACTTCGTCGATGATGTAGACTTTATAACGTGCCGAAACCGGACGATAGCGCACCTGCTCGATGATCTCTCTGATATCGTCGATGCCGGTGTGGGAGGCGGCGTCCATCTCGATGACGTCGACATGCCGGCCCTCCATGATGGCCTGGCAATGCTCGCCGGGCACGCGAAGGTCGATCGTCGGGCGGTCGATTTCGGCTGTCTTGTAATTCAGCGCGCGGGCGAGAATGCGGGCGGTCGTCGTCTTGCCGACGCCGCGAACGCCGGTCAGCATGTAGGCCTGCGCGATACGACCGGTCTCGAACGCGTTGGTCAGCGTGCGGACCATCGGTTCCTGGCCGACCATCAGGTCGGAGAAATCCTTCGGGCGGTATTTTCGCGCGAGAACCCGGTAGGCTGCGGGTTTTTCGCTGGACGGATTGGGGGTTACGTCGCTCATAGACCCTGCCGCTAATCGAACTCTCAGTCCCGACAGGACGGCCAGGATCAGGACGGTAAGGTGGGAGGCTGGCACGATGACCCGTGCCGGGGCTCGTTAGGGCTGCTTCCTTCCGGACCTGACCCGGTTGGCGAGTGGCTCGTCCACCACCAACCTCCCGACCCCCATATCGGCAATATTCCATCCGAATGCAAGCGCGGCTGATAAAAAACTGTTGGAGGGAATTTGGATGCCGTGGCATGACTCTAGGAAACAGGCATGCCGGGAGAATCCCTTGAGCGACTTTCAACTCGACGAACGGATCGTACGCGACAGCGATCTTCTCACCAAGATCGGCCTTTGCGAGCTGCGCCTGATGAAAGACAGCCGCTGGCCCTGGCTGATGCTGGTGCCGCAGCGGCCCGGCGCCTGCGAGATTTTCGACCTGACGCCCCTCGACCAGACCATGCTGACCTTCGAGACGACGCTTGTCGCCGAAGCGCTGAAGACGGTGACGGGAGCGACGAAGATCAATGTCGCCGCGCTCGGCAACATCGTCCGCCAGCTGCATGTTCATGTCATCGCACGCAGCGAGGGGGATGCGAACTGGCCCGGCCCCGTCTGGGGCTTCGGCACCGCCGAGCCACGCACGGCCGACGAAACCAAGGCCTTCTCGGCCAAAATCCTGGACGCGCTGACACCATGAAGCCATCGCTCTTCGATCTCTACCGCCCGCACCCCGAACCCAGCACCATGGTGGCGTTCGCGGAGAACAGCCTCGACCGCCAGTCGGAGCACCGCGCGCCAGACTGCCTGGAACAAGCCTTCAAGGCCGAGACTGTGCATGCCTTCGCGATCGCCGGGGGAAAACTCGTCGTCAAACACGACGAGAAGATCATCGACCCGCTGTTTGCGCCCTACGAGCTCGCCGAGCTCGGCCCCGTGCCGGAGGAAGCCATCCTGCTCGGCTACCTGAAGAACGGCGAGCCACGGCTGGCGATCCCCGTCGGAGCCGATCCCGAGACCCTGCAGGAGCCGCTGAAGGCGGCGGACGGGCGCACACTCTACCGCCAGCAGATGCTCGACGACGACCTGCTCGGACAGTTCGCCCAGGCCTCCAGCCTGATGACCTGGAACGGCAACAACCGTTTCTGCGGCAAGTGCGGCGCGCCGACCCGCTCGGAGATCGGCGGCTACCGCCGCGTCTGCGAGGCCTGCAGCCACACGATCTTTCCGCGCACCGATCCGGTCGCGATCATGCTGGTCATCGACATCGAGCGGGATCTCTGCCTGCTCGGCCGCTCGCCGCATTTCCCCGAGGGCATGTATTCCTGCCTCGCGGGCTTCCTCGAGCCCGGCGAAACGATCGAGCACACGGTGCGCCGCGAGACGCTGGAGGAATCCGGTATCAAGGTGGGGCGCGTGCGCTACCATGCCTCGCAGCCCTGGCCTATGCCGCATTCGCTGATGATCGGCTGCTACGGCGAGGCGATTTCCTTCGACATCCGCCGCGATGAGCAGGAGCTGGAGGATTGCCGCTGGTTCACCCGTGAGGAGACGGCGGCGATGATCGCGCGCAGTGCCACGTCAGGGGTTGCGCCCGGCACCACCACTCCGCCGCCCAAGGGTGCCATCGCGCACCGCCTGATGCGCGACTGGCTGGACTGGACGGTCTGAACCGTCAGCGCAAACCGACATGC
Source organism: Shinella sp. HY16 (assembly GCF_028534175.1). Taxonomy (NCBI): domain Bacteria; kingdom Pseudomonadati; phylum Pseudomonadota; class Alphaproteobacteria; order Hyphomicrobiales; family Rhizobiaceae; genus Shinella; species Shinella sp. HY16. The sequence continues at coordinate 269,793 of NZ_JAHYXL010000001.1, read as the reverse complement.
GGCCGGTCGCCGGGGTATTCGCGCAGCCGGACGCGCGGTGCCAGAAGACGGGCGATGACGGGGCTTATGACAACGGTGAGGGCGATCCAGGCCGGCAGCGGGTATTTGGCCTGCGCATCGAGTGACGGTATCGCCAGAATGGCAACGGCGCCAACGCCGAAGACGACGGCATTCACCATCAACGAGACGAGGATCGTTATGTGGCAATCGTGCGCATGAGCATCTCCTTTCTCGGAAAGGGCCGCCACCTGCGGCCCGTTCCCTTTGGAAATGCCCCTGCAACGGGCCGGTTCCGGCCCGCCTGACGATCGTCAAGTCTCAGAACGCACTGCGCATCGGATGGGCGCGATAGGTGCCGAGGATGCGGACCTTTTCAGAAAAGAAGCGAAGCTCCTCCAGCGCCCGGCGCACCGGCAGATCGTCCGGGTGGCCTTCGATATCGGCATAGAACTGCGTGGCGTAGAACTTGCCGCCGATCTGGTAGCTTTCCAGCTTCGTCATGTTGATGCCATTCGTCGCGAAACCGCCGAGCGCCTTGTAGAGCGCAGCCGGGATATTGCGCACATTGAAGACGAAAGTGGTGACGATGATCTCGTCTCCATCCCGCTCCACCGGCGCCGTCTCGCGCGACAGCACGACGAAGCGGGTGACGTTGCTTTCCGTATCCTCGACATTCTCCGCGACGATGGAGAGGCCGTAGAGATCGGCCGCAAGGCGCGGGGCGAGTGCAGCCATGGTGCGGTCGCCGGTTTCCGAGACGAGCTTGGCCGCGCCCGCCGTGTCACCCGCGATCACCGGCTTCCAGCCGTTGAGGCGGACGATCTTGCGGCACTGGCCGAGTGCGTGGATATGGCTGTGCACCGTGCGGATCTCGTCCTTCACCACACCCGGCAACACCATGAGCTGGAAGCGGATCGGCATGAAATATTCGCCGATGATATGCAGCCGCGATTCCGGCAGCAGGTGATGGATGTCGGCGACGCGGCCGGCGATCGTGTTCTCGATCGGAATCATCCCGAGGTCGGCGTCACCGTTCTCGATGGCCAGGAACGCGTCCTCGAAGGTCTGGCAGGGCAGCGGCTCCATGTTCGGGAACATATCGCGGCTGGCCATGTCGGAATTGGCGCCAAACTCGCCCTGGAAGGCGATCCTGTTGGTCTTCATGATCATGGCGGGGTCCGGTCAGAGAGGGGTGGCCGCGAGCATGGCGCGGGCTTTTTCGAGGTCGGCCGGAGTATCGACACCCAGCGGAACGGTGTCAACGATCTCCGCATCGATCCGCATACCCGCTTCGAGGGCGCGCAACTGCTCCAGCGATTCCCGCTTTTCGAGCGTCGAGGGCTTCAGCGCGACGAAGGCTTCCAGCGCCTTGCGACGGTAGGCGTAGAGGCCGATATGATGGTAGAGCGGACCCGTGCCGTGCGGCGCCGTCGCGCGCGTGAAATAAAGAGCGCGCAGGCGACTGTCGCTGAGCGGCGAGCCGACGACCTTCACGACATTCGGATTGGTCTTTTCTTCTTCGTCGCGAATCTCGGTGGTCAGGGTGGCGATGTCGGTCGCCGCATTTTCCAGCGGGCGAAGGGCGGCGCGGATCGTCTCCGGATCGATCGTCGGCAGGTCGCCCTGCACGTTGATGATGATTTCGGCCCGCCCCTCGGGATCGCTCTTGGTCAGCGCCTCATGGATGCGGTCGGAACCGGACTGGTGGTCGACACGGGTCATCACGGCCTCGAAGCCGGCGGCCACCACCGCGTCAAAGATATCCTGGTGATCGACGGCAACGACGATCCGTCCGACATTGGCCTCGGCCGCGCGGCGCGCAACCTGCACGATCATCGGCAGGCCCGCAATGTCGGCGAGCGGCTTGCCCGGAAGCCGGGTCGAGGCCATGCGCGCGGGAATGAGAACGAGGGTCTTGTCAAAATTGGCGGAATTCATCTGCAGCCCTTCAAAACCCCCGGGAAAAGTGTCAAAAAGTCTCAGTGCGGGGGCTACAATCACTGTTGCAACGAAGCAGCAAAAGACATAGGTTCCGCGCGATTTCAAGACTGGCCGGCGTGTGTCCGCCGGTTCCTAGGGGAGCGTTTGGATGAACTCTTATGTGAACATGGGCGTAGGTGCCCTGCTCGGCACCGTTTTCGTACTGATGTCCGTGTCGATCGCTTCTGAAGGCATTTTCCATTCGGGCGCTCCCGAGAAGGAAGGCTTCGCGATCGTGGCAGAGGAAACCGGCGGCGAGGCAGCCGGCGGCGGCGAAGCCGCTGCAGTCGTCCCGATCGCCACGCTGCTCGCGACCGCCGACGCGGCAGCCGGCGAAACCGTCTTCAAGAAATGTGCGAGCTGTCACACCACGGAGAAGGGCGGACCGAACAAGGTCGGACCCGGTCTCTGGGACATCGTGAACCGCCCGGTCGCCTCGCATGAGGGCTTCAGCTACTCTGCTGGCATGACCACCTTCTCCGAAGGCCACAAGATCATCTGGGACTACGACCACCTCAGCTTCTTCCTGGAGGCGCCGAAGAAGCACGTTCCCGGCACCGCCATGGGCTTTGCCGGCCTGAAGAAGAACGACGAACGCGCCAACCTGATCGCCTATCTGCGCACGCTCTCCGACAACCCGGCTCCGCTGCCGACCGCTTCCAGCGAAGGTGCGGATGCAGGCGCGGCGGCTCCGGCAGACGGTGCGACGGCAACCGAAGGCGCAGCTCCTGCTGATGGCGCTGCCACCACGACGGAAGGCGCAGCACCCGCAGAAGGCGGCGCAACGACGACCGAGGGCGCAGCCCCGGCAGAAGGCGGCACCGCAACGCAGGGCACCACCACGGAACAGCCGGCTCAGTAAGACGCCAGCGCACAAGACGAAAAACCCGGCCATCGCGCCGGGTTTTTTATTGCCGCCACAAGGAAACAGCCTCACCCCAGGAGCCAGGCCCAGAAGGAAACCGTGAAGACGCCGAGCGCCGTCGTCATTGTTATCGTCGATGAGGCAAGCGCGTGGCCGACGCCGAAATGGTTGGCGAGCAGCCACGCATTGATGCCCGTCGGCACCGAGGAGCAAAGCACCATTGCCGCCGTCCATTCCGGGCTGAGGCCGAGCAGCCGGCAGGCGACATAGACCGAGCCCGGCAGCAGCACGAGCTTGAGGCTGGTCATCGCAAGCGCGATGCCGGCATTCCCGCCGACCTTGTACTTGTTGAGCGCCATGCCGATCGAGATCAGCGCTGCCGGCGCCGCCGCCCCCGCCAGCTGGTCGACCACCACCTTGACGGGCCCGGCCAGTGGCACGCCCCCGGTATGGAACAGCGCTCCGGCGACGAGGCCGATCACCAGCGGATTGCGCACCAGGCTCTTGCCGATACCGAGAAGGAGCATGCCGATACTCTGCGGCTCGCGCGTGCCGTCCTTGCGCTCTGCCCGCTCCATCAGGATCGTGCCGGCGATCATCATGACCGGCAGGTGTACGGAAAGCAGCACCGAGATCGCCACCAGCCCCTCCTCGCCGACGATGCGCGAGACCAGCGGCAAGCCGATGAAGACCGTGTTGGCGAAGGCGGAGGAAACGCCGGCAAGCACGCCGATCCGGCGGTCGCGCTTGAAGCCGAGCGTGGCGATGAGATGCGCGACCGTCCAGGTGAGGGCAACACCGGCGAAATAGCCGATCCAGATGCGCAGGGGCGATTCGCCGGCGAAATCGGCCTCCGCGATAGTGCGGAACAAGAGGACGGGCACGGCGACCCGGAAGACGAACTCTCCCAGCCCCTCCCCCAGTGCCTCGCGCAGGTAACCGGTGCGCACGAGCAGCCAGCCGATGAAAATCAGCGCGAAGATGGGCAGAACATTGAGGGCGACGTCGGACATGAAACCGTCCCGGGGAGCAGGGAAAAATTGGCAGGACGAGTACCCTGCAGGCCTCATGGGTATGGCAAAGCCCGGGGAGGGTCCAGCGCGAAAGGGCAGCGCGCAAATGAAAAAAGCGAGGGTTATCCCCCCGCTTCCTCATCCCGGCCTGGCCGGGGAAGTGTTTCACACGGGGTGCCAGTACATCCGTGGTCACCGCGCTTGCGAAACACGACTTTCGTGTCTGACGATGCTTCTATCGGCCCGCTGTTACAGCGATATGACAGAAACGGTTCGTCCGTGATTTGAAGTCTGCGCCGATATGGTTAACAAAAGATTAACGCGGCGCCTTGCCAAAAAATTTCGCATTTCCGGCGATTGAACAGCGACGCTGAAACGTCTTCCCCCTGGTTCCATGCGCCACCCCCTTTTCCGGCCCCCCCGACGCGCTCCGTCTTTCGATTGACAAGCCGTATCCGGGTCTGGACAGTGGCGGCGGCAACGAGACGGGCAGCGTTAGGAGGACTTCATGTCTATGCGCGCATTCTTCGGTTTCTCGGCACTTCTTCTGGCTGCCGTCGCCTCCCCTCCCCTCCCTGCAGGCGCGCAGGAAACGCGCACCGTGGTCACGAGCGAGAACAGCGATTATTTCGGCTTCGACCTGCGCACCGTGCAGGACGTCACGCTCGACCAGTGCAAGACCGATTGCGTCGACGACCTGTCCTGCCGCGCCTTCACCTATAATCCCAAGGTGAAGTGGTGCTTCCTGAAGAGCGACTTCAACCAGCTCAACCATTTCCAGGGCGCTGTCGCCGGCAAGATCGTGCGTGCGGACGCCGCCGCCGATATCGGCGCACCGCCGGCCATGGCCTTCATCAGCGACTACATGATGAGCGACGCCCGCTCCTTCCGCAATTCGATGTCGCTCGCCGCCGAGCATACCGGCCAGGGTGCGGAAAGCCTTGCCTCGCTCGGCCGCATCGAGACCGCGTCTGGCCGCTTCGACCAGGCGCTGATCGCCTTCAAGGGTGCGCTTTCGCTGACGCCGGACGACTACTATCTCTGGATCGAGACCGCCGAATCCATGTCTCGCGCCTACAACAACAGCTACCTCGCCGGCCAGGGTGCGCTTGCGGCGATCAATGCCTATGACCTCTCGCGCACGACGGAAACCCGCGCCCGGGCGCTGGCGGTGCTTGCCGACACGCTCGACAAGTCGGGCAACTATCGCGCCGGTATCAATGCCTACAAGGCAAGTCTGGAGTTGAAGGAGGACGTCGCCGTGCGTTCGGCCTATCTCGGCCTCCGCGCCCGCCAGGGCTTCCGCGTCGTCAACCACACCATCGATTCCGACAGCGCGACACCACGGGCCTGCGTCGAGTTCTCCGAACCGCTCGTCAAGTCCGGCGCGGACTATGCATCGTTCGTGACGCTGGACGGCGCGGCACCGAAAGCCGTGGAGGCGAAGGACCGGCAGATCTGCGTCGAGGGACTGAACCACGGCCAGCGTTACAAGATCGCCTTCCGCCCTGGCCTGCCGTCGGCGGTCGACGAACCGCTGGAATCGGTCGTCGACCTCGACATCTATGTGCAGGACCGCGCCGCCATGGTGCGCTTCACCGGCGACGGCTTCGTGCTGCCGGGAAGCGTGCGCCGCGGCATCCCGATCGTTTCCGTCAACACCGACAGCGCCGACCTGAAGCTCTACCGCGTCGGTGACCGTGCCATCACCTCGCTGCTTTCCGAAAGCCGCTTCCTCACCCAGCTCGACGGTTACTCCGCCAGCCGCATCGAAAACGACAACGGCGAACTCGTCTGGCAGGGCAAGATCGATATCTCGCCCGAGCTCAACAAGGACGTCGTCACCAGCTTCCCGGTCGACGAGGCGCTGCCGGAGCGCAAGCCCGGCGTCTATGTCCTGACCGCCGCCGCCTCGAACGGCCGCTCCAACGAATGGGATGCCAAGGCGACACAGTGGTTCGTCGTCTCGGATGTCGGCCTCACCACCTATGCCGGCACGGATGGCCTCAACGTCTTCGCCCGCTCGCTCGACAGCGCTGGCCCGCTCGACGGCGTCGAGCTTCAGCTGATCGCCAAGAACAACGAGGTGCTCGGCACCGCGACGACCGATGCGGACGGCCGCGCGACCTTCACCGCCGGCCTGATGCGCGGCACCGCCGCCAACACGCCAGCCGTGATCCTCGCAAAGAAGGGCACGTCCGACTTCGTTTTCCTCGACATGACACGCGCCGGCTTCGACCTCTCGGACCGCGGCGTCACCGGCCGGCCGGCACCAGGTGCCATCGACGTGCTCGCCTGGACCGAGCGCGGCATCTACCGTGCCGGCGAGACCGTGCACGCGACGGCGCTCGCCCGCGACATCGAAGCCAATGCCGTCGAAAAACTGCCGCTCACCTTCGTCTTCAATCGCCCTGATGGCGTAGAGGATCGCCGCATCGTCAGCGACGGTGCCGCGCTCGGCGGCCATGCCGTCGACCTGCCGCTGCAGGAAAACAGCATGCGCGGCACCTGGACCATGCAGATCTTCACCGATCCCAAGGGGAGCGCGATCGGCGAAAAGCAGTTTCTCGTCGACGATTTCGTGCCCGACCGCATCGAATTCGACATGGCGAGCGAAACGAAGGCCATCGAGACCGGCGTTCCCGCGGAGGTCTCCGTCGAAGGCCGCTACCTCTACGGCGCGCCGGGCGCGGGCCTTGAAATCGAGGGCGACGTCGCCCTGAAACCGACCCGCCAGGACGCCGCCTTCCCCGGCTACGTCTTCGGTCTTGCCGACGAGGAGGCCCTTGAGGAAAGCACCACGCCGCTCGAAGGCCTCGACGTTCTCGACGACGACGGCAAGACGACCTTCGAGGTGAACATCGCCGACCTTCCCTCGACCACTCAGCGCCTCGAAGCGCTGGTCACGCTGCGCATGATGGAAGAGGGCGGCCGCGCCGTCGAGCGCAACCTGACCCTCCCGGTCAAGGCGGCCGGTGCGATGATCGGCGTAAAGCCGGAATTTTCCGATGGACTTGCGGAAAACAGCGTTGCCAACTTCACCGTCGTCGCTGTGGCGCCGGATGGCTCTCGGCAGGCGATGCAGGGCATGCCCTGGAAGCTGCTCGCCGTCGAGCGGAACTACCAATGGTATCGCGACGGCAGCTCGTGGCGTTACGAGCCGGTGCTTTCGACCAAGCAGATCGCCGACGGCACGGTCGATGCCGGTAAGGATGGCGGGCGCATATCGGTGCCTGTCACCTGGGGCCGCTATCGCCTGGAAGTGGAAAGCGCGGAGCCCGAAGGCCCGGCGACCAGCATCGAGTTCGACGCCGGCTGGTATGTCGCCGCAACCTCGACGGAAACGCCCGACGCGCTCGAAATCTCGCTCGACAAGGAAAACTATGCGGTCGGCGACACGGCCAAACTGAAGATCTCGTCGCGCCATGCCGGCCAGGTGCTGATCACCATCGGCGCCGAAAGCCTGATCGCCACCCAGACCGCCGCCATCGGCGCCGAGGGCGGCGAGGTGGAAATACCGATTACCAGGGAATGGGGTCCCGGTTCCTACGTCACTGCGACGCTCTTCCGTCCGGGGACGGACCAGGAAAGCCGCATGCCGATGCGCGCCATCGGCATCACCTGGCTGAAGGTCGATCCGGCCGACCGCAAGCTGAATGTCGCACTCGACGTTCCGGAAAAGACGCTGCCGCGCCAGCCGCTCGATATCGCGCTTACCCTCGCCGGCGCAGGCGCCAACGAGGAGGCCTATATCACGGTCGCCGCCGTCGATGTCGGCATCCTCAACCTCACCCGCTACGAAGCGCCCGATCCGGCCGGCTGGTATTTCGGCCAGCGTCGGCTCGGCATGGAGATTCGCGACCTCTACGGCCGGCTGATCGACGGCTCGCTCGGCGCCACCGGGCGGCTGCGCACCGGCGGCGACGGCGGCGAAGGGGCGCTTTCCGGCAATCCACCGACCGAAAAGCTCGTTGCCTTCTTCGCCGGCCCTGTGAAGCTCGATGCGGAAGGCAAGGCCAAGGTCGGCTTCGACATTCCGCAATTCAACGGAACGGCCCGCATCATGGCCGTCGGCTGGACGAAGACCGGCGTCGGCAGCGCGTCGAAGGACGTCGTCATCCGCGATCCGGTCGTGGTGACCGCGAGCCTGCCGAAATTCCTCGCTCCCGGGGACCGCGCCGACCTGAGGCTCGACATCACCAACACCGATGCCCCGGCCGGTGACTACATGGTCGAAGTCACCCACAACGCCTCCGTTATGGTCGAGCAGACCGGTGCGGGCCAGACGCTGCGGCTCGAGCCAGGCGGCAAGACGGCGCTCACCCTGCCGTTGATCGGCGGCGAGGCCGGCGACGGCGTCGTGACGGTCAAGCTCTCGAACGGTTCCGGCATGTCGCTGGAGCAGGCGCTCAACGTGCCGGTGCGCCCGGCCGCCATGCCGATCACCACGCGCCGGCCGATCGAGATCGCCGCCAATGGCAGCCTGACGATCGACGACCAACTCCTGGCCGACAGCCAGCTTGCCGGCGCCTCCGTCAGCCTCAGCGTTTCGCGCGCCGCCGCCTTCGACATCCCGGCACTCTTGATGGCCCTCGACCGCTATCCCTATGGCTGCACGGAGCAGACGACCAGCCGTGCGTTGCCGCTGCTCTATCTCAGCGAGCTCTCCAAACAGTCCGGCCTTGCCGAGGACACGGAAACGCAGAAGCGCGTGCAGGACGCGATCTATCGCGTGCTGGCCAACCAGTCCTCCTCCGGCAGCTTCGGCCTCTGGGGACCGAGCTACGGCGACCTGTGGCTCGACGCCTTCGTCACGGACTTCCTGACGCGGGCCCGCGAGCAGAAGTTCGACGTGCCGGAACAGGCCATGCTGCAGGCGCTTTCCAACCTGCAGAACGCCATCTCCTACGACGTCAACGTCTCCAGCCAGGGCAACGAGATCGCCTATGCGCTCTATGTGCTCGCCCGCAACCGCAAGGCCGCGATCAGCGACCTGCGCTACTATGCCGACACGAAGCTCTCGGAGTTCTCCTCGCCGCTCTCCCGCGCGCACCTTGCCGCCGCGCTCGGGCTCTACGGCGATGCGCAACGCTCGATGACGATCTTCTCCAATGCACTCGGCCTGTCGCGCGACAGCGTGCTGAATGCCAGCCTCTCGCGTACCGACTACGGTTCGTCGCTGCGTGACGGGGCCGCCATTCTGGCGCTTGCCGCCGAAGCCCGCCCGGTTCCGACCATCATTCCGGACCTGACGAAGCTCGTCGCCAAGCAGTGGGAAGACAAGCGCTGGACCAGCACGCAGGAACAGACCTGGATGCTGCTGGCCGCCCGTTCCGTGAAGGATGCCGACAAGGGCCTGGAGCTCGAGATCAACGGCGCCGCGCATTCCGGCGGCTACGCCGCGCAGATGACGGGCAAGGCGCTGATGGAGAACCCGCTGACGGTTGCCAACCGTACCGGCGAGCCGGTCTCGGCCATGCTGACGACGGTGGCAGCCCCGGCCGACCCGCTGCCGGCCGGCGGCGACGGCTTTGCCATCGAGCGCAGCTACTACACGCTGGACGGCGAGGAGGCGAACGTCTCCGAGGCAACGCAGAACGAGCGCTACGTCGTGGTGCTGAAAGTGACGGAGCACAATGACTGGCCGTCGCGCATCATCATAACCGACCTCCTGCCCGCCGGCTTCGAGATCGACAATCCGAGCCTCGTCGACAGCGCGAAGCTGGCGAATTTCGACTGGATCGGCGAGATCGAGCCTGCCCATACGGAGTTCCGCTACGACCGCTTCGTCGCAGCCTTCAACCGCAGCGCAGGCGACAATCGCGAGGTGACGCTCGCCTACGTCGTGCGCGCCGTGACACCGGGCACCTACGACCACCCGGCCGCACAGGTGGAGGACATGTACCGTCCGCAATACTCCGCCCGCACGGCGACCGGCCGCATGCAGGTCGTCAAGGCCGAGTAAGGGGCTGAGCGAGAGGACAGGCCAATGGCGCTCTGGCGCAAGCTCCTGATAGGCTCCCTCGGCGGGGCGGCGTTCATCGCCGCCCTCGCCGCCGGGCTCGACTATGCCGATCGCGCCTATCCGCCGCCGGTCACCGTGGCGGACACCGTTTCAAAGGAAGTGCTCGACCGCGACGGCCGCCTGCTGCGGGCCTTCGCGACGCCGGACGGGCTCTGGCGGCTGAAGACCACGGCTGCCGATGTCGATCCGCAGTTTCTGCGCATGCTTGTGGCCTATGAGGACCGGCGTTTTCACGAGCATGCGGGTATCGACCCGCTGGCGCTGCTGCGTGCGGCCGGGCAGTTCGTCACGAATGGCCGCATCGTCTCCGGCGCCTCCACGCTTTCCATGCAGGTCGCCCGGCTGATCGAGCCGCGCGAGAACCGCTCGATGCTAGCCAAGCTGCGCCAGATGGCCCGCGCGGTCCAGCTCGAACGGCGCCTCTCCAAGGCCGAGATCCTCGACCTCTACCTGACGCTCGCTCCTTATGGCGGCAATCTGGAGGGTGTACGCGCGGCCAGCCTCGCCTGGTTCGGCAAGGAGCCGAAGCGTCTTTCCGTCGCCCAAGCCGCCCTTCTCGTCGCCCTGCCGCAGCTTCCCGAAAAGCGCCGGCCGGACCGGCACCGCGCCGTGGCGGAGAAGGCGCGCGAGCGCGTGCTCGCCCGCATGGCCGTTTCCGAGATCATCGGCGAGGGCGAGGCGGAGCGCGCCAGTGCGGAAGCGGTGCCCGACCGCCGCCGCCAGCTTCCCGCCTATGCCGCGCACCTTTCGGAGCTTGCGCTGCGCAAGGATGCCAAGGCCACCGAACACAGGACGACGCTCGACCGCACCGTGCAGGACGGGCTGGAGACGGTGGCGCGCGAGGCGGCCGAGCGGCTCGGCCCAAAGGTCTCGATCGCCATGGTAATGGCCGATGCCCGCACCGGCGAGATCCTCGGCGAGGTCGGCTCGGCGGACTACTTCGACGGCAGCCGTGCCGGCTGGATCGACATGACGCGCATCCGCCGCTCGCCCGGCTCGGCGCTGAAACCCTTCATCTACGGCCTTGCCTTCGAGGAAGGCCTCGTCGCGCAGGAAACCATCGTCGAGGATCGGCCTGCCGACTTCTCCGGCTATCGTCCGCGCAATTTCGACATGACCTATCAGGGGGACGTCAGCGTGCGCAAGGCACTGCAGCTGTCGCTGAACGTGCCCGCCGTGCGCCTGCTGGAGGCGGTCGGTCCGACGCGGCTGATGGTGCGCTTCCGCCGCGCGGAGGTGCATCCCGAGCTGCCGCCGGGCGAAACGCCCGGCCTTGCCATCGGCCTTGGCGGCGTCGGTGTCACGCTGCGCGACCTCACCCAGCTCTACGCGGCGCTTGCCAATCGCGGCCTGCCGGTGCGCCTTGGCGATGGCATCGTGCGCGACGCGGCGGTGATAACGGGCGATCCGCTGCTCGACCCCGTCGCCGTCTGGCATGTCTCGGATGTGCTTTCCGGCGTCACGCCGCCCACCGGCAGCCGCCGCCTCGGCATCGCCTACAAGACCGGCACGAGCTACGGCTATCGCGATGCCTGGTCCGTCGGGTATGATGGCCGCCATGTGCTGGGCGTCTGGGTTGGCCGGGCCGACAACGGCGCGGTGCCGGGCCTCACCGGCTACGGCGCCGCCGCGCCCATCCTGTTCGAAGCCTTCGCCCGGTCCGGCCTCGCCATCACCGCACTGCCGCGCGCACCAGCCGGCGCGGTGCGCATTGCGCAATCCGAGCTTCCCGCAAGCCTTCGCCGCTTCTCGACCACGGCAAGCGGCCTTGTGGCCACGACCGCACGCGAACCGGCACCGGAAATCGTCTATCCGCCGGAAGGCGCCCATGTGGAACTCGGCGCGACAGCCGGCAAAGACATCTCACCGCTCGTGCTGAAACTCCAGGGCGGACGGGCGCCCTTCCGCTGGCTTGCCAACGGCAAGGTCCTGCCCGATGCCGCGCGCCGGCGCACGACGCAGTGGATGCCGGAGGGGGCTGGTTTCTCGACGCTGACCGTCATCGACGCCGCCGGGCGGGCAGCCAGCGTCAGGGTGTTCATCGAGTAGCGGGGGTTGCCCCTCATCCGCCTGCCGGCACCTTCTCCCCACAAGCGGGGCGAAGGAGATATGCCGCACCGATTTCCCCAACCATTACCCATTGGCAGGGCGCGTCCCCCGCATGCGGGGAGAGGGCTAGCGTCAGGGGTAACGCCAGAGCCGCGACGTCACCGGGACGCTACTTTGCCGTATCCGTCAGCACCCATCCCGGCTTGCGCTTTTCCAGAAACGCCGTGACCCCCTCCGCCGCTTCCGGCGTCTCCCAGGTGTCGGCCAGGCGCGTCAGGGTCATGTCGATGACCTTGTCGTCGATCGGCGGGGCAAGCGCGTGGGCAAGCGCCTTCGCCGCCGCGACCGCCTCCGGCGAGGCCGCGAAATAGGGGGCGATCTCGGCCTCGACCGCCGCGTCCAGTGCCTCGGCCGGAACGACGGCGCTGAGGAGGCCGATATCGCGTGCGGTCGGCGCATCGAACAGGCGAGCGGACGTAGCGAAGCGCAGGAAGGCGGCGGGGCCGATACGGGCGGCGACATAGGGGCTGATCGTCGCCGGGATGAGGCCGAGGCGGGTTTCCGTCAGGCCGAAGCGCGCACCTTCCACCGCGATCGCCGCATCGCAGACGCTGACGAGCCCGACGCCTCCGCCATAGGCCTGGCCGTTGACCCGGGCAACGAGCGGCTTGGACAGGTCGCGCAGCGCCTTCAGCATCACCGCAAGCCGGCGTGCCTCCACGATGCGCACCTCGCGCGTGGCCGCGATCTGCTCCTTCATCCAGTTGAGATCACCGCCGGCACAGAAGCTTTCGCCCTCGCCGGTGAGCACGACGAGGCGCACGGCCCTGTCCTCGCCGAGAAGGCCGGCGACCCCCGTCAGTTCACGGATCATCGGGCCGGACAGCGCATTGTGCTGCGCATGGCGGCGCAGCGTGAGCATAGCCACGCCGCGCCGGTCGACGGATACGGAAATCGTCTCGAAATTCATGGCTTCACCTCCTCGCCCCGCAAGGGCGCAAAATGCTAGGCGCCCTTGCCGGAGATCCGGCGCGCGAAAACGGCGGCCAGCGCCAGCTTCTCCCGGTCGAGGCCCGTCTCGAACCCCGCCGCCGCTAGCATGTCGGCGACGGCAAGCGTATCCACATTGCCGCGCGCACCCGGCGCATAGGGGCAGCCGCCGAGCCCACCGACCGAGGCATCGAAGACGGCAAGTCCATGATCCAGCGCGACGCGGATATTGTCGAGCGCCATCCCGCCCGTATCGTGAAAATGGCCGGCGAGCCTTTCCGGCGCGGCAATCGTCAGCACGACATCCAGCATGGCCGCGACCTCTTCCGGCCGGGCGCGGCCGATCGTGTCGCCAAGGCTCACCTCGTGGCAACCAAGAGCCAGCAACTGCCCGACCACCCATGCCGCGGCGGCGGGAGCCACCGGGCCGTCATAGGGGCATTGCACGACGCAGCTGACATAGCCGCGCAGCGGAATGCCATCCGCTTTCGCCGCTTGCGCGACCGGCCGGGCCCGCTCGATGCTCTCGGCGATCGAGCAGTTGAGGTTGGCCTGCGAAAAGCCTTCGGAGGCGGAGAGGAAGACGGCGACCTCATCGACACCGGCGGCTTTCGCCGCCTCGTAACCCTTCATGTTGGGCACCAGCGCCGCATAGGAAACACCTGGCCGGCGCGCGATACCGGCCATCACCTCGGCTCCGTCGGCAAGCTGCGGCACCCATTTCGGGCTGACGAAGCTCGTCACCTCGATGCGGCGGAATCCGCAATCCGAGAGGCGATCGATCAGCGCAATCTTGTCCGCGGCGGGGATGATCGCCTTCTCGTTCTGCAGGCCGTCGCGGGCGGCCATCTCGACGATTTCGATGCGGCGACTCATGTTGCCTCCTCCGGCTCCAGCGCCAAAAGCAAGGCGCCTTCGGCCACCTGATCGCCAACGGCGACGGGCACCACGGCCACTACCCCGTCACGTGGGGCTGCCAGCACCAGCTCCATCTTCATCGCCTCCATGGTCACCAGCGCATCGCCGCGGGTGACACGCGCGCCCGGCGCGACGGAAACGATGCGCACGAGCCCCGGCATGGGGGCAGAGAGCCGGTCACCACCCGCCGCTGCCTCGCCCTGGTGGCCAGCCTCCTCGGCAAGCGAAAAGGCATGGGCATGACCGCCGAGGAAGACGATGGTATCGGCACCCTCGCGATGAACGGTAGCAGACAGGATGCGGCCATCGACATCCGCGCGCACGGACCGGCCGTCGCTCGCCAGCAGGCCGATCTCGGTAGCAATGCCAGCGTGCTCGACGCGGAAACGGTTGCCGCCGCGGAAGGTGATCCGCAGCGCATGCTCCGCACCGCCATGGTCGAGAAAGACGCTCCGGGTCGCCTCGCTCCACAGCCGGAAACCGCGGACCTGGCTCCATGGATCAGGGTCGGCCGGTGCGTCAAGAAAACCGAGCGCCGAGAGGGCGGCAAGCGAAAAAACCTCCTCGGCTGCTTCGGGATCGGCCAGCAACCCCTCGCCTGCCCGACCGATCAGGCCCGTATCGACATCGCCCGCAGCAAAGGCCGGCAGGCGGCAGAGACGGGCGAGAAAACCGGCATTGGTCGTCAGCCCGCCGACGCGGCAGGCTTCGAGCGCCGCTTCCAGCCGCGCCAGCGCCTCCCTGCGGTTGCGACCATGGGTGATCACCTTGGCGATCATCGGATCGTAGTATGGGGTGATGATATCCCCGACGCGCACGCCGGAATCGATGCGCGCTTCACCCGGCAGGTCGAAGACCGTAAGGCGGCCGGTCGCCGGCAGGAAGTCGCGCGCCGGGTTTTCCGCGTAGAGCCGGGCCTCGAAGGCCCAGCCGTCGATGACAAGCTCGTCCTGCCGCCTCGGCAGGGGTTCGCCTGCGGCGACGCGAAGCTGCCATTCGACGAGATCGAGACCGGTGATCGCCTCCGTCACCGGGTGCTCGACCTGCAGGCGCGTGTTCATTTCCATGAAGTAGAAGCGATCCTGCCGCAGGCCTTCGGAAACGTCCGCGATGAACTCGACGGTGCCGGCGCCGCTATAGCCGATAGCCGCGGCCGCACGCACCGCGGCCTCCCCCATCACGACCCGCATCTCCGCCGTCATACCGGGTGCCGGCGCTTCCTCGATGACCTTCTGGTGGCGGCGCTGGAGCGAGCAATCGCGCTCGAAGAGATGCACGACATTGCCGTGCCCGTCGCCGAAGACCTGCACCTCGATATGACGGGGTTTGGCCATGTATTTTTCGACCAGCACGCGGCCGTCGCCGAATGCGCTTTCCGCCTCGCGCCGGGCGCTTTCGAGCGCGGCGGTAAAATCGGCGGGCCGCTCCACCCGCCGCATGCCCTTGCCTCCGCCGCCGGCGCGGGCCTTGATCAGCACCGGATAGCCGATCGCCTCCGCCTCGCCGGCAAGGAAATCGGCCTCCTGCCGTTCACCATGATAGCCCGGCACGACCGGCACGCCGGCCTTTTCCATCAGCGCCTTTGCGGCGTCCTTCAACCCCATGGCGCGGATCGCGCTCGCCGAAGGGCCGATGAAGACGAGGCCCGCCGCCTCCACCGCCTCGACGAAATCGGGGTTCTCCGAGAGGAAGCCGTAGCCGGGATGCACCGCTTCGGCACCGCTCGCCTTCGCGGCCGCAATAATGGCCGCACTGTTCAGGTAGCTGCCGGCCGCCTCTGCCGGGCCGATGCGGATGGCCTCGTCGGCCATCGCAGCATGCAGGGCCTGGCGATCCGCGTCGGAGTAGACAGCGACCGTCGCAACGCCCATGCGGCGGGCGGTGCCGATGACGCGGCAGGCGATTTCGCCGCGGTTGGCGATGAGGATCTTTCTGAACATCCTGCCTCCGGCAAACGGATAGGGAGACGCGGGACCGGGGTCCCGCGCGTTATCGTGCGGCAATGGCCTCGACCTCGAGCATCCACTTCTCGTCGAAGATGGCACAGACCACGACGCTCATCGCCGGGGCGATGGCGCCGAGATAGTCGCTGCGGATCTCGCGGTTGGCGGTCGCGTGGTGCCGGTCGGAGAGGAACGTCGTCACCTTGACGAGGTCGGCCTTGGACATGCCCGCCGCCTTCAGCTGCGCGTCGATGTTGCGCCAGACGAGGCGGGCCTGTTCCTCGAAGGTTTCCGGCAACTTGTCGTCGTCCGACACGGGGATCTGGCCGCTGATGAACAGCAGCGTCTTGAAATCCTCGATCTTCACGGCCTGCGAATAGCCGCCGCGCGGGGCGGGTGCGTTCTTGGCATTGATGGTTTCGCGGTTCATGGCATTGCCTCCTCTACATCCTGAAGACGCCGAAACGAGTGGGCTCGACCGGCGCATTGAGCGCCGCCGAGAGCGAGAGCGCCAGCACGTCGCGCGTCTTGCGCGGATCGACGATGCCGTCGTCCCAAAGCCGTGCCGAGGCATAGAGCGGATGGCTCTGCCGGGCGAACATGTCGATGGTCGGCTGCTTGAAGGCGGCCTCCTCCTCGGTGCTCCAGCTGCCGCCCGTGCGCTCGATGCCCTCGCGCCGGACGGTTGCGAGCACTCCCGCCGCCTGCTCGCCGCCCATGACGGCGATGCGGCTGTTCGGCCAGGTCCAGAGGAACCGCGGCGAATAGGCCCGGCCGCACATGCCGTAATTGCCCGCGCCGTAAGAACCGCCGATCAGGACGGTGATCTTCGGCACCTTCGCCGTCGCCACGGCGGTGACAAGCTTGGCGCCATGTTTGGCGATGCCCTCGGCCTCGTATTTGCGGCCGACCATGAAACCGGTGATGTTCTGCAGGAAAAGCAGCGGAATGCCGCGCTGGGCGCAGAGTTCGATGAAATGCGCGCCCTTGAGGGCGGCCTCGGAGAAGAGCACGCCATTGTTGGCGATGATGCCGACCGGAAGACCATGCAGCGCGGCAAAGCCGCAGACGAGCGTGGTGCCGAAGCGTGCCTTGAACTCGTCGAAGCGGGAACCGTCCACCACGCGGGCGATCACCTCGCGCACATCGTAGGGCGTGCGCGTGTCGGCCGGCACAATGCCGAGCAACTCTTCCGGGTCGTAAAGCGGTGCGTCGCCTTCGCCGGATTTCGCGAGCGGCGGCTTGTGCGTGTTGAGATTGGCGGCGATCTGGCGGGCGATGGCAAGCGCATGGCGGTCGTCACGCGCGAGGTGGTCGGCGACGCCGGAAAGACGGGTGTGCACGTCGCCGCCGCCGAGATCCTCGGCCGTCACCACCTCGCCCGTCGCGGCCTTCACCAGGGGCGGGCCGGCAAGGAAGATCGTGCCCTGATTCTCGACGATGACGGTCTCGTCGCTCATGGCCGGCACATAGGCGCCGCCGGCCGTGCAGCTGCCCATGACGACGGCGACCTGCGGGATACCGGCGGCCGACATCTGCGCCTGATTGTAGAAGATGCGGCCGAAATGATCGCGATCGGGGAAGACCTCGTCCTGGTTCGGCAGGTTGGCGCCGCCCGAGTCGACGAGATAGATGCAGGGCAGCCGGTTCTCCGCGGCGATCTCCTGCGCGCGCAGATGTTTTTTCACCGTGATGGGATAATAGGTGCCGCCCTTCACCGTCGCATCGTTGCAGACGATCATGCATTCGCGGCCGGAGACGCGGCCGATGCCCGATATCATACCGCCGGATGGCGAGGCGCCGTCATAGAGGCCATGTCCGGCCGTGAGGCCGATTTCGAGGAAGGGAGAGCCGGGGTCGAGCAATTGCGCGACACGGTCGCGCGGCAGGAGCTTGCCGCGGGAAACATGGCGCTCGCGCGCCTTCGCCCCGCCGCCATCCATGGCAAGGCCGGCTGCCTCCTCCACCAGGGCGAGCGCCTCGAGCATGGCCTTGCGGTTCGCCGCAAAGGTCTCGCTGCGGGTGTTCACGGCCGAAGGGATGGCCGGCATCACAGCGTCTCCTGGAAGATTTCGCGGCCGATGAGCATGCGGCGGATTTCCGAAGTGCCGGCGCCGATCTCGTAGAGCTTCGCATCGCGCAGCAGGCGGCCCGTCGGATAATCGTTGATGTAGCCGTTGCCGCCCAGGGCCTGGATGGCTTCGAGGGCCAGCTTCGTGGCGTTCTCGGCGGAAAGCAGGATGCAGCCGGCGGCGTCCTTGCGCGTCGTCTCGCCCCGGTCGCAGGCAGCGGCCACGGCATAGACATAGGCCCGCGCGGCGTTGAAGGCGACATACATGTCCGCCACCTTGCCCTGCATCAGCTGGAATTCGCCGATCGGCCGATCGAACTGCTTGCGCTCGTGAAGATAGGGGATGACGACATCGAGGCAGGCGGCCATGATGCCGAGCGGGCCGCCAGAGAGCACGACGCGCTCGTAATCGAGGCCGGACATCAGCACGTTGACGCCGCGCCCGACGGTGCCCATCACGTTCTCCTCCGGCACCTCGCAATCGGTAAAGACGAGTTCGCAGGTGTTGGAACCGCGCATGCCGAGCTTGTCGAGCTTCTGCGCCGTCGAGAAGCCCTTGAACCCCTTTTCGACGAGGAAGGCGGTGATGCCGCGCGAGCCGGCTTCCGGGTCCGTCTTGGCATAGACGACCAGCACGTCCGCATCCGGCCCGTTGGTGATCCACATCTTGTTGCCGTTCAGAACGTAACGGTCGCCGCGCTTTTCGGCACGCAGCTTCATCGAGACGACGTCGGAGCCGGCCCCCGGCTCCGACATGGCGAGCGCGCCGATATGTTCGCCGGAAATCAGCTTCGGCAGGTATTTTTCCCGCTGCGCGGCGCTGGCATTGCGCACGATCTGGTTGACGCAGAGGTTGGAGTGGGCGCCATAGCTGAGGCCCACCGAGGCCGAGGCGCGGCTGATCTCCTCCATCGCCACACAATGGGCAAGATAGCCCATGCCGGATCCGCCAAAACTTTCCGGCGCGGTGATGCCGAGCAGGCCAAGGTCACCCAGCTCACGCCAGAGCGGCATGGGAAAGGTGTTGCTGCGGTCGATTTCCGCCGCCTGCGGGGCGATACGGTCGCCCGCAAAACGCCGCACGCTCTCTCTCAGCGCGTCGATTTCCTCACCAAGCCCGAAGCTCATTGCAGCATCATACATGTCCGTCCTCCCCGGCCGGATGCCCCGGCATCCGCCTGCTTCCTCAAATCGCGGAACCGAACGACCGGCTCCATCGCGGCCTCAGGCGGCCGCTCTGTCTTGTCCTGCCATGTCGAAGACCAGGCGCATCTCCGCCTCGCGCGCCCGCACCCGCTTCACCGCCGCCTCTTTCACCGGGCCGTAACCACGAATTTCGCCGTAAAGCGACATGAGCGCAACGGCGGCATCGAGATTCTCGCGGCGAAGATTGTGCAACACGTGCTCGACCAGTGCCACGTAGTCGGCGATGAGCTGGCGCTCCATGCGCCGCTCCGCCGTGCGGCCGAACGGGTCGAAGGCGGTGCCGCGCAGGCCCTTCAGGCCGGCGAGCAGGCCGAAGGCCGGCAGCATCCAGCGGCCAAAGCGGCGTTTCCGCGGACGGCCGTTCGCATCCTCGCCTTTCAGGAAGGGCGGTGCGAGGTTGAAGGCGATGCTGTATTTGCCCTCGAACTGCTCCGCCAACCCGGCCTTGAAGGCAGGATCGGTGAAGAGTCGCGCCACCTCGTATTCGTCCTTGTAGGCGAGCAGCTGGGCATAGACATGCGCGACGGCGCGGACAAGCCGGTCGTCCGGCCCGAGGGCCCGTTCCGCCTCGCGCACACGCTCGACCAGCGCCTTGTAACGATCGGCAAGAGCGGCGTTCTGGTAGGCCGTCAGGTGTTTCACGCGATGAGCGACCAGTTCGTCCGGCGCCATGGTCTCCAGCGTCGCGACCGGCTTGCCGGTATGCAGCAGGCGTTCGGCGCGGGCCGGTTCGGCGGCGATCAACCGGCCCCAGCCGAAGGCGGCGAGCGTGGCGTCGACGGCAACGCCGTTCAGCACGATCGCCTGCTCGATCGACTGGCGCGTCAGCGGGATGAGGCCTTTCTGCCAGGCGAAGCCGGTCATCAGGATGTTCGTCGCCATGGCATTGCCGGCCACCTTCTCGGCGATCGTCGTGAAATCGAGAAGATGGGAGGGATCGCGCAGTGCGGTGCGCACCGTGCCCTCGACATCGCGGCGGCGGAAATCGAAGTCGCGCTGGCGCACGAAATCGGCGACCGGCGTCAGCTTGGTGTTGACGACGCCGGTCGTGCGGTGCTGGTCGCACAGCGTCGCGGCATCCTTCGAGGCGGCCACAACGTCGTCGGTAGCGAGGAGGAGATCCGCACCGCCCGTGACGATGCGCGGCGAGGAGACGTCCTCGTCGGCCAGGCCGATGCGCAGGTGGCTCATCACGGCGCCGCCCTTCTGGGCAAGTCCGGCCATGTCGAGGATCATCGGCGACTTGCCGTCGAGATGGGCGGCCATACCGAGGATGGCGCTGATCGTCAGGATGCCGGTACCGCCGATGCCAGCAATGGCGATGTTGTAGGAACGGTCGCCGATCGCAACGATGTCGGGCTCGACAACGCCCGACATGTCGGGATTGGCGCGCGCGGCCTTGCGCAGCCGGCCGCCTTCCACCGTCACGAAGGACGGGCAGAAGCCCTTGAGGCAGGAGTAATCCTTGTTGCAGGCCGACTGGTTGATCCTGCGCTTACGGCCGAACGCTGTGTCGAGCGGTTCGACGGAGACGCAGTTCGACTGCGTGGAACAGTCACCGCAGCCTTCGCAGACGGCGGGATTGATCAGCAGGCGAACAGGCGGGTCTTCCATCAGGCCGCGGGAGCGGCGGCGACGCTTCTCCGCCGCGCAGGTCTGCACATAGACGATGGCGGAGCAGCCGAGCGCCTCGCGGATATCGCGCATCACCCGGTCCATCTCGTCGCGATGCCGCACGATGACGCCGGGCGCAAGCATCGCCGGCGAATAGGCGTCCGGATGATCGGAAACGAGGTAGATTGGCGCCACACCCTCGTCATGCAGCTGCCGTGTCATCACTTCGGGGCTGAGGGGGCCATCGACAGGCTGGCCGCCGGTCATGGCCACCGCATCGTTGTAGAGCAGCTTGTAGGTGATGTTGACGCTGGCGGCGACGGACTGGCGGATCGCCAGGATGCCGGAATGATAATAGGTGCCGTCACCGAGATTGACGAAGATATGCTTCTCATCGCTGAAGGGCGCGATGCCCGACCACGGCACGCCCTCGGCACCCATATGGGTGAAGGTCGTGGTATCGCGGTCCATCCACTGCACCATGTAGTGGCAACCGATGCCGGCCGTCGCCCGGCTCCCCTCCGGCACCTTCGTCGAGGTGTTGTGCGGACAGCCGGAGCAGAAATAGGGCACGCGCTCGACCGGCGCCATGTGCGCCTTGCGGATCTTCTCGCGCTCCAGGAGATAGGCGAGTTCATTGGAAATGACCGTCTTCAGGCCGGCGTCGAAGTCGAACTGCAGGAGGCGGGCGGCGATCGCCCGCGCCACCATGCCGACGGACAGTGCCTCCGACAGCGGCAGGAACGGCTTGTCCTGATGATCGAACTTGCCGACGATGCGCAGCCGCTCGCCGTGGTGCCAGTTGAAGAGCTGCTGCTTGATCTGGTTCTCGATGATCTCGCGGCGCTCCTCGACGACCAGCACCTCCTCGAGGCCCTGCGAGAACTCGCGCACGCCTTCCGGCTCCAGCGGCCAGGGCATGCGGACCTTGTAGATGCGCATGCCGATCTCGGCCATCTCGGCCGGACCGAGCGAAAGCTCCTTCAGCGCCTGGAGCACATCCTCATAGGCCTTGCCCGACGCGATGATACCGAAGCGGGCGCGCGGCACGTCGTGCGTCACCTCGTCCACCCGGTTGGCGCGGGCAAAGGCAATGGCGGCATACCCCTTGTAGGTCTGGAGGCGCTCGTCCTGCGGCAGCGGCGGATCGGGCCAGCGCAGGCTGAGGCCATCCCGCGGCAACTCGAAATTGTCCGGGATGACGAACTGGCGGCGTTCGCCCGCAAGATCGACGGAAGCCGTCGTTTCGACCGTGTCGGCGATGAACTTCATGCCGACCCAACAGCCGGAATAGCGCGACATGGCGGTGCCGAGCAGGCCGTATTCGATGAATTCATGAATCGAAGACGGATAGAGCACCGGGATCAGCGCCGACATGAAGGCATGGTCCGACTGGTGCGGAATGGAGGACGACTTTGCCGAATGGTCGTCGCCGGCAAAACAGAGCACGCCGCCATGTTTCGCGGTGCCGGCGGCATTGGCGTGCTTCAGCACATCGCCACAGCGATCGACGCCCGGCCCCTTGCCATACCAGTAACCGGCGACGCCATCATAGCGCGCGCCCGGGGAAAGGTGGAGCTGCTGCGTGCCCCAGACGGCGGTGGCCGCCAGATCTTCGTTGACGCCCGGCCGGAACACGATGTCATGCGCCGCCAGGTGCTTCTTCGCTTTTGCAAGCTGCTGGTCGTAGCCGCCGAGCGGCGATCCACGATAACCCGAGATGAATGCGGCGGTGTTCAGCCCCGCAGCACGGTCGCGCCGCATCTGAACGATGGGCAGGCGCACGAGGGCCTGCGTGCCGGAAAGGAAGATCCTTCCCTCCTCCGCCATATACTTGTCCTCGAGAGAAAAGCTCTGCTTGAGCATGACTTCCTCCTCGATGGCTCTCCTCCATGAAAGCCATCCTCCATATGTAGGAGCCTACCCATGGATTGGGAGGAGCGGGTCCTTATTTTCGCGGCGGAGAATCACGGTTTGAGGACGGCATCCGCAAAGAATGCCCTCCGGCGCAAAGCCATCCTCATTTCCCGTCAGATCGGAACGCGATGCGTGTTCTTCAGCTCATCGAGCGCGAAGCTGGAATTGACGAAGCCGACGCCGGGCAGCCGCAGAAGCGCCTTCTTCAGGATCTCTTCGTACTGGCGCACGCTGCTCGTCAGGACACGCAGCACATAGTCGTGGTCGCCGGTCATGGAGTAACACTGCACGACCTCGGGCATGTGCTTCACCGCCTTCTCGAATTCCAGCAGCGTCGCCTCGTCGTGCTGCTTCAGCCGCACGAAGCAGAACACCGACACCTCGAATCCGACACGCTTCGGATCGACGGCGACGATGCGGCCGCGGATGATGCCCTGCCGTTCCATCTCCTTGATGCGCCGCCAGCAGGGCGTGTGGCTGAGGCCGACGCGCTCGCCGATCTCGGCGACCGTGAGCTCCGGCTCGCTCTGCAGCAGCCGCAGGATCTTGCGGCTCGTCTCGTCCATGCCGCCTTCGCCCATCTCACAGGAGCCCACGGGTAGAGAGGTTGCGCATCAGCGCCGTGATGCCGAAGGTCCAAGGCGGGCATTCGGTGGAAAGGCGCACCGTGTTGGTGAGGGCGCCGAGCTCGGCATTGGAGATCGTCACCCGGTCGCCGGTCTTATGGGTAAACCCCTGGCCAGGCGTGTCGCGGTCCTCGACGGGCGCGAAAAGCGTGCCCATGAACAGCAGGAAACCGTCGGGGTATTGATGGTGCTTGCCGATCGTCTGGGCGACGAGATCGAGAGGATCGCGGCTGATCTCGCGCATCGTGCTGCGCCCCTTCAGGACAAACCCGTCCTCGCCCTCGATCAGAAGGTCGAGATCGGCCTTGCGCACGTCGTCGATCGAATAGGTCGCGTCGAAGAGGCGGATGAACGGGCCGATGGCGGCGGAGGCATTGTTGTCCTTCGCCTTGCCGAGCAGCAGCGCCGAGCGCCCTTCGACGTCACGCAGGTTCACGTCGTTGCCGAGCGTCGCCCCCTTGACGCGACCCCGGCTGTCGACAGCAAGCACGATTTCCGGCTCCGGATTGTTCCACTTGGAGATCGGGTGCAGCCCGACCGAGGCGCCCCAGCCGACGGCGGCCAGAACCGGCGCCTTGGTGAAGACCTCGGCATCCGGCCCGATCCCGACTTCGAGATATTGCGACCAGACGCCCTCCTCGATCAGCGCCGCCTTGACCCTTGCCGCTGCGTCCGAGCCCGCCTTCAGGTCGCGCAGGCTGTCGCCGATGATGGCGATGACACGGCCGCGCACCTTCTCCGCCAGCGCCGGATTGCCCGCCGCCTTCTCCTCGATCACACGCTCGATCATCGAGCGGGCGAAGGTGACCCCGCAGGCCTTGACCGCCTGGAGGTCGCAGGGCGCGAGCAGGTGGGGCCGGGAGAAATTGCCGGCACCCTCGATGGAGTTCTCCAGCACCGCGTCGAGTGCACCGAGGTTCTCACCGGGCGCGGCATGGGCAACAGCGGCCGGATCGTCTTTCTCCAGCAGGGCCTGCATGGTGGGAATCTCGGAAGACGTAATGTCGCGCAGCCTGCCGTCCTGCAGCACCACGATCGCCGGACCCTGCACATCCGGCCGCCAGATGCGCCCGACAAAAGTCCCTTGCGAAAAATCTCCTGCCGTCACCGTCACGCGCCGCTCCTCCCGAAAACCTCGACTGGAGTTCTAGACCGAAAAGCATGACGGGGAACAGGGTAGAGACAGGCGTGCACAAACGAAAATAAGGGGATGGCGGGCGAGACCGCCGCCATCCCGTCCTGTCAGGCTGGCCGGGTGCGTACAGCCGAGACGATGGTGAGTGCTGCCAGCAACAGAACAGCGCCGCTGGCCACGAAGACGCTCGTCACGCCGCTTGCATCGAACAAGGCTCCGCCTGCGGCGGCGCCGGTGGCGATGGCGAAGTTGATGGCGGCAACGAAGAGGCCGCCTGCGCTCTCGGCCTCATCCGGCACCGCGCGGGTGATCCACGTCGA
This sequence comes from Shinella sp. HY16, assembly GCF_028534175.1. NCBI lineage: Bacteria > Pseudomonadati > Pseudomonadota > Alphaproteobacteria > Hyphomicrobiales > Rhizobiaceae > Shinella > Shinella sp. HY16. The sequence continues at coordinate 245,121 of NZ_JAHYXL010000001.1, read as the reverse complement.
CCAGGCGACCGGCACGGCACCGAAGGCAAGGCCCCAGAGGGCGACCATGGCCGCATCGCCGGCAAGGCTGCCGCCGAAGGTGGAGAGCGAGAGAGCGAGCACCCCCATCACGACGGGCATGATCGTCAACGTGAAGCGCATGGAGCGCTCCAGCAGCACAGCGCCAAGATAGTTGCCGAAGAAGGTGGCAATGCCGAAGCCGAGGAGAACAGCCGAGAAACCCTCGACACCGAGACCGGTCACCGTTTCAAGGAACGGCCTGATATAGGTAAAGAAGGCAAAATGACCGGTGAAGACGAGCAGGATCGCGAACATTGCGAAGCCGACGCCCGGCCGTGCCAAGACCTCGACGAGCGTGCCGAAGCGCGAATGGCCGCGCGGCGGAAGCGAAGGCAGCGTCGCAAGCTGCACGACGAGCGCCAATGCGCCGAGTACGGCAGCGCCCAGAAAGACATTCCGCCAGCCGACGATATCACCGACATAGCTGCCAACGGGCGCCGCGAAGACCGTGGCCGCCGAAACGCCGAGGAACATGACCGACAAGGCCTTCGGTACGACGGCCTCCGGCACCAGCCGCATCATGGTGGCCGCCGAAAGCGTCCAGAAACCGCCGAGCGCCATGCCGAGCAGCACCCGCCCAGCCAGCAGCATGGCGAGGTTGGACGCCATCGCCACCAGGAGGTTCGAGAAGATCAGGAGGACAGAAAGGCCAAGCAGCACGAGCCGCCGGTCGATCCTGCGCGTCACCACCGTGATCAGCAGGCTCGTCACCAGTGCGACCGCCGCCGTCGCCGTCACCGCCTGGCCGGCCATGCCCTCGGAAATCCGGAGATCTGCCGCCATCGGCGTCAGCAGGCTTGCGGGGAGGAACTCCGCCCCCACCAGCCCGAACACGCCGAACGTCATTGATATCACGGCCCCCCAGGCCGGCCGCGCGTCCGCTTCGCTTTGCGGCGCTGCGATTGTTGCATCCGTCATCTGCCATCCCTTTCCTGTTGCAGTGCGTGCTGCAAAAGGTGGGTTGAAACGCGAGACGCACAATGTCATTTTATCCGCAATGCTTGATCAATCGTCCGGCCTTCAAAAAAACAAACATGATCCCGTCAGCGAACTCCTGATGGGCATGCGCCTGCGCGGTGCCAGCTACGGCCGGCTCCAGCTCAGCCCACCCTTCGGCATCCGCTTTCCGGCGGGGCCGGAAGCCCGCTTCCATTTCGTCGCCCGCGGCAAGGTCCTGCTGCGCGCGCCGGGCGAGGTCGGGCGCGAACTCGCCTGCGGTGATGCCGTGCTTCTGCCGCGCGGCGAAGTGCACGAGATCGTCACCGGATCGCACGTCCAGATCCGTGACTACGAAAGTTACACGCGAAAGCCGCTCTGCGCCGATGTGGCAGCGGTGGAGGCCTGTATCAAGACCGCCGACCGGGAAAACGATACGCTGATCTTCACCGGCCGCATGGAGTTCGAACTCGACACGTTGCACCCGCTGGTCGGCCTCATGCCGCCGATCATGTCGGTCGGCGCGCTGATCGGCCGGCAGCCCGAACTGATGCCGCTGCTCGATGCCATGGAACGGGAAATGGGGGAGGAGCGTGTGGGCTCGGCCGGCATCCTCGCGCGCCTTGCCGACGTGATCGCCGCGTCCATCGTGCGTGGCTGGGTGGAGTGCGGCTGCGGCGATGCGACGGGTTGGATCGAGGCGCTGCGCGACCCGCGCCTCGGCCGCGTCATCGCCGCATTGCACCGCGAGCCCGGCAGGAACTGGACGCTTGCCGACATGGCCGGGGAAATGGGCAGCTCCCGCTCGGTCTTCGCAAAACGCTTCGTCGAGGTGACGGGCGTCACGCCGCAACGCTACGTCCTTGCCCTGCGCATGCGCCTTGCCGAGCAATGGTTCCGCCGCGACAAGCTCTCGATCGACACCGCCGCCCGCCGCCTCGGCTTCGGCTCCCAAGCGGCCTTCGCCCGTGCCTTCAAACGCGTCGTCGGCGAACCACCGGGACACACGCGCAAGAAGACGGCGGCGGCGAGCGCTTTGGAAAATGGGACGACGGGGAGGAGAAAGAATGGTGCTGCTAGAGAGATTTGAACTCTCGGCCTCTCCCTTACCAAGGGAGTGCTCTACCCCTGAGCTATAGCAGCATCCGGCGAAACGAAGGTCTGTTCCGCGTGAGCGAGGGCCTATTGCCATAGGTCATCCGGCAGTGCAAGCGGCGATTTCGCGATTGTTGCAACAAATCTGGTGATGGCGGTGCTTTTTTGCCGGGATGGATTTCGATAAGAGGACGGAGATGAACGGCAAAGACGAGACAAAAAGCGGGAAGATCAGGACCGAAGCGGAGATTCGCGCGGAGCGGCTGGCCAAGACGTTGCGCGACAATCTCCAGCGGCGAAAACAGCAGGCGCGCGCCCGCCGGGCCGGCGCGGCGGACGAAACGACCGGACTTCCCGGAGGCAATCCTGCCGCAAAAAAAGACGAATCGGACGGTTAGTCGGGCATGTCTTCAGCCGAAGACGACGGGGGTGGTTTTCCAACCGGCGCGCGCAAAAGGGCGGGCGGCCGGCATGGTCTTCATTTTTCGATCGCGATGCTCTAAAGAGGCCGCCATCTCCGAAAGCCGAAATTCTTTGAGAAAGGCGGGCCCGGCCCGTAATCGCACATGGATCGTATCCGAATTGTAGGCGGCAACGAACTTCGGGGCACCATCCCGATTTCCGGCGCCAAGAATGCCGCGCTGCCGCTGATGATCGCCTCGCTTCTCACCGACGACACGCTGACGTTGGAAAACGTGCCGCACCTTGCCGACGTCGAGCAGCTCATCCGCATCCTCGGCAACCACGGCGCCGACATTTCCGTCAATGGCCGCCGCGAGCGCCAGGGCGAAGGCTATTCGCGCACGATACACTTCACCTCGCGCAACATCGTCGACACCACGGCGCCCTACGAGCTCGTCTCGAAGATGCGCGCCTCCTTCTGGGTCATCGGCCCGCTGCTTGCCCGCGAAGGCAAGGCCCGCGTCTCGCTGCCGGGCGGCTGCGCCATCGGCACGCGCCCGGTCGACCTCTTCATCGAGGCGCTTGCCGCGCTTGGCGCGAAGATCGAGATCGACGGCGGCTACATCGAGGCGACGGCGCCGGACGGCGGTCTTATCGGTGCGCGCTACACCTTCCCGAAGGTCTCCGTCGGTGCGACGCACGTCCTGATGATGGCGGCGACGCTCGCCAAGGGCACGACGGTCATCGGCAATGCCGCCCGCGAGCCGGAAGTGCAGGACCTCGCCAAGTGCCTCAACGCCATGGGCGCCAAGATATCCGGTGCAGGCACCGCGACGATCACCATCGAGGGCGTCACCCAGCTGTCCGGCGCGCGCCACCGCGTGCTGCCCGACCGCATCGAAACCGGCACCTATGCCATGGCGGTCGCCATGACGGGCGGTGACGTGACGCTCGAAGGCACCGATGCTGCGCTGCTCGATACCGCACTCGAAGCGATCCGCCGGTCCGGCGCCGAGATCACCTCGACGGAAAGCGGCATCCGCATCGTGCGCAATGGCGGTGGCATCAAGCCGGTCGACGTGGTCACCGATCCCTTCCCGGGCTTCCCGACCGATCTGCAGGCACAGTTCATGGGCCTGATGACCAAGTCGAGCGGCATTTCGCACATCACCGAGACGATCTTCGAGAACCGCTTCATGCATGTGCAGGAGCTGGCCCGCCTCGGCGCGAAGATCTCGCTCTCCGGCCAGACGGCCAAGATCGAAGGCGTCGAGCGGCTGCGCGGCGCCCCGGTCATGGCAACGGACCTGCGCGCCTCGGTCTCGCTGGTCATCGCCGGCCTTGCCGCCGAAGGCGAGACCATGGTCTCGCGCGTCTACCACCTCGACCGCGGTTTCGAGCGGCTCGAGGAGAAGCTCACCCGTTGCGGCGCCGTCGTCGAACGCGTCAGCGACTGATCTTCCTTGCGCGGCAGGCGTTGCAGTCTGCCGCGCGCCGTCCTATCTCGTGGGAAAGACCGGGATGCTGCAAACCGCGGCGTTCCCAAGCATTTTCCCGCAATGCCGCTTGCGAAGGCGCTTTCCCGCCCCTTCGCCGGATTGCCCCTGAAGGACGCACCATGGACAGCCTGAAACTGCTCGCTCTCGATACGGAAGACCTTTCCGTCGTTTCCACCCATCTGCAGGACGCCGTCTTCAAGACCGACGGCCTCTCCTATGACGCCCGCCACGACATCTTTTCCGTCGTCGTCAACCGCTTCGTCTGGGAAAAGGCGGCCGGCCGCGGCAAGGCCTTCGAGCGCCGCCGCGCCGTCGTCGCCTTCAAGCGTGTCAACGCCGTGCGCTCGCTCGGTATCGACCGCAAGGACCAGGACGCCGTCTTCTCCCTGCTCGCCGTGAATTTCACCCAGAAGGGCGAAGGCCCGGACGGCACGCTGGAACTCGTACTCTCCGGCAGCGCCTCCATCGCGCTCGATGTGGAATGCGTCGAAGTTCAGCTTGCAGATACCGGCGGGGCATGGGAAACCAGCTTGAAGCCCCGCCATCCGGCGGTTTGAAGGATTTTTGCCGGCGCTTTGGCCGGAAGACGACAGGACGGACGACTTGGCGATCAGACTTGACTACCAGAGCAGTGATTTCGAAAGCCGGTTCGCTGCCTTCCTGACCACCAAGCGCGAGGTCTCCGAAGACGTCAATGCCGTCGTGCGCACGATCATCGAGGACGTGCGCGCCCGCGGCGACGCGGCGCTGGCCGACTATTCGAAGAAATTCGACGGCCTCGATTTTTCCGTCACCTCCATGCGCGTCTCGCTGGAAGAGATCGAGACGGCCTATGACGCGGTCGATCCGAAGATCATCGCCGCGCTCGAGCTTGCCGCCCAGCGTATCGAAAAACACCATGCCCGCCAGCGGCCGAAGGACGACATCTACGAGGATGACATCGGCGTCGGCCTTGGCTCTCGCTGGACGGCAATCGACGCCGTCGGCCTCTATGTGCCGGGCGGCACCGCGAGCTATCCGAGCTCCGTGCTGATGAATGCCGTACCGGCCAAGGTCGCCGGCGTGCCGCGCCTCGTCATGGTCGTGCCGGCGAAGGACGGCGAGATCAACCCGGCGGTGCTCGCCGCCGCGCGCATCGCCGGCATCGACGAAATCTATCGCATCGGCGGCGCGCAGGCTGTCGCGGCCCTTGCCTACGGCACGCAGACGATCGCCCCTGTCGCCAAGATCACCGGACCGGGCAACGCCTTCGTCGCAGCCGCCAAGCGCCAGGTCTTCGGCACGGTCGGCATCGACATGATCGCCGGTCCCTCCGAAGTGCTCGTCATTGCCGATGGCGACAACGATCCGGACTGGCTCGCCGCAGACCTTCTCGCCCAGGCCGAACACGATGTCGGCGCGCAGTCGATCCTCGTCACCGACAGCATGGTGCTTGCCGATGCGGTCGAGGCCGCCGTCGAGCGGCAGTTGAAGACGCTGGAGCGTGCCGAGACCGCCGCCGCGAGCTGGCGGGATTTCGGCGCCATCATCCTCGTGCCGGACCTTGCCAGGGCCGTGCCGCTCGCCAACCGCATCGCGGCCGAGCACCTGGAGATCGCCACCGCCGATCCCGACGCGCTGATGTCCAAAATCCGCAATGCCGGCGCCATCTTCGTCGGCCGCCACACGCCCGAGGTCATCGGCGACTATGTCGGCGGCTCGAACCATGTGCTGCCGACAGCCCGGTCCGCGCGCTTCTCCTCCGGCCTCTCGGTGCTCGACTACATGAAGCGGACCTCGATCCTCCGGCTCGGCGCCGACCAGCTGCGGGCCCTCGGCCCTGCCGCCGTCACGCTTGCCGAGGCCGAAGGGCTCGGCGCGCATGCCCGTTCCGTCGCCATCCGGCTCAACCTGGAGACATAGGGCATGGGCCAAAAGGGCAGCTTCCGCCTCTGCGACGTGGTGCTGGACGACACGATCGGCCGCGCCACGCCGGATGTGGAGCATGAGCGTGCCGTTGCCATCTTCGACCTTATCGAGGAGAATTCGTTCGAGCCGATCGGCCATGCGGGCGGCCCCTACCGCCTCAACATCTCGCTGCTCGATTCCAAGCTGGTCTTCGCCATCCGCACCGAAGCGGGCGAGGCCGTGGCCACCCATATCCTCTCGCTGACGCCCTTCCGGCGCATCGTGAAGGACTATTTCCTGATCTGCGAGAGCTACTACCAGGCGATCCGCTCGGCAACGCCCAGCCAGATCGAGGCGATCGACATGGGCCGGCGCGGTATCCACAACGAGGGCTCGCAGACGCTGATGGACCGGCTTTCGGGAAAGATCCGCTTCGACTTCGATACCGCGCGCCGGCTTTTCACGCTCGTCTGCGTTCTCTACTGGCGCGGGTGAGTGGATGGAGGGCGTCTTCCCGGCACCACAGGAAGCCCGGTCGCGAACGCCCCGTTCGATACTCTTCATGTGCCGCATGAATGCGGTGCGCTCGCCGATGGCCGAGACGATCGCCCGCAGCGTGCTGCCTGGCACCTATGTCGCCTCGGCCGGCGTGCGTCCCGGCGAACGCGATCCGTTCGTCGATGCCGTGCTCGGCGAAGTGGGCCTCTCGCTCGGCCGCCATGCGCCGCACTCGCTCGACGAACTGGAGGACGATTATTTCGACCTCATCGTGACGCTCGCCCCGGAAGCGCACCACGCCGCGCTCGAGCTCACCCGCTCCATGGCCGTCGACGTCATGTACTGGCCGACGCCCGATCCGACAGTGGCGACCGGCACCCGCGAGCAGATTCTCAGCTCCTACCGCGAGGTTCGCGAGTTCCTGAAGATGCTGATAGAGAAGCGTTTGAAGGCCCCCGGCTAGGCGCATAGCTGCCCTGTTTCCGGCAAATGCAGAAAGCCGGCGCTTCGGTGTTCACAAAGCACTGGGGATTGTGTAGTTTCCGGCAACTTTTTCGAGGCGGGCATCCGGCCTCCCCGAATCCACCGTACAGGAATATCGCTCAAAGATGGCAAAAGAAGAAGTCCTCGAATTTCCCGGCGTCGTGACGGAACTGCTCCCGAACGCCACCTTCCGCGTCAAGCTCGAAAACGAGCATGAGATCATCGCGCACACCGCAGGCCGCATGCGCAAGAACCGCATCCGCGTTCTCGCCGGCGACAAGGTACTGGTCGAGATGACGCCCTATGACCTCACCAAGGGCCGCATCACCTATCGTTTCAAGTAAGCTCCTCCCAACGGGATGTGCGGCCGCGCCTCTGCCCGGCCTGCAGCCCGAGAGCTGAAACCGGCGCACCCCGGAGATCCCATGGCGCAGACCGACACGCTCATCCTGGCATCCGGCTCGCCGCGCCGCGTCGAACTTCTCGCGCAGGCGGGCATTGAACCCGCACGCCTGATGCCCATGGACATCGACGAGACGCCGAAGCGCTCCGAGCATCCCCGCTCGCTGGCGCGCCGGCTCTCCACGGGCAAGGCACAGGCGGCGCTCGCTGCCATCAAGGGTGATCCCGCCTTTGCCGGCAGCTATATCCTGGCGGCCGATACGGTCGTCTCCGTCGGCCGGCGCATCCTGCCGAAGACGGAGATGATAGACGAGGCCTCCAGCGCCCTGCACCTGCTCTCCGGCCGCAGCCACCGTGTCTTCACCGGCGTGTGCCTCGTCACGCCGGACCGGACCGTGCGCCAGAAGGTCATCGACACGAAGGTCCGCTTCAAGCGGCTCTCGACCACCGACATCGAGGCCTATCTCGCCTCCGGCCAATGGCGCGGCAAGGCAGGCGGCTACGCAATCCAGGGCATTGCCGGCAGCTTCGTCGTCAAGCTGGCTGGCTCCTACACCAACGTGGTCGGCCTGCCGCTGTACGAAACCCTCGCCCTGCTTTCCGGCGAAGGCTTCGACGTGCATGCCGGCTGGACGGACGCCTGACGTGGCGAACGAGAGCGAAAAACCGACGGCCACCGTCGCCCCCTTGCGCAAGGCCGTACCCTGCCCGATCTGCAAGCGCCCTTCGGCGCGCGAGCACTATCCCTTCTGCTCGAACCGCTGCCGCGACGTCGATCTCAACCGCTGGCTCTCCGGCTCCTACGCCATTCCCGTCGCCGACGACGAAACGAAAGCCGACGAGGACGATATGTGACGCTCCTGTCACACACCGAAAACACAATCTTTTCCACAGCTTGCAAAGCCAGCCATTTTTCCCGCAAAAAACACCCGAGAGGGCTGGACACATTTTTGCAAGATGCTATAACCCCGCTCGCTTCCGGGGCGAAACCAAGCGCCCCACGGGTTTCCAAGTGAAATCCAACCAGATGCCCGGATAGCTCAGTTGGTAGAGCAGCGGATTGAAAATCCGCGTGTCGGTGGTTCAAATCCGCCTCCGGGCACCATTAAGCCCTTAAAATCATTGAATTTTTGAAAAGCTCTTTGGGCCAGCATGTGCTGGAAATACGCTAGCACACGTCTAGCACACCCCGCAAAATTGCTCTTTTCCTTCAAGGCCCGGCATGCCTGCCACGGTCATGCGTTCGCACAGTTTTAGCGCAGGCGTGCTAGCAGCGTATCCGTTCCACTTTTCGGACTGTGCCGGTTACTCGCATGTAAAGACGAAGGACGACGGCGTTGGAGCCGTCGACGAGAGCGACGAATTTGTGACCTACGTGTTTCGGTTAAAGGAGAGGATTAGCCGCAAATGGATCACGCCTTAGATGCGGCGACCCTGCCTCCGGGTGCCACATACATTCCCGAATTCCTTTCCCGAGAGGAGGAGGCAATCAAAGATCCGCTCGACGCCGGAGAATGGAGCAATATGCTCAAGCGCCGCGTGCTGCATTTTGGCTATCTCTATGACTATAGAGCGCGTGCCGTTTTGGCAGACGCTTATCTAGGTAAGCTACCTCCATGGCTTGAAACGTTTGCAGAACGATTGGTCACGCGGGGCTATTTCGTTGATTTGCCAGATCAAGTGATCGCGAATGAGTATTTGCCGGGTCAAGGCATAAGCGCCCACGTCGATTGTGCGCCGTGTTTCGATGACACGATCATTTCGATAAGCCTTTTGTCCCAATGCGAGATGAATTTTCGGGAACGATCCAGTTCCAGATCACTTGCAGTTTTGCTCCATCCACACTCAGGCATATTGCTGAAGGGGGTGAGCCAATATGACTGGACGCATGAAATTCCAGCCCGAAAGTCAGATGTCGTGGACGATACGAAAGTGAATCGCGGCAGAAGGATATCTCTGACGTTTCGAAAGGTTATTCAGGCTACTGGAAAACCTCTTTAAAGCATCCCTCAGCTCCTTGGGGGTCGAGGGATGCTGTCAGTTTAGCCAACCAGCCGCTTAGCCACACGGGGAAAGCATTTTGCTGGGGGCCGTAAAATGCTTAGTGAGAATTCGCGTTGCTCATCCCCGCGAATTTCGAGGCGTCCCCAGAGCGCCTTTACGCCTCGATTGATAGCTCCAAAATTCGGATATTTGCTGCGGTAGCCGCGGGTTTGAAAGCATCTTTTCGTTCCGGCTTCCTCGTCGAAGTCGCGCATGGCCTAACCTATATCATAACAACGGCTTCGACTTTGATCGAGCGAGATAATGCCGGTGATCTTGTAAGGCTTTTTCTTTCGACGATAACCGTAATAGCGGGCAGCTGACTGGATTTTCGCCAGTCCACCCCGGGGAAGACCTCGCAGATTTCCTCTTTTCTAGCCTCCGGATAGAGTTTCCGTAGTTGTTGTCTCGCTGACCAGTGCCAGGGAGGCACCAAACCTAGTTTTTGGCAACGTGTTTGGAATACCTTTTTTGATCGCGTACCCGACCTGCGTGAATCGCTTCAATCGCTGGTGGCGAGCGGGTCATTGGACACACATTCTACAAGCTGTCTCAAAGGCTTACGACGGCGACATCCAGGTGGTCGCAGTTCTTCGATCCGGGCTCACCGGCATGGGCGAACGGCTCGAAAAGGGAGCGATCCCATTGCATGGGTCATTCACGCGGTGGGCTGACCACCAAGATGCATGTGCTCTTCAATGTCCCCGGTCGGTCCGATCCGGGTGAAACTGACCGAAGGCCAGGCGCATGACGGGCGCTCGGCGGCTGACATGTAGGGGTCGATCGGTGCGGGCCAGACGCTGCTCGCTAATCGCGCCTACGACAGCGACGCATTGCGTGATACTCTCACTGCCTGCGGCGCGGTGGCCAACAGCCGCCCCATGCCGACGCAAAGGCGTTTTCCGGCCTTTGACGCTGTGCTCTATAGCAGACGCAACCGCGTCGAACGCTTCTTCAGCAAGATCAAACACTTCCGAGCCGTTGCAACCCGATACGACAAACGCAACGACACCTTCCTGGCATCCATCCAACTCGGCGCACTACGAATATGGCTGCGGACTTGTGAGCCAGTGACCTAGCCGGCCGAGCGCGCCGCTTCTTCCATTTCCTCCCAGCTTTCGTCCATCGCGTAGGTCGGCGAGAGGAAGGGGATGCCGATGTGGCCGAAACGAATGGAGAGCTGGCGTTCGGCGGTTTCCTCGTCGATCCGGGCGATGCGGGCGAGGTAGATGACGGAGGCAAGGCCCGTGCGGTCGGAGCCCGAACGGCAATGGATGAGGATCGGGCGGGGCGCGTCCTTTAGGAGCGTGGCGAGTTCGTCCGCCGCCTTGGGGTCGAGACGCCGGTCGGCCTGCATGGGGAAATCAATGAGGGTGAGGCCGAGACGCTTGGCTGCGGCGACCTCGTCCCTGTACCAGGCCGCCCGCTCGTTCCGCCCCCTCAAGTTGACGATGGTTCGGATCTTGTAGCGCGCGGCATAGGCTGCGATCTCGGCCGGCGTGGGCTGGTTCGAGCGGTAGACCTCTCCGGGCACCACGGTGGCGAAATTGCCGGTGAGCTGGATCGCCACGAGATAGATGCCGAGCACGACGCCTGCCGCGCCATAGGTAAGCGCAACCCACTTCAAGAACCGCTTCATGCCTGCCTTCCCTGCCAATCGTGGCAGCAGGATCGGCCGTGCGCCTGACAGGAGCCTGAACGTCAGCCAGCGGCACAAATCCGCACTCTTCCATCACCGATTTCGATGGGTATGTCAGCGAAACTGGCGTGAATGACGGGCAGAAACCGGCTAGGTCTTGGGCCCGTCATCGTCGTGAAACGTGTTCCAATCCTGCCGGAGTGATCTTCCATGTCCCTCATCGAAAGCCTCAGCCCGCGCTCGCTCCGCGCCCCGGAAAGCGGGATCGTCGAAGTGGTCAACTATGCGCGCGGGCGCGACGGGCTGATCCCGCTCTGGGTTGGCGAAGGGGACCTGCCGACGCCGGACTTCATTGCCCGGCCCGCAGCCGAGGCGCTGCTGCGCGGCGAGACCTTCTACACCTGGCAGCGCGGGATTCCGGAGTTGCGCGCCGCCCTTTCGCGCTACTATGCCCGGCGCTTCGGTGCGGCGTTGCCGGCCGAGCATTTCTATGTCGTCGGCTCGGGCATGCAGGCGATCAAGCTGGCGATCGAGGCGCTCGTCTCGCCGGGCGACGACATGGTCTACCTGACACCAGCCTGGCCGAATTTCGCCGCGGCAGCCGAGCTTTCGGGCGCCAATCCCATCGCCGTTCCGCTCGCCTTTGCCGGCGGGCGCTGGCAGATCGACCTTGAACGCGTGGAGGCGGCGATCACCCCGAAGACCCGCGTTCTGTTCGTCAACACACCCTCCAATCCGACCGGCTGGACGGCGACGCGCGATGACCTTGCCAGCCTGCTGGCCATCGCACGGCGCCATGGCCTCTGGATCATGGCCGACGAGATCTATGCGCTGTACCACTATGCCGGCGGTCGGGCGCCCTCCTTCCTCGACGTGATGGAGGACGGCGACAAGGTCGTCTTCGTCAATTCTTTCTCCAAGAACTGGTCGATGACCGGCTGGCGCGTCGGCTGGATCGTCGCCCCACCCGAAATCGGCCAGGTGCTGGAAAACCTCATCCAGTATTCCACCTCGGGTGTGCCGCAGTTCCTGCAGCAGGGCGCCATCGTGGCGCTCGACGAGGGCGATGCCTTCGTGCAGGCGAATATCGACAAGGCCACGAAGAACCGCGACGTCTTCTGTGACGCGCTGATCGCCACCAACCGCGTCGAGACGCTGAAGCCGGACGGGGCGCTCTATGCCTTCCTGAAGATCGATGGCGTGACGGATTCGCGCCATGCCGCGCTCGACATCGTCGACCGCACCAATGTCGGGCTTGCACCGGGCACGGCTTTCGGGTCGGGCGGCGAACTCTTCATGCGTGCCTGTTTCCTGCGCGATCCCGTGCAGGTCGCGGAGGCGGCCGACCGGCTTGCCCGCTACATCGCCGCGCGCTGACGGCGATCAAAGACGGCCGAGCACGAAATCAGCGCGCTCGACCACCGGCATTTTCGGCACGACCGCAACCTCGTAGCCGAGCGCGGGATAGGCCTTTTCCAACCGCGCGTATTCGGCAAGCGCGGCCGCAAGATCATGCCGGCGCTCCGGATCGGCGGCGTAGATTTCCGGCCAGGGCGGCGTGAGGAAGACCTGCCTGTTGTAGCGATGCGCCGCAGCCAGCGCAGGCAGAGCCGGCTGCCCGCCCTCCGCATCGAGAGCGACGGCCGCGTCGATCAGACCACGATCGAAGAAGACAAAGCCGGAATGGTGCTGCATTGCCGCCCGATCGGCGAGCGCCATCGCAATGGCCTGCCTGGCAAAGGCGGCGAGATCCAGCCAGGGCAAGGCAGTACCGCCACCCGTCAGCTCCGCCTGCACGATACGGCGGCCGGGCTCCTCGACAACGGCGTGGCCGCGCCGGCGAAGCTCTTCCAGAAGCGTGGACTTCCCTCCGCCGGAACAGCCGGAAAGTACGACGAAGCGATCGGACATGATGGTCTTCCTTGTGTTGGGCAGGAGCGGCCCGCAAATGCGCCGCAATTGCGGTTGCGTCTTGCCGGCCGGCAGGGTGATATGCCGGCAATTCAGTCGATTCGGGGAATAACATGGCGGTTCTGGTTACGGGCGGTGCGGGTTACATCGGCAGCCACATGGTCTGGGCGCTCATCGATGCCGGCGAGGAGGTCGTTGTGCTCGACCGGCTCTCGACCGGCTTCCGCTGGGCCGTGGCGCCCGAGGCGCGCTTCTACGAGGGCGACCTCGCCGATGCCGCGCTGCTGGCGCAGATCTTCTCCGAAAACAGCATCGACGCGATCATCCATTTTGCCGGGTCGATCATCGTGCCGGAATCGGTTGCCGATCCCCTCTCCTACTACGACAACAACACGGCCAAGTCACGGGCGCTGATCGCCGCGGCCGTCACGGCGAAGATCCCGCATTTCGTCTTCTCCTCCACCGCCGCCGTCTACGGCACGCCCGACGGCACGGAACCGGTGCTGGAAAGCGCGGCGCTGCGACCGGAATCGCCCTATGGTTCGTCCAAGCTGATGACCGAGATCATGCTGCGCGACACGGCCGCCGCGCACGACTTCACCTATACGGCGCTGCGCTACTTCAACGTCGCCGGCGCAGATCCGCGTGGACGCACCGGCCAGTCGACGGCAGGAGCCACGCATCTCATCAAGGTGGCGAGCGAGGCGGCCCTCGGCAAGCGCGCCGGCATGGATGTCTTCGGCACCGACTATCCGACGCCTGACGGCACCTGCGTGCGCGACTATATCCACGTCAGCGACCTCGCCAATGCGCATCTGAAGGCACTTCAGCGCATGCGGGCAGGCGGTGGTTCGATCGTCGCCAATTGCGGCTATGGCCGCGGCTTCTCCGTGCTGGAAGTGCTGGAACAGGTGAAAACCGTTTCCGGCAGGGACTTTCCGGTGCGCTTCGCCCCCCGCCGGCCGGGCGATGCGGTGCTGATCGTCGCCAACCCCTCCGTTGCGATGCGGGAATTGGGCTGGACGCCGGAGCATGACAATCTCGGCTTCATCGTGCGCACAGCGCTCGACTGGGAAGAGCACCTCGGCAAGCGCAACCAGATCTGACGGCTATTTTTCGCCGAGCAGCGCCTTTTCGTGGGCGATGGCGCGGTCGATAAGCCGCGCCCAGATCTCTTCGTAGAAGGCACCGTCGAGGCCAAGGACCTCGGCATTGCGGTGCGCGTTGTCGCGCACTTCCCGGACGCGCTCCGGCACGTCGGCGGGGATGTCGAGCCCGGCCTTGATCTCGGCCGCCCGGCCGATGAAGCTCCAGCGCTCGGCAAAGAGCGCCATGAGCGCCCGGTCGACCCGATCGATGTTTTCCCGGATGTCCGCCATCGTCGTGCAGTCTGCGGCCGTCTTCGCCATTGCGGTCTCCCTTGTCGGGACCCCGATAGCAGAGGAATGTTTGGGGGGGAAGCCGGCAGCGTCTCCTGAGACGCAAGGCCACATGCAGGCCCGGGGGTTAAGCGGAAGGAGGGTGCGGTCCTGTCTTCCACTTGCGGGCCTGCATGCTGGCCGAGGCGGAACCTAGGCAAGCAAGCTGGCGCGAGGCTGGACGCTTTTACGTAACGTGAGCCGTTGTTTTTCCTCGACCATGCGGGGCGTTTTCGAGAGCCGGCTACGTGCCGATGGCAAGCTTGATGGCAAAGCCAAGGATCGTCACCGCCAGCACGCCGCCCGCCCAGAGGCCGACGAACCAGAGCAGTTTACGGCCGGTCGAACCCTCCGTCATCAGTGGTAACCCTCCTCGGGATCGACCTTGCCGCGGAAGACCCAATAGGCATAGGCGGTGTAGCCAAGGATCATGGGAATGAGCACCAGCGCGCCGACCAGCAGGAAGGCAAGGCTCTCCTCCGGTGCGGCGGCCTGCCAGATCGTCAGTGCGGTCGGCACGATGTAGGGATAAAAGCTGATGCCGATACCGGCGAAGCCGAGAACAAAAAGGCCGAGCGCGGCAATGAAGGGCCGCGAATCGTGCCCCGTCCTGAGGCCCTGGACCAGCAAAGCAAAGCAACCGAGCACGAGCAGCGGCACCAGCAGGCTGAAGAGAAGCGTCGGCCAGTGGAACCAGCGGTCGAAGTAGAGCGGCTCCAGGAAAGGCGTCCACAGGCTGAAGACCCCCATGGCCAAGAGCGTGCCGATACCGGCCTTCAGGGCGTAGCCGCGGGCACGCTCGGCAAGCGGACCACGCGTCTTCATCACCAGCCAGGTGGCGCCGAGCAACGCGTAGCCGACGAGGAGCGCAAACCCCGTGGCAACGGAGAAAGGCGTCAGCCAGTCCCACCAGCCGCCGACATAGGCACGGTTTTCCACCGGAATGCCCTGTACCAGGGCGCCGAGCGCCACCCCTTGCGTGAAGGCGGCAACCATGGAGCCGCCGGAAAAGGCGATATCCCAGAGGAATTCGCCGCGCCGGGTGCGCCAGCGATATTCGAAAGCGACGCCGCGGAAGATGAGGCCGAGCACCATGAGGAGCAGCGGCACGTAGAGCGCCGGCAGGATGGTGGCATAAGCAAGCGGGAAGACGGCCATCAGTCCGCCACCGCCCAGCACCAGCCAGGTCTCGTTGCCGTCCCAGACGGGCGCGACGGAATTCATCATCACGTCGCGATCGTGTTTCTCCTTGAAGAAGGGAAAGAGGATGCCGACGCCGAGATCGAAGCCGTCGAGGATGACATAGGCGAGCACCGCGAAGGCGATGATGGCGGCCCAGATGAAGGGAAGATCAATGGCCATGGTGATGGCTCCCGGACTTGGTGGCGACGGCGGCGGCGGGCGTGATGCCGGCCGAACGGAGAGGACCTTCCGCAAGATCCGGCATGGGGTCGCGCGGCAGGCGGCCCATCAGGCGCAGGATGTAGAAGGTGCCGGCGCCGAAGACGAGGAAATAGACCACAATGAACGCGATCAACGAAGTGGCGACGGCCGGCGCATCGATGGGCGCGACGGAATTGGCGGTGAGGAGATGGCCGTAGACGGTATAGGGCTGGCGGCCGACCTCCGTCGTTACCCAGCCGGCCAGAACGGCGAGGAAGCCGGCGGGGCCCATCAGGACGGCGGCGCGGTGCAGCCAGCGGTTCTCGCCGAGCGTCCCGCGCCACCGACACCACAACGACCACAGCCCTATACCCAGCATGGCAAAGCCGATGGCGACCATGATGCGGAAGGACCAGAAGACGATAGCGACCGGCGGCTGCAGCTCCTTCGGTATCGTATCGAGCCCGGCAAGCGGTGCATTGAGGTCATGCTTCAGGATGAGGCTCGACAGTTTCGGGATCTCGATGGCGTAATCGACGCGCTGTTCGGCCGAATTCGGAATACCGAACAGAATGAGCGGCGCACCGTCGGGATGGCTCTGGTAGTGCCCCTCCATCGCCATGACCTTGGCCGGCTGATGCTCCAGCGTGTTGAGGCCATGCATGTCTCCCGCGAAGATCTGGATCGGTGCGACGATGGCCGCCATCCACATCGCCATGGAGAACATCTTCCTCGCACGCTTCGGCGCATCGCCGCGCAGGAGATGGTACGCGCCGACACCACCGACCACGAAGGCCGTGGTGAGATAGGCAGCCAGCACCATGTGCACGAGGCGATAGGGGAAGGACGGGTTGAAGATCACGGCCCACCAGTCAACGGGCACGAACTGGCCGACGTCGTTGATGGAAAAGCCAGCCGGCGTCTGCATCCAGGAATTGGCGGCGAGGATCCAGGTGGCCGAGATCAGTGTGCCGACGGCAACCATGAGCGTGGCGAAGAAGTGCAGTTTCGGGCCGACGCGGTTGAGGCCGAACAGCATGACGCCGAGGAAGCCAGCCTCCAGGAAGAAGGCGGTCAGCACCTCATAGCCCATCAGCGGGCCGATGACCGGCCCCGCCTTGTCGGAAAAGACGCTCCAGTTCGTGCCGAACTGGTAGGACATGACGATGCCGGAGACGACGCCCATGCCGAAGGCGAGCGCGAAGATCGTCTTCCAGAAATTGAAGAGCGTGAAATAGACCTCGTCCTTCGTCCAGAGCCACAGCCCTTCCAGCACGGCGAGATAGCTCGCCAGACCGATCGAGAAGGCGGGGAAAATGATGTGGAACGACACCGTAAAGGCAAACTGGAATCGGGCGAGCAGTGTTGCGTCCAACGATTCGAACATTGGCCACGTCCTTTCGTAAGGCTGGCGCGGGCCTCGACAGGCCGCGGTCGCAGAAAAGAATGTGGTCCAAAACAGGCAAAGGTCAATTCTGCCCCTCCGCCCACGTTGCCGCACCGCGACAATCGCCCGCGTGCGGCATTTCGGCCGGCGCTGCCTTTGCCAAAAACGAACAAAGCTCCCGGGGCGGAACCGGGAGCCTTGGCGGCGGTTGGGAGAACTCTCTTCGCTAGTTGGCGACCGCTGTACGGTCGAGGCCAGGATAGTAGTCGCCGTTGGCGGGACCGACCCGGCGGGTTGTGGTTTCCGTCCGGGGATAGACGTAGCCGTTTGCCATGCGGGCCTGGCGCTTGGCTTCGATCATCCGGTCTTGCTTGGCACTGGGCCAGGTGCCTTCGTAGTAGCTGCCGCCGGCAAGGGCGGCCGAGCCGCCGAACAGCGAGGCTGCGAGCAACGAGACGGCGAAGGTTGTGGTGAGAGACTTGCTCATCGTTTCATTCCTTGATCAGTCTTGGGAGGTGGTCTGGTTGTCACACGATCGGCGTTCAGCGGTCGTCCCGGTCAAGGCCCTTGTAGTAGTCGCCCTTGGCCGGGCCGACGGCTACCTCGATCGACGCGGACGCTGCATCGCCGTTGCCGACGCTCTGCGTGGTGACGGGGTCGATGGTCTGGCTCTGCGCCTGGTCGCGCTCGACGCTACGATAATAATCACCGTCACCGCCTGCGAGCGCTGCGGTGCTGCCGTAAACGGATGCGGCGAGGAGGGCGGTTACAAAGGTCGTGCTCAAGGTTTTGGTCATTGTCTTGTTCCTTTCCATATAGGCATCGTGAAACTGCGGGTCGGTTTCACCGTGGCTGCGCAGATCGCCTGCCATCGGCGGCGATGGGGACGATCCGGCGGATTGCCGCAGGGCGCGCCCGGGTGGCGCTCGCCGGGTTCTTTCCTTCAATAGGGTTCGGCATCGTCATGTCCTTCCGTCTTCCAGAAGCAGCTCCGCCGCCTCCGTGAAACAAAGATGGTCCCTCAATTTGCGGGATGGAAGGGTCTTAAATTGGAAACAGCCGTCAACGTTTTTTGAACAATCAAAACGGCAGCGGCGACGCACAACCAAATAGGTAAAAAACGACAAAACCGTCCAATCGGACGGTTTTGCATCGAAAAATTCTTACGGCCTAAACATTTGATTGATATGGAAAATAATCGCGCACCTTCTCCTGGAAGGGCGGAGGCACACGCGAAGGCTGCGGCAGAAAAAGACTGCATTCACAATTGCGGCATGGAAAACCGCTGCACTGATTTCAAGAGTTTCACGAATGTGTGAGGAGCAAAAAACCGCGCCGAAATCACTTCCAGCGCGGCTTGAACTGTGTCGAGATTGTGTCCGACAGCCGGACCTTGCGGCCGCGTCACAAGCCGAATCCGTCGATCGGACCTAGCCGGCGCGTAGATAATGTTCGACCAGTTCCGTCCAGAAGGCCGCGCCGACTGGCAGGAGGTCGTCGTTGAAATTGTAGCCGGGGTGATGCAGTGACTTGTCGTTTTCGCCCCCCTTGCCGCCAAGGAAGAAATAGGTACCCGGTCGTTCCTTCAACATATAGGCAAAGTCTTCGCTGCCCATGAAGGGGCGGGCGAGATCGATGACCTTGTCGGCACCGGCAAAGCGGATGGCGAGGTCGCGCACGAGATCTGTCTCGGCCTTGTGGTTGACCGTCGCATCGTAGAAGCGCTGGTAGTTCACCATGGCGCTCATGCCATAGCTCTCGGCCTGACGTCCGGCGATCAGGTGGATGCGGCGTTCCAGCTCGTCGCGCACATCAGGATCGAAGGAGCGGATGCCCACGACGATCTCGGCCCGGCTCGGGATGATGTTGCTCGCAGAGCCCGCATGGAACGAGCCGACCGTCACGACCGTCGGGTCGAGCGGATGGATGTTGCGCGAGACGATGGTCTGCAACGCCATGACGATCGACGCGCCGCAGACGATCGGGTCGAGCGTCTCCTGCGGCTCCGCGCCGTGGCCGCCGACACCGTTCAGCGTGATGCGCGCCTCATCGACCGCCGCCATGATCGGGCCTTCGCGCAGCGCGAACTGGCCGAAAGGCAGACCCGGCTCGTTGTGCAGGGCAAAGACGGCATCGCAGGGAAACCTGTCGAACAGCCCCTCCTCCACCATGATCTTCGCACCGCCGAAATTCTCCTCCGCCGGCTGGAAGATCAGATGCACGGTGCCATCGAAATTGCGCCGCTCGGCAACCGCCTTGGCCGCCCCGAGCAGCATGGCCGTGTGCCCGTCATGGCCGCAGGCGTGCATTTTCCCCGGCGTCTTGCTGGCATAGGGAAGACCGGTTTCCTCGAAGATCGGCAGCGCATCGATATCGGCGCGGATGCCGATCGACTTGCGGCCGGTGCCGTTCACCAACGTCGCGACGAGGCCGGTTTTCGCAAGACCGCGCGTAACCTTGTAGCCGTAGCCTTCGAGGTGGCGTGCAATGACATCGGAGGTGCGGACCTCTTCCAGGCCCAGTTCCGGATGTTCGTGCAGGTCGCGGCGGATCGCCACCATTTCCGGCATGGAATTCTTGAGGGTCGTATGGATCGTCATGTCAGGCACCACGCGAAGGGATTTTGCTTTCGAAGTAGCGGAACGCCATCACCAGGATGGCGGTGAGGCAGAGATAGATGAGCGCCAGCAGCAAGAGCGGCTCATAGGTGAGATAGGTCGCCTGTCGCACCTTGGAGATGACGGCATAGGCGTCGATCACGGTGATCGTCGCGACGAGCGGCGTCGATTTCAGCTGCAAAACCGTTTCACCGTTCAGCGTCGGCAGCGCGCGGTAGACGGCGCGGGGCAGCCAGATGCGGCGGAACAGGGTGAAGCGGCTCATGCCAAAGGCGCGCGCAGCCTCGAGTTCGCCCGGCGGTACGCCAGCGAAGGCACCGCGCATCACCTCGCCCTCATAGGCAGCGAAGGAGAGGGTCAGCGCAGCGACGCCATAGGGCCAGGACTCGCGCAGATAGGGCCAGAGGAAGGAGTTGCGGATTTCCGGAAACTGCGGAAACAACGAGCCGAGGCCGTAATAGAGCAGCCAGAGCTGCAGCAGCAGCGGCGTGCCGCGGATGATGGTGCAAAAGCCCTTTGCCAGCATTTTCAGCAGCCATGGTCCCGTCACCTGCACAAGGCCGATCGGCACGGCGAGGAGAAAGCCGAGGATCGAGGTCGAGAACAGCATCAGCAACGTGACGCCGACGCCATAGGCGAGCGCCCTGGAATAGTTCGGCACCCATTCCCAGCGCATGAACCAGACGATGCAGAAAACGAAGATTGCGGCGATCGCCATCAACACGATGCGATGGGGCTT
Source organism: Shinella sp. HY16 (assembly GCF_028534175.1). Lineage (NCBI taxonomy): Bacteria > Pseudomonadati > Pseudomonadota > Alphaproteobacteria > Hyphomicrobiales > Rhizobiaceae > Shinella > Shinella sp. HY16. The sequence goes on along the minus strand of NZ_JAHYXL010000001.1, from coordinate 224,721 downwards.
GAAGAAGCTCTGCTTGCTCGGCAGCGCAGTGAGCGCCATGGCGGAGACGGTCTCGTCGGCCATCACGCAGCCCTCACCATGCCGCGCCGATAGTGGCGCTCGATAAGGCCGATCAGCACGTTCGAGACCAGCGTGATGATGAGGTACAGCACACCGGCAGCGCAGAAGAAGAGCAGGTAGGACTTGGTGCTTCCCGCCGCCTGGCGCGTCACCAGCGTCAGCTCGGAGAAGCCGACGACGGCGAGCAAGGCGGTGTCCTTGGTGGCGATGAGCCAGAGGTTGGAGAGACCCGGAATGGCATGCGGCAGCATCGCCGGCAGCGTGATGCGGCGCATGATCTGCACCGGCGGCATGCCATAGGCACGCGCCGCCTCGATCTGTCCTGCCGGCACCGCCTTGATCGCGCCGCGGATGACCTCGGTGGAATAGGCACCCTGCACGACACCAATGACGAAAATGCCCGCCGCAAGGCCGCTGATATCCACCTGCCCCCAACCCAGAGCGGCGGAGATCTGGCTCAGCACGTCCGTACCGGCATAATAGAGGATAAGGATCAGCACGAGCTCGGGCACGGCGCGCACGAGCGTCGTGTAGACTTCGAGCAGATCCTTGGTAACCGGCCCGCCATAGAGTTTACCCATGGCGCCGCCCGTGCCGAGGACGAGGCCGAGCCCGTAGCCGCCGATAGCGATCTGGATGGAATTCCAGAGCCCCGCCAACATCACGCCGCCCCAGCCGGGCGGTTCAAGAGCGAGCAGGCTCCAGTTGATCAGCGATCCGGCATCGGCCATGAGACTACGTCCCTTCGAGAAAAACGCCGGCGGCTCGCGCCGCCGGCTCAGCAAGAGGACGATCAGCCGCCGTAGATGTCGAAGTCGAAATACTTCTTGGAGAAGGTGTCGTAGGTGCCGTTCTCGCGGATCGCCTTGATGGCGGCGTTGATCTTGTCCTTCAGCTCCGTCTCGCCCTTGCGCAGGCCGACGCCGACGCCGAGACCGAGAACTTCGGGATCATCCTTGACCATGCCCTTCATATCGCAGCAGGCAGCACCCTGCTCGGACTTGAGGAATTCCAGCATCGCGACGGAATCGGCCTGCACCGCATCGATACGGCCGGCGGCGAGGTCGTTGTTGGCCTCATCCTGCGTCTGGTACTCCTTGATCGTCGCGCCGGCGGGCGCGAAATACTTGTTGGCATAGACCTGGTGGATGGTTGCCACCTGCACGCCGAGCGTCTTGCCGGCAAGGCCCTCCGGCGTCGGCTCAAACTTGGCATCCTTCGGGCCGATGACACCCGGCAACGAGTTGTAGTACTTGTCGGAGAAGTCGATGGTCTGCTGGCGCTCAGCAGTGACCGACATCGAGCCGATGATCATGTCGATCTTGTTGGTGGTCAGCGCCGGGATGATGCCGTCCCAGGCGACCGGCGTGACGACGCAGTCGAGCTTGGCCTCGGCGCAGATCGCCTTCATGAAGTCCACTTCCCAGCCTTCCCAGTTGCCCGAGGCGTCGGGCGAGGTGAAGGGCGGATAAGGCTCGGCGGCAAAACCGACGCGGACCTGCTGGGCTGCAGCGCCCGAGATGGCGGCAAGCCCGATCGCGGCGGCAAGGGCGATTGTCTTTACGGCACTCTTCATGATCTTCCCTCTGTTGGTTTTTTGCTTCTCAGTGGATGGAGCTGATGAACTTCTTCAGCCGCTCCGATTTAGGCGATCCGAACAACTCGTCCGGCGGGCCCTGTTCCTCGATGACCCCGTTCGCCAGGAAGACGACGTGGCTCGCCACGTTCCGGGCGAACTTCATCTCGTGCGTGACGAGGATCATCGTACGCTTTTCCTTGGCGAGGTCGCCGATGACGGACAGCACCTCACCGACGAGTTCGGGATCGAGCGCGGAGGTGGGCTCGTCGAAGAGCATGACATGGGGCTGGATGGCGAGAGCGCGGGCGATGGCCGCACGCTGCTGCTGGCCGCCGGAAAGGAAGGCGGGATAGGCATCGCGCTTCTCATACAGCCCGACACGGCGCAGCAGCGTCTCGGCGCGGTCGATCGCCTCGTCCTTCCTCACGCCCAGCACATGGACCGGCGCCTCGATGACGTTTTCCAGGATGGTCATGTGCTGCCAGAGATTGAAGCTCTGGAACACCATGCCGAGACGCGAGCGCAGGCGCTGTACCTGCTTGCGATCAGCCGGCATCATGCCGCCGTGGCCGTCGTTCTTCATCGCGATCGTCTCGCCATGGATAGTGACCGAACCGGCGCTCGGCAGCTCCAGCATGTTGATGCAGCGAAGGAAGGTGGACTTGCCCGAACCCGAACCGCCGATGATGGCGATGACGTCGCCCTCATGCGCGGTCAGTGAAACACCCTTGAGAACTTCAAGCGGCCCGAAGCGCTTGTGCAGGTCCCTGACCGCGATTGCCTCGGCGCGTTCCGTCATCGCGGAGCGGTCTCCGGCGCACGGAAAATCGATGCATGACCCATGCCAAATTCCCCTGTTTTTCAGCGTTCCCGCGGGCATCTTCGGCCCGTCGTGTCCTCTTGTGGAAAGCATCGTGGCACTTGTTAAGAAATTATTCAAGCGTATAATAGGCTGATCGCTGACTTTTCTGGCAGCGCCTGTCCACGATGATTTTCTCCCGGGAGTATTGAATGACCGCCTACGGTTCGCAGGAAATGTCGGCCCCCCTGATGCGTGTTCTGATGCGCCGCCCCGGCGCCAGCCTGAAAGGTGCCGATGCCGCCAAGTGGCATTACGGCCCGACCTTCGACGGCGCCCGTGCGGTCCACCAGTACAAGGCCTTCGCAGCGCTTGTGGAGAAATCCGGCACCGAGATCATCTGGCTGGAGGATGAAGGCGACGGGCTCGCCGACGCCATGTTCACCCATGATCCCTCGCTGATGTCGGACCACGGCGCGATCCTCCTGCGCATGGGCAAGCCGCTGCGTGTCGCCGAAACCGCACTGCACGAAAAGGCCTATGCCGAGCGCCAGATCCCGATCCTCGGCCGTATCGAAGGCGAAGGCACCGTGGAAGGCGGCGACTGCATCTGGCTCGATGCGAAGACCCTCGTCATCGGCCGCGGCGTGCGAACCAATCAGGAAGGCATCGACCAGATCACGAAGATCCTCGCCCCCCACGGCGTCACGGTTCTCGCCTACGACCTGCCGCTCTGGCAGGGCGAGGAAGCCTGCCTCCACCTGATGAGCGTGATGAGCCCGCTGGCGGACGACCTTGCCCTCGTCTTCGCCCCGCTGCTACCGGCCGCCTTCTACCAGCTCCTCAAGAAGCGCGGCATCCGCCTCATCGAGGCACCGGCCGACGAATTCCATGCCAGCAACGGCCTGTCGCTCAACGTGCTGCCGACCCGGCCCTACGAGGTCATCATGGTCGAAGGCTTTCCGGCCACCAAGGCGGCGATGGAAGCGGCAGGCTGCACGGTGGAGACCTTCGAGGCCGACGCATTGTGCATTGCCTGCGAAGGCGGCCCGACCTGCCTGACGCGGCCGGTGCTGCGCCGCGCCGCATAACGAGGAAATCATGGCCCGCCGGACCTTCCATCGCGCCCCCGAGGCCGAACGCCGCCACGACCTGATCGAGGCGACGCTCGACTGCATCGCGGAGTATGGCCTTGAAGGCGCGACGGTCCGGCAGATCGCCATCAAGGCGGGCGTGACGGCGGGTCTCATCCGGCATTATTTCCAGTCGAAGGAGCATATCCTTCAGGAGGCCTACCGGATCGTCATCGGCCGGCTCACCGAAAAGGCCGAGCGGGTGACGGGTGATCCGGAAACGCGGCTGCGCGACTTCATCGTCATCAACCTGACAGAGCCGGTCGCCAACAGCCGCAGCCTCTCGCTCTGGGCTTCCTTCATCAGCCGCGTCAGCGTCGATCCGGAACTCGCCGCCATCCACCGCGAGGGCTACCTGAGTTTCCGCAACGCGCTGGAGGGCTTGCTCGGCGATTTCCTTGCGGCGCGCGGTGAGGACGCCTCGCCGGAGCGTTGCCGCAGGCTCGCCATCGCAATCAACGGCCTGCTCGACGGCCTGTGGCTCGAAGGCTGTCTGGCCGGCGAACTCTTCGGGGAAAGCGAACTCGTCGAGATCGCGCTGACCTCGATCGAAACCCTGCTCGGGCTGCGCCTGAGACCGGTCGACGCCAACCGCGCCGATCGATAAACGACACTCAATGGAAATGCGGAGGACGGCCATGCGCTATGCATCCATCACAGATCGGCTTGCCAATCTCGGTTCTGAAAAATGGGCCATCCATGCCGAAGCGCGGCGCATGAAGGCCGAAGGCCAGACGATCATCGAACTGACCATCGGTGAGCCGGACGTGCCGCCGGACCCGACGCTGCTGGCAGAAGCCGTGCGCACCATGCATGCGGGTCGCTACCGCTACTCCAACGGCCGCGGCGAGCCCTCCGTGGTCGACGCGCTGGTGCGCAAGTACCAGAAGCGCCGCAACGACGTGACCGCCGCCAACGTGCTCTGCTTCCCCGGCACGCAGACCGCCCTCTTCGCCGTCATGCTCGGCCTCGTGGAGACCGGCGACGCGGTGCTCGTCGGCGACCCGCTCTATGCGACCTACGAGGGCGTCATCCGCTCGACCGGTGCCGAGCGCATCGCCGTGCCGCTGCGCCCGGAAAACGGCTTCCACATGAAGGCGGCCGACCTCGAGGCCGCCATCACGCCAGCCTGCCGGGTGCTGCTGCTCAACACGCCGCACAACCCGACCGGCGCGGTGCTGAGCGCCGCGGAGATTGCCGAGATCGGCGCTGTCTGCCGCAAGCACGATCTCTGGATCGTCTGCGACGAGGTCTATGAACAGCTCGTCTTCGGCGCGACCTTCGCCTCGCCCTTCGACAATCCGGACCTTGCCGAGCGCACCATCGTCGTCTCCTCCATTTCGAAATCCCATGCCGCGCCAGGCTTCCGCAGCGGCTGGGCGATCGGTCCGGCGGACTTCTGCACCCGGCTGCTCTCGGTCTCCGAAACGATGCTGTTCGGCGGCCAGCCCTTCATCGCCGACATGACGGCCTATGCGCTCGACAACCCGATCGCGACCGCCGCGACGATGCGCCAGAGCTACAAGGCACGTGCCGCCCGCTTCGCCGAAGCCCTGTCTCTGGCGCCCGGCCTCGTGCCGCTGCCGCCGGAAGCCGGCATGTTCATCGTCGTCGACGTCTCCGAAACCGGCATGAGCGGCGAGGATTTCGCCTGGGCGCTCCTGCGCGAGGAACTGGTCGCGGTCATGCCGGGCTCCTCCTTCGGCGACGAGGCGGAAGGCTTCATCCGCCTCAGTCTCACCGTGCCCGATGCCCATATCGACGAGGCCTGCCGGCGCATCACCGCACTCGCCACCCGTTCCACCATGCCGAAGGAGCGCCGCGCATGAGCACGAAAACCGTTGGGGAAGTTCTCGTCGACCTACTGGAGGCAAACGGCGTCGAGGTCGTATTCGGCATTCCGGGCGTGCACACGGTCGAACTCTACCGGGGCCTTGCCGCCTCGAAGATCCGCCATATCACACCGCGTCACGAGCAGGGCGCCGGCTTCATGGCGGATGGGTATGCGCGCGTTTCCGGCAAGCCGGGCGTCGCGCTGGTCATCACCGGTCCGGGCCTCACCAACACCATCACGGCGATGGCGCAGGCGCGGCAGGATTCCGTACCCATGCTGGTCATCTCGGGGGTCAACCGGCGTGATTCGCTCGGCCACGGCCGCGGCCTGCTGCACGAGCTGCCGGATCAGCAGGGCATGATGAAGACGCTCGCCCTCTATTCTCACACGCTGCTCAATCCCGCCGACCTGCCGCTCGTCATGGAGCGCGCCTTTGCCGTCTTGCTTTCCGGCCGCCCCGGCCCGGTGCATATCGAAATTCCGACCGACGTGATGGCAAAACCCATCGAAACCGGCCGTTTTCCCGCCGCCGTTGCCACGCGTCCGCGCGCCGATGCGGAAACCCTGCAGCGCGCCGCCATCCTGTGCACCAATGCCTCCCGTCCCGTCATCCTCGCGGGCGGCGGTGCGATAACGGCGGAAGAGGAAATCCGTTCGCTCGCCGAGCGGATCGGCGCACCCGTCGTCACCACCGTCAATGCCCGCGGCATGCTTGCCGGCCATCCCTTGCGCGTGCCGGCAAGCCCCAGCCTCAAGGCCGTGCGACGTCTGCTTTCCGACGCCGACCTCGTCGTCGCCTTCGGTACCGAATTCGGCCCGACGGACTATGACATCAACGTCGACAACGGCTTCCCACGGCTGAAATCGCTGATCCGCATCGATATCGATGCCGCCCAGCTTGCCCGCACGCCGCAATCGGGGCTGTCGATCTTCTCCAGCGCCAAGACGGCGGCGGCCGGCATGCTCGGTTTCCTCGAAGGCCATAAGGCAATCGGCAACGGTGCGGCACGCGCAGAAACCGCCCGCAAGGGCGCGTGGAACGAGCTGACGGCGAAGATGCAGGCGGAAATCGGCGTCATCGACGCCATCTGGCAGACGCTGCCGAAAGCCATCGTCGTCGGGGATTCCACCCAGGCCGTCTATGCCGGCAACTACTATTGCGACGCACCGCGCCCGCGCAGCTGGTTCAACGCCGCAACCGGTTACGGCGCGCTCGGCTTCGCCCCGCCCGCCGCCATCGGTGCAGCCCTTGCCGAGCCGGATGCGCCGATCATCTGCCTCGTCGGTGATGGCGGGCTGCAATTCTCGCTCTCGGAGATCGGCTCGGCGGCGGATGCCGACGCCCGCGTCGTCTTCCTCGTCTGGAACAATGACGGCTATCAGGAGATCGAGAACTACATGGTCGATGCCGGAATCACACCGGAAGGCGTGAAGCCGTCCGCACCCGACTTCGTCGCCATCGGCACCGCCTATGGCGTGCCCTCCGAGCGCCTCGCCGATGTGCGCGATCTGCCGGCCGCGCTGGAAAAGGCCGGCGGGCGCAAGGGCCCGAGCCTCATCGAAATCCACCAGACGAAGACGGCCGGCGCCACGGCCTGATTCGCAGCGGCACAAGAGCAGCACCGCCGCTGCGCGGACGCCTGCAACGGTTCGGCGGCATGAAAACCTGGAAATATCCAGGTTTTCATGCCGGTGGCAGCGCTCCCGGTTCTCCCGGCTTTGCAAACCGTCGTTTATTTGTCATGGATGACGCCGCCGCCGGTCCCCTTTGTGCCGACGGTCATCGGGAACGGACTCGAGTACAGGTTGGCGGACCAGCAGACATTTCCACGACCGGTCTATGAACGGGGCCCACCCCGCGCGCGACCCCCAGCACCCTCGCTCCTCCAGAGGGCGCTCGACCTGGTGCCGATGCGCGACTTCGCGGCTGCGCATATCGGCTTCACCGGCCGGTTCAACCGCGCCGTCAAGCGTCTCGATCGCGAAGGAGGCCCCGCCATCCTCGCCGCCCAGGGGCACTTTCATTTCGGCGAACGGCTGGTCATCCCCATTGCGACCAGCCACCTGACCACGCGGCTGCGCGACAACATTTCCGATCGCGGGCGGCTACGCTGGATCGGCACGCACTTCCTCGACGGCAGCGACTGGAGCCGCATCGTCGAGCCGCTCGAAAAGTCCTCCTCCCATGTCGAGATCACCGAACTCTTCGAGACGCGGCAGGATTTTCGCGCAGGCGCGCGCTATCAGGCCTATGCCAAGCGCATCAAGGATGGCGCAACGGTCAAACGCAACCGCATTGCCATCGACACGATCGAAAAGCTCGACAATTTCTTCGAATATTACCTGGCGCTCATCGCAGACATCGAGAAGAACGGCATCGTGCCGCATTCCGATCTCGGCCTGCTCGGCCAGACCGGCCGGCGCCATCGCTGGACACGCACGCTCTGGCAGGATCTCGCCGAGCGCGATATCGGCGTGGCGATCGACGCCGAGGGCCGCCTTGTCCGCCACACCAACGGCAAGCACCGCACGGCAGCAGCCGTTGCGCTCGGCATCGAGCGCATTCCCGTCGAAATCCGGCTGGTGCATGCCGGCTGGCTTTTGCGCCAGGGCAAACGGCTCGGCCTTTCACCGGCCGATGCGCTCCTCGCCACGCTCGAACAGGCCCGCGCTACGGGCTGGCCTCCAACGTAAAAGGCCCGGCGAACCGGGCCCTTCGTATCAATCGGCTCAGGATGCTTCAGGCAACCGGACGGCTCTTCAGGAGGTCGCGGATCTCGGTGAGAAGCAGCACGTCTTCCGGCGGCGGTGCGGGCTCGGCGGCACCGGCGGCCTTTTCCTTCTCCAGCGACTCGCGCATGCGGTTCACGCCCTTGATCATCAGGAAGATGATCCAGGCGAGGATGAGGAAGTTGATGAGCACGGTGATGAAATTGCCATAGGCAAAGACCGCGCCCTGCTCGCGGGCGGCGGCAAGCGACGTTGCCGTCACGTTGCTGGACAACGCGATGAAGTAGTTGGAAAAATCGAAACCACCCCCGGTCAATGCACCGACGATCGGCATGACCAGGTCGTTGACGACGGATTCGACGATCTTGTTGAAGGCTGCACCGATGATGACACCCACGGCGAGGTCCATGACATTGCCGCGGGCGATAAACGCCTTGAACTCATTGAGCATGAGGGTCTCCTGTTGCTGCGAAGCAAAGGCAACCTAGTTTAGTTTTTGCTGAGATGGAACTGCGTTCCATCAATATCTAGGGGTTTACACACCGGTCCTTTCCACACTCGACCTTCGGCGCAATTTCCTTCCTCTCCGCTTTGGCCTATTCTCGCGTGAAAGGCCGAAGGACTGCGGGAGGAAGCATGCCGGGCTCGCTGATATTCGCCCTGGCGCTCGCCTATCTGCTGCTGCTCTTTGCGGTTGCAAGTTACGGCGACCGGAAGGCAAAGCGCACCGGCCGCACATCGAAGGGCCGGCCGCTGGTCTATGCGCTGAGCCTTGCGATCTACTGCACCTCCTGGACCTATTTCGGCGGCGTGGGCCTTGCCACGACCCATGGCCTCGAATTTGCGGGCATCTATATCGGCCCGATCCTGATGTTCACGCTCGGCATGCCGCTCATCCGCCGCATCGTGACGCTGGCCAAATCCGAACGCCTCACCTCGATCGCCGATTTCGTCGCCGCGCGCTACGGCAAGAATCCGGGCGTCGCCGCCGTCGTCGCCCTCATTTCGCTGATCGGCTACATCCCCTACATCGCGCTGCAATTGAAAGCCGTGTCCAGCTCGGTCTCGGCCATGGTCGATACGACCGGCTTCGGCATCGCCGCCTCCGGCGGCCTCATCGACCTGCCGCTGGTCGTCACGCTCTTTCTCGCGTGTTTTGCCATCGTCTTCGGCACGCGCCACACGGACGCAACCGAGCACCAGGACGGCCTCATCCTCGCCATCTCGATGGAATCGCTGGTCAAGCTCGTCGCCATCGCCTCGGTCGGCATCTACGTCATCTTCTTCATGTTCGACGGGCTCGGCGATCTCTGGCAGCGCGCGGCGGAGAACGAGCGCGTCATGCAGGCGCTGACCTACGAGACGCCGGTGGCACGGTGGATCCTGCTCATCGTGCTGTCCGCCTTCGCCATCGTGATGCTGCCACGCCAGTTCCATGTCACCGTGGTGGAGAACCGCACGGCAGGCGAGCTGCGCATGGCGGGCATCCTCTTCCCGCTCTATCTCGTCGCCATCAACCTCTTCGTGCTGCCGGTCGCCATCGGCGGCGTGCTCACCTTCAACGGCCAGGGCGATGCCGACCTCTATGTGCTGACCCTGCCCTTCGCACTCGACCAGCCGCTCCTGACGCTGGTCGCGTTCATCGGCGGCTTCTCCGCCGCCACCGCCATGGTCATCGTCGCCTCGGTGGCGCTCTCCATCATGGTGTCGAACGACATCGTCATCCCGGTCGTGCTCAGGCGCAGCCTCATCGGCGGTGTCGAGCAGCAGGACGACCTCTCGCGCATGCTGCTGCGCATCCGGCGCCTCGCGATCTTCTTCGTCTTGCTGCTGGGTTATGCCTATTACCGCGCCGCGACCGCCAATGCGGGCCTTGCCTCGATGGGCCTGCTCGCCTTCGCCGCAGCGGCGCAGGTCGCCCCGACGATGCTCGGCGGCCTCTTCTGGCGCAATGCCAATGCACGCGGTGCCATGGCCGGCATGATCTCCGGCCTCGTCGTCTGGGCCTACCTGCTGTTCCTGCCGAGCATCGGCGTCGCCGACAATGCCTATATCGCCGAAACGGTGCTCGGCTTCCTGTTTCCCGGCGCGACCATCTTTACCGGCGAGAACGCGGACCCGCTGGTCAACGCCACGCTGCTGGCCATGATGGTGAATATCGGCGCCTATGTCGTCGGCTCCCTCACCCGCAATCCGACCTCGCTTGAACGGCTGCAGGCCGGCACCTTCATCCGCTCCAAGCCGCGCCTCGAGCGGGCCTTCCGCGGCCGACGCACCAAGGTGACGGTCAAGGACCTCAAGACGACCATCGCCAAGTATCTCGGCGAGGAGCGCATGCAGCGCTCCTTCCATACCTATGAGCGGCAGGTCGGCCGCTGGCTGGAAGACAACTCCCCCGCCGACGCCGCCATCGTGCATTTTTCCGAGCAGCTGCTCGGCAGCGCCATCGGCTCCTCCTCGGCCCGCCTCGTGCTGTCGCTCGTGCTCCAGCGCATCGACGATACGCCGACGGATACGGACTGGCTGCTCGACCAGGCCAGCGAGGCCCTGCAATACAACCAGGACATGCTGCAGACGGCACTCGGCCAGATGGACCAGGGCATCGCCGTCTTCGACAGCGCCGGGAACCTCACCGTCTGGAACCGCCGTTTCCGCCAGCTGCTCGACCTGCCGGAATATGTCGGCCAGGTCGGCTTCCCGCTTTCCGATATCGTGGAAATCCTCGTCGAGCGCGGCGACATCGCCGCGGAGGAGCAGGAGGCCGTGGTGACGCGCACCATGACCTTCGACGAACCCTTCGCGCTGGTGCTGTCCGGCGGCGAGCGCATCATCGAAGTGCGCACCAACGCCATGCCGGAAAAAGGCTTCGTTTCCACCTATACGGACATCACCGACCGGGTGGCGGCCGACCGGGCGCTGAAGCAGGTCAACGAGACGCTGGAACAACGCGTCGCCCAGCGCACCATCGAGCTCACCCGCGTCAACACGGAACTCGCCGAAGCGCGCGCTGCCGCCGAGGAGGCGAACATCAGCAAGACGCGTTTCTTCGCCGCTGCCGGCCACGATATCCTGCAGCCGCTGAACGCCGCCCGGCTCTATTCGTCGTCCCTCGTCGAAAGGCTCGGCGAGACGGAGAACCGCGAGATGATCCACAATATCGATTCCTCGCTGGAATCGGTGGAAGCGATCCTCGGCGCCGTGCTCGACATTTCCCGCCTCGACACCGGTGCGATGAAGGCGCGCGTGCAGACGGTACCGCTGAAGGACCTGCTGAAACGCATCGAGACCGATTTTGCGCCGATGGCGCGGGCGAAGAACCTGAAATTCACCGTGCTCCCCTCCTCGCTCGCCATCCGCACCGACCCGAACCTCCTGCGCCGCGTCGTGCAGAACCTCGTCTCGAACGCCATCAAGTACACCAATTCGGGCAAGGTCCTCGTCGGCGTCCGGCGCAAGGGTGGGCACGCCTATATCCAGGTGCTCGATTCCGGCATCGGCATTCCCGCCTCGAAATTCCGAACGGTCTTCAAGGAATTCGCCCGTCTAGACGAGGGCGCGCGTACGGCACCGGGCCTCGGGCTCGGCCTTTCCATCGTCGACCGCATCTCGCGCGTGCTGTCGCATCCGGTCGAACTGCAATCGACGCAGGGGCGCGGCACCAGCTTCAAGGTGCGCGTTCCGATCGATGCCGCCGCAAGCCGCCACGTCGCCGATAAACCTGCCGCTGTGCCCGTCAGTGACGAGCCGCTCAAGGGCCTTCGTGTCCTCTGCGTCGACAACGAGCCGAAGATCCTCGACGGCATGCGGCTGCTTCTCTCGGGCTGGGGCTGTACCGTCACGCTTGCCGAATCGGTGGCCGCGGTTGAAGCCTTGGCCGCAACCACCGTCGATGCCGTCATCGCCGACTACCACCTCGACGACGGCACAGGCATCGCCGCGATCGGAAAGCTTCGGGCAGCGCTTGGCCGCGAGGTTCCAGCCCTTCTCGTCACGGCCGACCGCACGCCGGACGTGCGCGCGGAAGCCGAACGCGACAATATCCTCGTGCAGAACAAGCCCGTGCGTCCCGCCTCCATGCGGGCCTGGCTGACGCAGCTTTCGACGACGCAGCGGGAGGCGGCGGAATAGGCCTCAGGCGGCGGCCTGAGCACTGCCGATCTTGCCGAGCTGGATGACCGCCTGGGTGCGGCTGTCGACATTCAACTTCAGGAGGATCGCCGAGACATGCGCCTTGATGGTCGCCTCGGAGACACTCAATTCATAGGCGATCTGCTTGTTGAGCAGGCCTTCGGCGAGCATGGCGAGCACGCGTGACTGCTGTGGCGTCAGCGTACGCAGCCGCGCGATGAGATCAGCAACCTCGCTGTCCTGCTCCGGCCCGCGCACATAGCCGCCGGGCGTATAGATGTTGCCTTCCAGCACCGAGCCAATGCCCTCGCGGATATCCTCGATGGAGGCGGATTTGGAGATGAAGCCGGAGGCGCCGAGATCGAGCGCTCGGCGGATGGTGGCCGGGTCGTCGCTCGCCGAGACGATGACGACCGGAAGGCTCTGGAATTCGGCCCGCAGCGAGATCAGGCCGGAAAGGCCGCTGACGCCGGGCATGGCAAGGTCGAGCAGCATGAGGTCGGCGTTCGGATTGCCGGCGGCGGCCTTGCGCGCCGCCTCGAAATCGCCGGCCTCGACGATGTCGGGATTGCCCGCCATTCCGGTCAGCGCCTGTTTCAGCGCACCGCGGAACAGCGGATGGTCGTCCGCGATGATGATCGTGAGTGCCGATGCCATGCGCTCCCTCCCAAGAGTAGACGGACCCGCGACGGACGCAACACGACCTCGGCCGGCGAAGGATGTCCGTTAGGTCTTTTGCGGGACCGCGTCTTTCCCGGGGGTGGTTTCCTCCTCACCCTCCTCCAGGTTTTTCACGATGCCCATGAACCTTTGCATCATCTTTTCCATGATGGTCATGGTCCGGTCAATCTCTTCATCCGTGGGTAGAGACGGTTTTGCGGTCGTCTCGCCCGTCACACCACCTTTTTCCAGCGCTTCGACACGCTTGGTGAGCAGGTCGAGCTCCTTTTCGAAGGCGGCGCGCTCATCTGCCGCCATGCGGCAGACGATCTGGCCCTCCTGCTCCCGGCACAGCGAAACCTCGCCCGTCGCCGTGTCGAGGCGGACAAAACCGCCGTCCGTCTTCTCCATGCGATAACGTCCCTCGCCCTCGGCCTGGGCCGAGCCCGCCACGAGGGCGACAACGAAGATGAAAGGCAGAGCGTGAATTCGCATGCAAAATCCTCCAAGAGCCGGTTTGCGGACCTGTCGCCGGTAGACATTCGCCGTTCTTTGCGGCAAGCGCTACCGTTGAAAAACAGCAGCCAGTGGAGGAACGGACGAGATGGCCAAAACAATCTACAAGATCGTTCCGGCAAGTCTGTGGCAGAAGGCGAAGGCGAACGGGATTTTCGAGGGCGCCGCCATCGACCTGTCCGACGGCTTCATCCACTTCTCCACCGCCACACAGGCAAAGGAGACGGCCGCCCGCCATTTCGCCGGCCAGGATGATCTCATTCTTGTCGCCGTCGATGGTGATACGCTCGGCGACACGCTCGTCTACGAACCCTCGCGTGGCGGCGATCTCTTCCCCCATCTTTATGCCGTCCTTCCGCTGTCCGCCGTGCTCTGGGAAAAGCCCCTGCCGCTCGGTTCGGACGGCGCCCACCAGTTTCCGGAGATGCCGCTCTGATGTCGCTCCTGTCCACGCTCGGCCGCAAGGGCCTCTTCCTCTTCGATCCGGAAACCGCCCATGGCCTCTCGATCGCCGCGCTGAAGGCCGGCGTCGTGCCAGCCTGCCCGGCCAAGGCCGATCCCCGCCTCGCGCAAACCGTCGCCGGCCTTGCCTTCCCCAATCCCGTCGGCATGGCCGCAGGTTATGACAAGAACGCCGAGGTGCCCGAAGCCCTCCTGCGCCTCGGCTTCGGTTTCACCGAGATCGGCACCGTGACCCCACGCGCCCAGGAGGGCAATCCGAAGCCCCGCATCTTCCGCCTGGTGCAGGACGATGCCGTGATCAACCGTCTCGGCTTCAACAATGCCGGCCATGCAGCGGCGCTCGAGCGTCTGAAGGCCTGCCGGCGCGATGCGCTGATCGGCGTCAATATCGGCGCGAACAAGGACAGCGCCGACCGCATCGCCGACTATGTCGCCGGCATCCGCACCTTTTACGACGTGGCGCGCTATTTCACCGCCAACATCTCCTCGCCCAACACGCCCGGCCTGCGCGACCTGCAGGCCAAGGAAAGCCTGCATGCCCTGCTGTCGGCCGTGCTCGCCGCACGCGCCGAGGAAGCGACGAGAAGTGGCCGCCAGGTGCCGGTCTTCCTGAAGATTGCGCCCGACCTTACCGAGGAGGGTCTCGACGACATCGCCGAGGTCGCCCTCGCCCATCCGCTCGATGGCCTCATCGTCTCCAACACGACGCTGTCGCGAGTTGGCCTCAGCGACACGCGCCAGGCCGGTGAAGCAGGCGGCCTTTCCGGCAAGCCGCTCTTCGAGAAATCGACCGTGGTGCTCGCCAAGATGCGTCGGCGCGTCGGCGAAAACCTGCCGATCATCGGCGTCGGCGGCGTCTCCAGCGCCGAGACGGCGGCGGAGAAGATCCGCGCCGGCGCGGACCTCGTGCAGCTCTACTCCTGCATGGTTTACGCCGGTCCGACCCTGCCTGGCGAAATCGTGAACGGCCTCTCGCGCATTTGTGATCGCGAGCAGATCGCCTCGATTTCCGCGCTTCGTGGCACGCGCACCGCCCACTGGGCCGAGCGCGCCCTCTGAGCGCCACACGGGAACCATAGTCGTCCTGGAGGGTTTCGTTCCTGCGGGTGGAGTGTTCGGCAAAAGCTGATTCGCATCGACGGTAGCCTGCACCGATCCCGCCTATAACGGCCAAAAAGGCCAGGAAGGGACGATACCATGGACGACCACGACGAACGAATCCGCCAAAGGGCTCACGAAATCTGGGAAGAAGAAGGCCGCCCGGAAGGCCGTGAATATTCCCACTGGCTGCGCGCCAGGGCCGAAATCCACGAAGAGGATGGCGGCGGCCCGGCCCGGCCCGAAAGGCCCTGGACGATAGCAGGTCTCGGCATCGGCCTCATACAGCCGGTCTGACGATCAACATCCGGGTCGGGGATCAGCTCCGGCCCGGCCTGGAAAACTGCCGTTCTGCAAGCCCCGGCAAGCGCAGAGCCAGGAAAATGCCCCGAAAGGCAAGAAACAGGTTGAGCGACAGCCAGAGCCCGTGATTGCCTAAAAGCGGCACGAAGACGGCAAGCGACAGCAGATACCCGACAAAGGCCAGCAGCATCATGTTGCGCATGGCCGTCGACCAGGTCGCACCGATATAGACCCCGTCCATCTGGAAGGCGAGAGCACCGACAACCGCCGTCAATGCGGCCCAGGGCAAATACTTCGCCGCCTCCACCTGCACGCTTTCTGTGGTCGTCAGCAGACCGATCACATCCGTTCCAAAGGCGAGGAAGAGCAGCGTGGTGACGAAGCCGAGGCCGAAGGACCAGAACACGGTGAGCTTGACGGCCCGGTCGAAGGCCGGACGGAAATTCGCACCGAAGGCCCGGCCGACGAGCTGTTCGGCGGCATTCGAAAGACCGTCGAGATAATAACCGGCGACGAGGAAGATGTTCATCAGCACCGCATTGGCCGCCAGCATCAGCGGACCGAACGAGGAACCGATGCGCGTCATGATGGCGAAGGAACCGATCAGCACGAAGGTCCGGATCATGATGTCGCGGTTGAGCGAGAACAGGGCCCGAAGCCTATCCCGGGCAAGGACCTCCGCACGGGAAGGCCGGTGCGCCCGGTTGAAACGGGAGACGACGATGGAGAAGCCGGCAAGCGCACCGATCGTCTCGCCGGCAAAGGTACCCCAGGCGATGCCGGCAATGCCCCAGCCGAACCAGAGGCCAAGCACGATCGACAACACGATATTGGTGCCGTTGATGATGGCCTGCAGCATCAGCCCCATCAGGCTCTGCCCGCGGCCGAGCACGAAGCCGAGCAGGGCATAGTTGGCGAGCGCCATGGGCGCGGCAAGCACGCGGATCATGAAATAGGTCGACGTCACCTCCGCGACGCCGGGCGACGGCGCCATCAGGAAGAGGCCGGCGGACAACAGAAGGGGCGACAGCAGGGCTATGGCGAGCCCGCAACAGAGCGCGATGACGAGTGCGCGCCAATAGACCGCCTGCTCTTCCCTTGGATCGCCGCGGCCGAAGGCCTGGGCGACGAGGCCGGTGGTGGAAGCGCGCAGGAAGTTGAAACTGCCGAGCAAAAGGTCGAAGAGCACGGCGCCGATGGCAAGGCCTGCCAGAGCATCCGCCGAACCGAGCCGTCCGGCGACAGCCGTATCGGTCAGCCCCATCAGCGGCGTCGTCAGGAAGCCGAGCGTCATCGGGATGGCGATCGATAGCACGAGCCGGTGCGTCACCTCGAAGGGGCCGGCTCCCTCGTTGCCGTTTGCGGTCGCTGCACTCACGATCCTTCCCCCCTACGCCACCCCAACCTGCCACTCCCCCGAGCGACCGGCCGGCTCTTTCAGCTTGACAACACCATCGCCCAGTAGGGCCGGTTGCCGGATGCCGGATTGGAGACGACCGCGACGCCCAGCCCGCGGTAGTTCGCCCCCAGCATGTTCTCCAGATGTTTCGGCGAACGATACCAGGCCTCGAAGGCTTCGGCCGCGTTGTCCTGGCCGACGGCGATATTCTCCGCTGCCGGCAGCGGCACCTCCATACCCTTCATGCGCTTCAGGAAATTCGCGCCGAAGCCGATATTGTGTTCCATCTTGCCCGCACTCGCCATGCGGCTTGCCTGGTCCATGGCCGCACGCTGCGCCGCCGTGTCGAGCGATAGCGGCGCAAGGCCGCGCTCGGCCCGGATCTTGTTGACGAAGGAGAGCGAAGCCGGCGTCTGGTCGCTGCCGGTGCCGGCCGAAGGGCTCAGCACGCTGGTGGTGGAACAGCCCGCAGCCAACATGGCGACGGAGGCCGCGGAGGCGGCAAGAAAGGCGCGACGGGAGATCATGATCAGCGACGATAGCTCAGAACACGGATGAGGATGAAGACAGGCACCACGATGACGGCGCCGAGCAACAGGTAGTCGCCCAGCCGGCCGAGCGTCTTGAAGCCGGTGTTCCAGAGGTCGACGATGAAGTCGCGGACGGCAAAGAGGATATCGTCCGGATAGAGCCCGAAGATCGACATCAGGAAGCCCACGGCCACCGACAGGATCAAGAGCTTGATGATCACGCGGATCGGTGTATCGCCGAGGAACCCGTTCACGCCATTCGACATCAGTTGATTCTCCAAAAACTCGTGTCCACTCCAGATAAGCCGTCACCGGTTCCGCGGCAAGCAAGGCGTCCCCGCGAGAATTCGCTTGCCTTTTGCCGCGGCCCTGCCATGTAGCGCCGTCTGTTTTCCCGTTTCCGAGCCCCCATGACGAGCCCGCACTTCTCCTCCGGCGATCTCATCGCCGACCGCCGCGCCGATTATGCCCGCATGTTCGCGGAATCGGGCGAGTTCGCGGAGGCTGCGGAACTCATGGAACAGGCGCTCGAACAGGTGCCCGCCTGGGCTGCCGGCTGGTTCCGGCTCGCCGAATATGCGGAGAAATCGGGCCGGAAGGAGGCGGCGGCGGCCGCCCTCGCGAAGGTCGTCGCCCTCGACCCGGCCGACATCTTCGGCGCCGGCCTGAAGCTTGCCGTGCTGGGCGTTGCCGAAACGCCCGCCGCGCCGTCCACCGCCTATGTCGAGCGGCTCTTCGACGACTATGCCGACCGCTTCGACACCGCTCTCGTGCAGCGGCTCGACTATACGGTGCCGCAGACACTCGCCCGGCTGGTGCGCCGGCATGCGGGCGAGGATGCGCATTTCGGCCTCGTCTCGGATATCGGCTGCGGCACCGGCCTCTTCGGCGTGGAACTGCGCGCCAGCGCCGGGCGGCTCGAAGGTTTCGACCTGTCCGCCGGGATGCTGGCCAAGGCGGCGGAGAAGGCGGTCTACGACCATCTCGCGCAGGCGGACCTATCTTTGCCCGCCGAAAAGAGCGGGCTTTTCGCCAATGCGCCGGAGGAGCGGGCCGACCTCGTCAGCGCGGCCGACGTGCTGATGTATCTCGGCGACCTCGCCGAGGTCTTCCCGAGCGCCGCGCGCCTCTTGAAGGCCGACGGCCTCTTCGCCTTTTCCGTCGAGGATGGCGGGATGGACGACACGCCGCTGCTGCGCCCGTCGCTGCGCTATGCCCATCCGGAACGCTTCATCCGCAAAAGGGCCGAGGAGAACGGCCTTGCCATCCTCGCCATGGAGAAGAGCGTGATCCGGCAGGATGCCGGCCAGCCGGTGCATGGGTTGCTCTTCCTTGCGAAGCGCGAGGCTTAGCCGAAGGCAGCGCTTGCGCCGGATATGGCGCCCTATACAACAGAAGAAACCCTCGGAGATCTGGCATGGACGGCGACAAACGGCGTTTCGGCTTCTGGAACCCCACCCCCACCCGCCATACGCCGCTGGAAGACGCACAGGGTCTGTTCGCCAGCAGCATGATTGCCGCGCTCGGCCTTGCCCTGATGGGCAGCGCCGGACTGGTGGCGAGCGGCACCGCCGGCGTCGCCTTCGTGCTGCATTACCTGACGGGCGTAAGCTTCGGCCTCTATTACACCGTCGTGAACATCCCCTTCTACGTCCTCGCGCTGAAGCGCCTCGGCTGGGCCTTCACGATCAAGACCGTGCTGGCGGTGACGATGACCTCGCTGATCACCGAGCTGCAACCGCATTTCGTGACCATCGAGAGCATCGACCCGATGTGGACGGCGGTGCTGGCGGGCATCCTGCTCGGCTTCGGCCTGCTCGGCCTCTATCGCCATCGCGCCAGCCTCGGCGGCATCGGCGTTCTCGCCGTCTACATGCAGGAGCGTTTCGGTATCCGTGCCGGTCTCGTGCAGCTCGCCTTCGACGTCGTCGTGCTCATCGCGGCTTTCTCGGTGGCCGCGCCCTTCATCGTGCTCTGCTCGGTGGTCGGCGCGCTGGTGCTCAACCTCTTCCTGACGGTCAATCACCGCGCCGACCGCTACATCGCCATGTGAGGCTATTTTTCCAGGGACCGCTTCACATTCGACCAGCGGTCACTAGCTTAGGCCGGTGAGCATCATCGATTCTGCCGCCGGCCCCAGCCTCCTGCCCTCCACCTTCGCCGCCTGGTTCTCGGCCAAGGGATGGCAGCCGCGTGCGCATCAGATGGAGCTGCTCACGCGGGCGACGGCGGGCGAAAGCCTGCTGCTCATCGCCCCGACCGGCGCCGGCAAGACGCTCGCCGGCTTCCTGCCGGCCCTTACCGACCTCACACGCCGCGGCAGGATTCCGCCCGGCAGCGCCTTCACCGGCATCCACACGCTCTACATCTCGCCGCTGAAGGCGCTCGCGGTCGATATCGAGCGGAACCTGATGAAACCCGTCGAGGAGATGGGCCTGCCCATCACCATCGAGACGCGCACCGGCGACACACCGCAGGCCAAGCGCCAGCGCCAGCGCCTCAATCCGCCCGACATCCTGCTGACGACGCCCGAGCAGGTCGCCCTGCTCATCGCCAACGGCGAAGCGCCGCGCTTCTTCAAGGACCTGAAATACGTGATCTTCGACGAGCTGCATTCGCTCGTCACCTCCAAGCGCGGCCATCTCCTGTCACTGGGGCTCGCGCGGCTGCGGCAGCTTGCGCCTGGCCTTCGCACCATCGGCCTTTCGGCCACCGTCGCCGAACCCATGGATCTCCGCCGCTGGCTGGTCGAGCAGCGGCCGGGCGAGGCGCGGCATGCCGGCCTCGTCACGGCGCCGGGCGGGGCGCGGCCGATCATCACCATCCTCAAGAGCAAGGAGCGCGTGCCGTGGTCCGGGCACTCCGCAAAATATGCGATGCCCGAGGTCTACGAGGCGATCCGCGACCACAAGACCTCGCTGCTCTTCGTCAACACGCGCAGCCAGGCGGAAATCCTCTTCCAGGAGCTCTGGAACATCAACGAGGACACACTGCCGATCGCTCTGCACCACGGCTCGCTCGATGTCGGTCAGCGCCGCAAGGTTGAAGCCGCCATGGCGGAAAACCGCCTGCGCGCCGTTGTCGCCACATCGACGCTCGACCTCGGCATCGACTGGGGCGACGTCGATCTCGTCATCCATGTCGGCGCGCCGAAGGGCGCCTCGCGGCTTGCCCAGCGCATCGGCCGCGCCAACCACCGCATGGACGAGCCGAGCCGGGCGATCCTTGTACCCGCCAACCGCTTCGAGGTGATGGAGTGTCAGGCGGCACTCGACGCCAACTATCTCGGCGCGCAGGATACGCCGCCGGTGGGCGAAGGCGCACTCGACGTTCTCGCCCAGCACGTCCTCGGCATGGCCTGCGCCGCGCCCTTCGACGAGGATGTGCTTTTTGCCGAGATCACCGCCGCCGCACCCTATACCGATCTGCCCCGGGAAAGATTCAGCCGCATCGTCGCCTTCGTCGCCACCGGCGGCTATGCGCTGAAGACCTATGAGCGCTATGCCCGCATCCGCAAGACGCAGAACGGGCTGTGGCGCGTCTCCAATCCACAGGTCGCCCAGCAATACAGGCTCAATCTCGGCACGATCGTCGAAATGCCGATGCTGAACGTGCGCATGGTCAAGCGCGGCGCCAAGGGCGCGATCGGCCGTGGTGGCGCCTCTCTCGGCAAGGTGGAGGAATACTTCCTCGAAATGCTGGCGCCCGGCGATACTTTCCTCTTTTCCGGCAAGGTACTGCGCTTCGAGGGCATCCGGGAGAACGAGTGCCTCGTTTCCCAGGCGTTTTCGCTCGACCCGAAAGTGCCGGCCTATGCCGGCGGCAAGTTCCCGCTCTCCACCTATCTCGCCGATCAGGTGCGCGGCATGCTGGACGATCCCGACCGCTGGGGCGGCCTGCCCGAGCAGGTGCGCGACTGGCTGGCCTTGCAGCGGGACGTCTCCGCCCTGCCGAAACGCGACGAGCTGCTCATCGAGACCTTTCCACGCGGCAGCCGGCACTACATGGTCGCCTATCCGTTCGAAGGGCGGCTGGCGCACCAGACACTCGGCATGCTGCTGACGCGCCGGCTGGAGCGGACCGGCCGCCGGCCGCTCGGCTTCGTCGCCACGGACTATTCGCTTGCCGTCTGGGCGCTCGACGACCTCGGCTACAGCTTTGCCGTGGAACGCCCATCGCTGGCAGAGCTCTTCGACGAGGACATGCTGGGCGACGACCTCGAAGCCTGGCTAGACGAAAGCTTCATGCTGAAGCGCACCTTCCGCAATTGCGCCGTGATCGCCGGACTTATCGAGCAGCGCCACCCGGGCAAGGAAAAGACCGGACGGCAGGTCACCGTTTCCGCCGACCTGATCTACGACGTGCTGAGAAGCCACGAGCCAGACCACATCCTGCTCGAAGCCACGCGCAACGATGCGGCGGCAGGGCTTTTGGATATTCAGCGATTGGGCGATATGCTGGCACGAATCAAGGGTCACATCACCCATCGTCGGCTCGACCGCATCTCACCGCTCGCCGTGCCGATCATGCTGGAAATCGGCAAGGAACCGGTGGCGGGCGAGGCACAGGATTCCCTGCTGGCGGAAGCGGCGGAGGACCTGATCGCCGAGGCGATGGGCGAGGCCGTTATCTGAAGGTCCATCTAGAGGGATTGAACGACAGGCATGCAGAGGCTCGCGCTGGCATCGGCGAAGATCGAGGATTTCGGCGCCGTTTCGGCCCGCACCGTTGTGGCGGGCGTCGAAGCGGTGTGTGATCCGCTGGGCGCGCTCTACCTGCCGGAAACCCGCCTTCTCGTCGTCTCGGACCTGCATCTGGAAAAGGGCGCCGCCTTCGCACGGCGCGGCATGATGCTGCCGCCCTACGACACGCTCGCCACGCTCAAGGTACTCGAAGCCGTCATCCTCAGGCACGATCCGGCGATCGTCGTCAGCCTCGGCGACAATTTCCACGACCGCGTCGGTTCGGCCCACCTGCCGGACATGTTCCGCACGAAGATCGCCGATCTGGCACGCGGGCGTGACTGGATCTGGATCAACGGCAACCACGATCCCGACGGGACGGTGGACCTGCCCGGCCAGTCGGCCGACGAGCTGCACTATGCGGGTCTTGTCTTCCGGCACGAGCCATCACTGATTTCACCTGCCGGCGAGATTGCAGGGCACCTCCATCCGGCCGCCACCGTCATCCGCCGGGAGAAGGCCGTGCGCCGACCCTGTTTTGCGACCGACGGGCGACGCCTGCTGATGCCCGCCTTCGGCCTGATGACGGGCGGGCTGGACCTGCGCCACAAAGCGATGACCGGCCTTTTCGAGCGGCCAAACCTCGTCGCCCACATGCTCGGTCGTGATCGCATCTATTCCGTACGCTTCTCCAACCTAGTCGGCTGAGCGCCCCGGCGTGCCAACACCGCGCGCGTTTCGCACTGCGGCTTCGCACCGGACATGATCTCAGCGGCTTGATGGGCGCCCGAACCGCTTGTAACATGCAAGCAGTTCCTGGAGAGCCCGATGAAAGACACCTACCGCTCCGGCTGCCCGATCAACCTGACGCTTGAAATCCTCGGCGACCGCTGGAGCCTGATCGTGCTGCGCGACATGATGTTCGGCAACCGTCGCCACTTCCGCGAGCTCCTGACGAAATCGGAGGAAGGCATCGCCTCCAACATCCTGGCGGACCGGCTGCGCCGCCTCGTCGAGGAAGGCATCGTCAGCAAGGCGGACGATCCGAGCCACAAGCAGAAGGCGCTCTACAGCCTCACCGAGATGGGCATCGCTCTTGTGCCGGTCTTCGCCATGATGGGTGCCTGGGGCCGGCGCTTCCTGCCGGTGACGGAGGACCTGTCGATCCGTGCGGAACTGCTGGAAGAGGGAGGCCCGCCTCTGTGGGAGGCCTTCATGGAGGAGCTGCGCGCAATCCACCTCGGCGCGCCGCGCCCTGCCCGCTCGGTCTTCAACGAGCTGCAGACCGCCTATGCGGCGACAGTTGCCCGCAACATGGCTGCAACCAGCGCTTGACGAAAGCGTTGCGGTTGATTTCCATCAAGGCAGCGCCGGACGCCGGTTCTAGTCTGGGCAAAAAAGGAGGCTGCACCATGTACAAGCATATCCTCGTTCCCACGGATGGGTCCGACATGTCTTCCGCCGCCATCGACCAGGCGCTCCAGCTCGCCAAGACGCTCGGCGCCAGGGTGACGGTTTTGACGGTAGCCGAACCGCTGCACTTCCTTCCCGTGACGCCCGGCGCGACCGTCAATCTCAGGACGGATTACGAAGCGCATGTGAAGGAGGATGGCATCCGCATCCTCGGTGCAGTCGAGGCAAAGGCGAACACCGCCGGCGTGGCAGTGGAGACACTGCAGGTGACGGCGGGCGATGCCTGGCAGGCGATCGTCGACACCGCCAAGGCAAAGGGCTGCGACCTCATCGCCATGGCCTCGCACGGCCGGCGCGGCGTCAGCGCCTTCCTGATGGGCAGCGTCACGACGAAGGTACTCAGCCACGCCAAGGTGCCTGTCCTCGTCTACCGCTCCTGACGCTCAGTCCTTGCGGAAGACGACGCTGGCGAGCCAGCCGGTCAGCAGCGCAAGGATGACGGAGAAGGCACCATAGGCCAGCGAGTTGTTGTAGGCGGCATTGGAGATCATCTGCTCGATGCCCGTCTTCATCACACGCAGCGGCAGCGCCTTCTCGGCGATGAAGACGCCGTCACGGAAGAGGTGCGCCCGCACGACATGGGTGCCGTTCGGCACGCTGGCCGGCAGCTTGACCGTTGCCTTGAACAGGCTCGCGCTGATGAACTGTACGCCGCCCGGGTCGCGCTGGTAGAAGCCGCCGCTTTCCTTGAGGCGCCGGAAGGCCTCGCGGAATTCCGTGATTTTGCTGCCGTCGCCGACATAGCCGATCGGCGACAGGCGGATATGCTGGATGCCGACGCCGACGCCGTTGAGCATGGCCGGTTCGGCAATCGTCTCCACGTCCCGGGTACTCGACAGCGAATAGGATTCCGGCACAAGCTCGAAGGTCATCGAGCGGCGGTTGACCCAGATGCCGAAGACCCGCTCCTTGACGCGCACCGTATTGTTGTCCTTCGGCCCTTCCAGCGCCACGACGATATCATATTTGCGCTGGGCGAGCAGAGACGGATCATAGCCTTCGATGGCGCCGAAGATCGTCAGATCCGCGCCGCGGAAATCCGAGGAGATCGCAATCTCGTCCGTGGAGATGCCGATCTCAAGCTTTTCCGGGAAATCGACCGGCTTGTCTTCCAGCACCTGGGCGGCGGCGGGAAGGACGAGGAACAGGCCGAGGAGCAGGGCAGCGACGGCTCTCATCGATAGACCCCCTCGCTCACCACGGAATAGATATCGGCCGGCGCAACGACGAGATCGACGGCAAGGCGGGCCCCGACGGCGAGGACGAGCAGCGCCAGCAGGGCGCGCAGCTGTTCGCCGCGCAGCTTCTGGCCAACGCGCACGCCGTACTGCGCGCCGATCACGCCTGCCACCATCAGGATGAAGGCGAGCACGATATCGACCGAGTAGTTCGTGGTCGCCTGCACGATCGTCGTATAGGCCGTGACGAAGATGATCTGGAACAGCGAGGTGCCGACGACGACATTGGTCGGGATGCGCAGGAGATAGATCATGGCCGGCACCATGATGAAGCCGCCGCCGACACCCATTATGGACGTGAGGATGCCGATGCCGAAGCCGAGGCCGACGACCGGGATGATGGACAGGTAGATCTTCGACTTCTTGAAGCGCATCTTCAAAGGCAGGCGATGCACCCAGCTGTGCTGGCCGGGCCGGCGCAGCGAGACCGGCTGGTTTTTCGCCGCGCGGCGCAGCGCCCGGATGCTTTCAAGCAGCATCAGGGTGCCGACGGTGCCGAGCAGCACGACATAGAGCAGCGAGATGACGAGATCGAGCTGGCCGATACTGCGCAAGAGCGAGAAGATCCAGATACCGACCGTGGCGCCTGCCAGGCCGCCGAAGAGCAGCACCGTGCCAAGCTTCACATCCAGCGTGCCGCGCCGGAAATGCGAGAGCGCGCCCGATATCGAGGAGGCGACGACCTGGTTGGCGCCCGTCGCAACGGCGACAATCGGCGGGATGTTGTAGAAGATGAGGAGTGGTGTGATGAGGAAGCCGCCGCCGACCCCGAACATGCCGGAGAGGAAGCCGACGGCCGCGCCCATGCCCAGAATGATGAAAATGTTCACCGAGAGCTCTGCAATGGGCAGATAGACAGTCACAACAATACCCCGATCGGCAAATTTCCGCTTGCGCGGGCTCATAACATCCGGCGGCCGCTGTCCGTTTCGCCTGCCGTCGCGGCTCCCCTCCGGCAGGCTGCGCATATAAGGAAGCGCCCCGCCGCGTGAAGGAGAGCCCCTCCGGCGGCCGGTTGCGCCTTGCATCACGCAAGGATCGATCACGGGGCGCTGCCTTCCGGCGCACCCTGTTCATTTGTACAGTTCCGGACGCAAAACCGCGTTTTGCATGCCAGCTGGAACTGCGCTTGCCACCTTCTTCAATGATAACGTTTCTCGAGCGCGTATCATCTTGGGGCGGCATGAAAATTTCTACCGCATCATTCCTGAAATCGGGGCCGATTTAAGGATGAAATCCTGCGGCAAATACAAAATGCCACAGCGTCCGTAGCACATCGTGAACGGTGTGCCGCGCTGTGGTGAGCGTCATGCCCGCAGGGTAGGAACAAGTCAACCGGAGAAGCCGTTTTCGAGGCCCCTCCGGCAATCCGCCGATCAGCTCGGCTGCTTGTTGCGCTTCAGGAGTTCCGTCACCAGCGCATCGTCGATCTCGCCGGTTTCCTTCTGGCCGACGGACTTCTGGAAGGCCTTGATGGCGGCGACCGTCTTCTTGCCCATCGCGCCATCAGGCGTACCGGCGTTGAAGCCGTTGTTGTTGAGGATCGCCTGGATGTTGCGGATCGCCTTCTTCATGTCGACGCTGGCGGTCTTGGTCGGCTTGCCGACCCATTCGTCGGGCAGGTCCGCCGAGTTGGTCTTCTCGTCGAGAGGCTGCGCCTTCCACAGCTCCACCTTGGCCTTGGCGCTGGAAAGCTGCTCGGGAGCCATGGCATTGGCCACCTCGTCGCGCTTCAACCCCGCATCACTGTCGCCGTCGCGAGCGGCGATGGCAAACCACTTGTAGGATTCTTCCAGGTCCTGCTTCACGCCGTTGCCGCGCGCATAGAGGATGGCGAGGTTGAACTGGCTGTCGCGCACGCCAAACTCGGAGGCTTTCTGGAACCACTTGGCGGCAGCGTCGAAGTCCGGCTGCTGGGTGCCGACCCCCGTCGCCAGCAGGACGGCGAGATTGTGCATGGCGCTCGCATTGCCCTTGTTCGCCGCGATCTCATAGAGTTCCCGGGCACGCGGCAGGTCACGCTCGACACCCTGGCCCTTCTCGTAGAGGTTGGCAAGGCGGTACTCGGCGGGCGCAAAGCCGCGGGCAGCGGACAGCTCGTACCAGCGGGCGGCTTCCGCAAGATCCGTCGCAACGCCACGGCCTTCCGTGTAACGCGCGCCAATCTCGAACAGCGCCAGCGCATCGCCCTCCGTTGCCGCCTTGGAGAGCGAGGCCGGGGTGATTGCTTCCGGAACCACGATTGCGGCCGTCTGCGTCTGGTCGACCGGCTGGGTCTCCTCGGCGACGGCGGTTTCCGGCGCCGTCACCGGCTCGAAGCCGGCAGTGGCCGCACCATCGGTCGTTTCAGCCGGAGCCGTCAGAGCTTGGCTGCCGGTGGCGGATGTCTGGGTCGGTGTCGGCTCGGCGCCGGCATTCGTCTGCGTATCACCAAGATTGCGCGCATCCCCGCTCTCGACATTGCCGCTTTCGACGGGAGCCGGATCCGTCACGACCTCCTCGCTGACGACGGGCGCTGCAGCGGTATTGGCGGTCACAGCCTCGCCGGTGCCCGTCGTGGTCTCGACCGGAGCCGTCTCGTTCGTGACGTTGGCGGTCTGCTCGACAATGACCGGAGCCTCGTCGCCGGCCACCAGCGTGTTGATCAGCGGATAGGACATGATCGCTAGCAGCGCGGCGCCGACGGCGAGCAGGATCGGCCGGCGGTGGCGCGACAGCGCCGAAGCAGGCTTCTCGCCCTTTGCCAGCTTTTCCGTCTTCTTGGCGGGCGCGACGCGGGAGATCGTATCCGTCTCTTCGGCAGCAAGCCGGGCAGCACGGCGGGCAGCGGCGATCTGAATGGCCACACGATCGCCTTCGCCACCTGCCGTCGCTTGCGTGGCCGAAGCCTGGCCGGCACGAACGCGTTCAAGGATACGGCGGACGTCAGGCACGCCGGAGCCCGGCTCCAGCAGCTGGTTCGCCTCTTCCGGCGCGAGTTCGTCCGTGGGATCGATCGAGGGTGTCGGATCGATCTGCTGGCGTTCGACCGGCAGAGCGGTTTCCTTGCGGCCGGGCGCAAAGCGGCGCTTCAGGCCGGCGAGCAGGCCGGTCTTGGGCTGAGCTCCAGCCGGCTGGTCGGCGGAAAGAGCAACGGGCTCGTCCGTCAGTGCCTCTTCCGGGGCCGGACGCTCGGGAACGGGAATGTTCTCGACCTCGATCTCGGCGAAGCGGCTTTCCTCCTGCGTCGCCTCGGCTTCGGCCTTGCGGGTCTCGCGGGTGCCGAAGCCGTCGTCGTCAAAAGGGTAGTCGTTGCCGTAGATGCTGGAGGCGGGGGCGGCGTGGCGCTCCACATCCATCGCCGGCATTTCGGCGCGCGGCATGGCTGCCTCGCGGCGACCGAAGGTTTCGCGCGGGGCGTCGAGCTGCTCGAGGCGGCCAGCGATCTGCACCAGCGTGTCGTGCAGCGCATCGAAGGTGCGCGCAGTGCGCTCCTCGCTCGAGCGGGTCAGTTCCTCCAGTGCGCGCAGGTCATCGGCAAGGCCGGCGATCGCTTCCATGTCGGTGCTGGCCGCCGCCGTCGGGCCGGCGTGGCGGTAGGCCTCCATCACGGCTTCCGCCGCCTGGCGGGCGGCCTCGACGATGTATTCGTCGTTGGTCGCCATGTAATCCTCGATCGTCGCGAGACGGCCCTCAAATTCGGAGGGGACCTGCGCGACGGCAGCGGACGGCGTGCTGATCAGCGTGGAAAGATGCGCGATCTGCGCCTCCAGGCCACGCAATGCCTCATGATCGCCCACCGGCGCGACGCTGGTCGCATCGAGGCGGTCGGCAATCGCCGAGAGGCGATCCTCGATATGGGCGAACCGGTCTTCCTGGAACGGGCTGCCTGTCGGTGCATCGAGATTGTCGATGCGCCGGGCAAGCGCGTCCAGCCGCTCGGCGAGCTGGTCGTTGACGCTGCCCTGGTCGAGCGCGTCGATCTTGCGGGAAATGTCGGAAAGGTAATAGGCAAGCTCATCGTTGCCCTGGGCGGGAGCGACCTGCTGGCTTTGCTCCAGCATCTGCGAGAGCTGCTCGATACGCTCTTCGAGACGAAGCGCCGTGCGTTCGTTCGACAGGTCCTCGATGCGGCTCGCGAGTGCTTCGATGCGCAAGGAGAGGCCCTGGTCCGGTGCGGGCGCCGGGCGCTGGGCAATGAAATCGAGCTGGTCGGCGAGATCGGCGATGCGGCCTTCGAGGCGCTGCATCATGCCGTTGTCGGCCATGGCCGACTGCTGCATGCGGCCGGCCGCGGCAATCGCCCGGCTGATCTCGTCGAGGCGGGCGTCCAGCCCTTCGAACTGCGAGGTGACGGCCGAGACGAAGCGGCCGTCATCCGGCTGCGCCTGGCGTGCCAGCATGTCGATGGCGCGGGCGATGGTCTCGATCTTGCCTTCCAGCGCATGGATGGCCGGCGTGGCGCTGACCGCGCCGATCTGGCCCTTCAGCTCGTCCAGCCGATAGGCAAGAGCCACCAGTTCGTCGTCGCGCGTCTGGTCGAAGACGGAGAGCCTCTTCTCGACGCCGTTCCAGCGATCCTCCATGCGACGTACGGAATCCTCGCGGGCAAGCCCATCGAGCACGGAGCGCAGTTCGTCGAATTCGACGCGCAGGCCTTCTGCCTGACCGGCCGTCTGGCCGGACTGGTGGCCAAGCTGGTTGATGCCAGTGGAAAGCCGCAGCAGCTCCTCGCGCAGGTCGTCATTGTTGTTGCGGCCCTCGGCCATCTGGCGGATGCCGCGGATTTCCGAGCGCAGCGACTGCATCTCGCGTTCCAGCCCGTCGGCGATATCCTTCTTCAGGTCCTGACGCAGCGAGACGAGTGCCTTGGCGATGTCCTCGACGGAATTGTCCGCGCGGGCGGGTGCGGTCTGCTGATGGCCATAGGCCGGATGCGCCTGCTGGCCGCCATAGGCGGCACCAGTCTGCGGGCCGCCATAGGCGGTATGGGCCTGCTGGGCGGCGGCATAGTGGTCGGCCGAGAGCGGGCGGCGCTCCAGACGATGGGCAACGCGTTCGCGACCGCCTTCGATGGCACGCTGGCGCTGCACGATTTCGGAAACCGGATCGTCGCGCAGCGGGATCGCGCGCGCCGGCTCCTGACGGGGGTGCTCACCGCGCGGCGCGAAACGCTCCTCGCCGCGCCCGCGCGCCTCGCGCCCGCCCGCCATCAGGCCTTCGATACGGGCTTCCAGCCCCTCGATGGTGCGATTGAGCGCATCGAGCGAGGATCTTTCGCCGTGACGCTGCGGGTTTCGCGATCCGTTCATCTTCGCCTCGCTTTGGCGGCCGAGCGGCCTGCCGGGAGATACTTCTGAAGGCGCTGCCGCCCGGCTGCGCCCTTTCTTCCACTCTGGCGGATCTCCGCCGTCAAACACTGCATGTGCCATGGGAAACAGTATCGCCCCTGTCTGTACCGGACCGTCCGTCCGGCCGTTACAAAGGGAAGTCCAAATGATTCCCGATCCCACGCCCTCAGGCGTCACAATTCATGAAACATGGTAAACAAGGAGTTAACTGCCCCGGAAAATTTTTAACGATTTGCTCATAGAATGATCTTCGGGAGGAAAGGCGACCGTTTGCGGCACAACCACAGGCTCCGAACGAACCGTCCGTCGCCGCACCGCCCGCCCGCAGCCCTCCCGACCGACGAAATTTCTTCGCGGCTCTGTTTTGACGTTTACGCAAACGTCAAAGTTTTATAGTATCCGATCTCAAGGAGCGGACTCGCGTCCGCGGGACAGGTGAGGACTTCGAGCATGCCGATCTACAAAGCCCCCGTGAATGACACGCTTTTCATCCTGAACGACGTGCTGGCGCTCGAGCGCTACAACAACCTGCCCGGCTTTGCCGATGCAACGGGGGACATGCTGGAGGCGATCGCCGGCGAAGCGGCGAAGGTGGCTGAAGAGGTGCTCTTTCCGGTCAATCTTTCCGGCGACCAGGAAGGCTGCAAGCGTCACGACGATGCCACGGTAAAGACCCCGAAGGGCTTCAAGGAAGCCTTCGACCTCTACCGCCAGGGCGGTTGGATCGGCCTTGCGGTTCCCGAGGAATTCGGTGGCCAGGGCCTTCCCTACGTACTGCACACGGCCGTCGGTGAATATATGTCCTCGGCCAACATGGCGCTTACCATGTATCCCGGCCTGACGCAGGGCGCGATCGCCGCGATCCTCGTGCACGGCTCCGACGAGCAGAAGGCCGCCTATCTGCCGAAGATGGTGGAGGGCGCCTGGACCGGGACCATGAACCTGACGGAGCCCCATTGCGGCACCGACCTCGGCCTGCTGCGCACCAAGGCCGTGCCGCAGGCTGATGGTTCCTACAAGATTTCCGGCCAGAAGATCTTCATCTCGGCCGGCGAGCACGACATGTCCGACAATATCGTCCACCTCGTTCTCGCCCGCATCGAGGGCGCGCCGGAGGGCACCAAGGGCATCTCGCTTTTCATCGTGCCGAAATACATCCTGAAAGACGACGGCACACCGGGCGACCGCAACACGGTTTCCTGCGGTGCCATCGAGCACAAGATGGGCATTCACGGTAACGCCACCTGCGTCATGAACTACGACGAGGCGAAGGGTTTCCTCATTGGCGCGGAGAACAAGGGCCTCAACGCCATGTTCGTCATGATGAACGAGGCCCGTCTTGGTGTCGGCCTGCAGGGCCTGTCAATTGCCGAGATCGCCTATCAGAACGCCGCCAACTATGCCCGCGAGCGCCTGCAGGGCCGCTCGCTCTCCGGCGTCAAAAACCCGAATGGCAAGGCCGATCCCCTCATCGTGCACCCCGACATCCGCCGCACGCTGATGACCATCAAGGCCTGGACCGAGGGCGGCCGCGCCTTCACGCTCTGGACCGCGCTGAAATCCGATATCGCCCACCGCTCCGCCGACGAGAAGGAACGCCAGGCGGCCGACGACATCCTCGGACTGATGACCCCGATCCTCAAGGGCGTCCTGACCGACAAGGGTTTCGATCATGCCGTCATGGCCCAGCAGGTTTTCGGCGGCCACGGTTACATCGAAGAGCACGGCATGAGCCAGTATGTGCGCGACGCGCGCATCGCCATGATCTACGAGGGGGCCAACGGCATCCAGGCGCTCGACCTCGTCGGCCGCAAGCTCGGCATGAACGGCGGGCGCGCCGTCATGACACTCTTCAAGGAGATCGGCGATTTCTGCGAGGAGAACCGCAATGACGAGAGGCTTGCCTTCTTCACCAAGCACCTGAAGAAGGGCTTGAACGACCTTCAGGCCGGAACCATGTGGTTCATGCAGAACGCCATGGCCAAGCCCGACAATGCCGGCGCCGGCTCGACCGACTACATGCACCTCTTCGGCCTCGTCACCGTCGGCTACATGTGGGCGAAGATCGCGAAGGCCGCCGAGGAGGGCCTCGCGGCGGGCGCTGGCGAGCGCGAGGACTTTTTGAAGAACAAGCTCGTCACAGCCAAATTCTTCATGGAGCGGATGATGCCGGAAACTGGCCTGCGCAAGACCCGCATCGAGGCCGGCGCCGACACAACGATGGAACTGGCAGCCGAAGCGTTCTAGCCTCAAGAATCAGACGACCCGTTGCGAGTTTGACGGCGTTTCAGCGCCGCTAGGGAGAAGAGACCAATGACCGACGTCTTCATCTACGATCATGTGCGCACCCCGCGCGGGCGCGGCAAGAAGGACGGCTCGCTGCACGAAGTGCCGTCCGTGCGCCTCGCCGCCAAGGTGCTGGAAGCGGTGCGCGATCGCAACGGGCTCGATACATCAAAGGTCGACGACATCGTCATGGGCTGCGTCGATCCGGTCATGGATGCCGGCTCCGTCATTCCGAAGGCCGCAGCCTTCGAGGCCGGCTACTCGACCCGCGCGCCGGGCATGCAGATCTCCCGCTTCTGCGCCTCCGGCCTCGATGCGGTGAATTTCGGCACGGCCAAGATCGCGCAGGGCGCCGACGACATCGTCATTGCCGGCGGCGTGGAGTCGATGTCGCGCGTCGGTCTCGGCATGTCCGGCGGCTCCTGGTTCATGGACCCCTCGGTCAACTTCCCGGCCTATTTCATGCCGCAGGGCGTCTCCGCCGACCTCATCGCCACGAAATACGGCTTTTCCCGCGACGACGTCGACGCCTATGCCGTCGAAAGCCAGAAGCGCGCGGCGCACGCCTGGCAGAACGGCTACTTCAAGAACTCCGTCGTGCCGGTGAAGGACATCAACGGCCTCACCATCCTCGCCCATGACGAGCACATGCGCCCCGGCACGGACATGCAGGCGCTCGCCCAGCTCCAGCCGTCCTTCCAGATGCCCGGCGAGATGGGCGGCTTCGAGGCCGTCGCCATCCAGGCCCATCCGGAAATCGAGGGCATCACCTACGTGCACCACGCCGGCAACTCCTCCGGCATCGTCGATGGCGCTGCGGCCGTGCTGCTCGGTTCGAAGGAAGGCGGCAACATTCTCGGGAAGAAGGCGCGCGGCCGCATCAAGGCCTTCGCCAATATCGGCTCCGATCCGGCACTGATGCTGACCGGCCCGGTCGACGTGACGGAAAAGCTGCTCGCCCGCACCGGCATGCAGCTTTCCGACATCGATCTCTTCGAACTCAACGAAGCCTTCGCCGCCGTCGTGCTGCGCTATATGCAGGCCTTCGACATCCCGCACGACAGGATCAACGTCAACGGCGGCGCCATCGCCATGGGCCACCCGCTCGGCGCGACCGGCGCGATGATCCTCGGCACCGTGCTCGACGAACTGGAGCGCCGCGACCTCAACACCGCCCTCGTGACGCTCTGCATCGGCGCGGGCATGGGCACGGCAACGATCATCGAGCGGGCCTGAGGGCGCGCCGATGAAAGCCCCTCACCCCGCCTCCGCTTCGCTCGGCGCGCCCGCTCCCCGCAAGCGGGGCGAGGGGGAACGGCGACGTCGCGGCATGTCCCTTCTCCCCGTTCACGGGGAGAAGGTGCCGGCAGGCGGATGAGGGGCAAACGGCCGCTCCGTACAAGATTTCAGGGAAGAGGAATCCCACCATGAGCTACAAGAACTTCACCATCGAGACCGACGCGGACGGCATTGCGCTCGTCACCTGGGACATGCCGGAAAAGTCGATGAACGTCTTCACCATCGAGGTGATGGACGAGCTGGACAAGATCATCGACCAGGTCGTGGCGGACAGCGCGGTCAAGGGCGTCGTCATCACCTCCGGAAAATCCTCCTTCTCCGGCGGCGCCGATCTTTCGATGATCCAGGCGAGCTTCGACCTCCTCAAGGATGCACAGGCGAAGGATCCGGCGAGCGCCGTCGAAAAGCTCTTCGAGGCCACCGGGCGCATGACCTGGCTGTTCCGCAAGCTGGAAACTTGCGGCAAACCCTGGGTCGCCGCCATCAACGGCACCTGCATGGGCGGCGCCTTCGAAATGTCGCTCGCCTGCCACGGCCGCGTCGCCTCGAGTGCCAAGTCGGTCAAGATCGCGCTTCCCGAGGTCAAGGTCGGCATCTTCCCGGGCGCCGGCGGCACCCAGCGCGTGCCACGCCTTGCCAATGCGCAGGACGCCCTGCAGATGATGACGACCGGCTCATCGCTGACCGGCGCGCGCGCCAAGGCGATGAGCCTCGTGCATCAGGTGGTGGAGCCCGACCAGCTCATCCCCGCCGCCAAGCAGATGATCAAGGACGGCTTGAAGCCCGTCCAGTCCTGGGACGAGAAGGGCTTCAAGGCGCCGGGCGGCGGCATCTGGACACCGGCCGCAGCCCAGCTCTGGCCTGCCGCGCCCGCCATCCTGCGCCGCGAGACGGCCGGCAACTATCCGGGCGCGCTCGCCATCCTCAAATGCGTCTATGAAGGCCTGCAGGTGCCCTTCGATACGGGGCTCAGGATCGAACAGCGCTACTTCACCCATATCCTCCAGACGACCGAAGCCTTCTCGATGATCCGGTCGCTGTTCGTCTCCATGCAGGAGCTTGGCAAGGGTGCCCGCCGGCCGGCCGGCCAGCCGAAGGCAGAATTCAGGAAGGTCGCCGTCGTCGGCGCCGGCTTCATGGGCGCCTCCATCGCCTATGTGACGGCCGCCGCCGGCATCCCGGTCGTGCTCATCGACCGCGACCAGGAAGCGGCCGACAAGGGCAAGAGCGTTTCGCAGGGGCTCGTCACCGGCGCGATAAGCAAGGGCCGCATGACGAAGGAAGACGGCGAGAAGCTGCTTTCCCTCATCACCCCGACGCCCGACTACGCGAGCCTTGCCGATGCCGATCTCGTCATCGAGGCGGTCTTCGAGGACCGCAACGTCAAGAAGGAGGTCACGGAGAAGATCGAGGCCGTGCTGCGCGAAGACGCCATTTTCGCCTCCAACACCTCGACGCTGCCGATATCAGGGCTTGCTGGGAATTCGAAGCGCCCGGAGCAATTCATCGGCATCCACTTCTTCTCGCCGGTCGACAAGATGATGCTCGTGGAGGTGATCCTCGGCAAAGAGACGGGCGACCGGGCGATCGCCACCGCACTCGACTATGTCGCCGCCATCAAGAAGACGCCGATCGTCGTCAACGACACACGCGGCTTCTATGTCAACCGCTGCGTCTTCCGCTACATGGCCGAAGCCTATGACATGCTGATCGAAGGCGTGCCGGCGGCGATGATCGAGAATGCCGCCAAGATGGCCGGCATGCCGGTCGGCCCGCTGTCGCTCAACGACGAGGTCGCCGTCGACCTTTCCTACAAGATCTTCAAGGCCTCCATTGCCGACCTTGGCCCGCAATCGGTCGATCCACGCCATATGGAACTCGTCACCAAGCTGGTGGAGGGCGAAGGCCGCCTCGGCCGAAAGGCCGGCAAGGGCTTTTACGACTATCCGCCGAAGCCCGCCAAGAAGAAGCTGTGGCCGGGCCTGAAGGACCTCTACCCGCAGCAGAAGCCCGACGGCGTCGACGTCAAGGTGCTGAAGGAGCGCCTGCTCGTTACCATTGCGCTGGAAGCCGCGCGCACCATGGAAGAGGGCATCGTCACCGATCCGCGCGAGGCCGATGTCGGCTCCATCCTCGGCTTCGGTTTTGCTCCCTATACCGGCGGCACGCTATCCTACATCGACGGCATGGGTGTGAAGGCTTTCATCGCCCTCTGCGAGACGCTCGCTGCCAACTATGGCAGCCACTTCCAGCCGACACCGCTGCTGAAAGACATGGCTGCCAAGGATGAGACCTTCTACAGCCGCTTTGCGCCGGAGGCGAAGAAGGCAGCCTGACGAAGGCTGATCGAAATGAAAAGGATGGCGCACCGCCATCCTTTTTCGTTTCAGCCCCTCGATCACATGCGTAGCGGTGAAAATAAAACAATCGAAACCGTAAATTTAATTCTGAACGAAGTCAGCGATTCTTCTGCTTTTTCGATGATTTCCGGGGACATTTTTCAAAAAATCCCGCCCAGCCATTGCATATTCGTGAATAGACCTTATATGAGTTCCGTCGAAAACTGCTTGCGACCTTTGTCTTCGAGCTTCCAAGCTCTGTCAGATTTCCTTTCAAGATCGATCAAAATGGACGAAACATCGTTCAATTACACTAGAGATGGAAAGGTTATCATCATGAATTCGGGCACCGTAAAGTGGTTCAACAGCACCAAGGGTTTCGGCTTCATTCAGCCTGATGACGGCACGACGGATGTGTTCGTTCACATTTCTGCCGTCGAGCGCTCGGGCCTTGGCTCGCTCGCCGAAGGCCAGAAGATCAGCTACGAGATCGTCCGTGACCGCAAGTCCGGCAAGAACTCGGCCGACAACCTTCGCGCCGCATAAGATTGTCATTCCGCCTGCCGACCACGGATGTACTGGCGGCGGAGCGTTGAATGACGGGAAGAGGTCGGGGTAACGCCCGGCCTTTTTGTTTCCATAGCCTCGAAGGAGAGTGCCATGGGTCAGAAAACCTATGCCATTGGCGACCGAGTGGTTCTGAAGGCCAGCCGGTCCCGCTCGGTGACGGGAGAGCAACGATGCCGGATCATCGGCATCCTGCCCGCCGACCATGGAGAAGCCCAGTATCGGGTGCAGATCGACAACGAGAATTTCGAGCGACGCATCGTAAACAGCGATATTGATAGCGATGAAAGTGGTAGCCCCGCGTCAAGCGGGATAACGACAACCGTCGCTGGCAAGAGCGGTCCGTGGCCAAAACCGTCGAGCATGCGCGTCGGTAAGTGACGCTATCGCTTGCGAAGCAAGCGGTGACGGCAGTTGAAGGAGAGTGGCGGTCGCCTAGGTGGCTTGAATCACTCCTTGCAGAGTGATGGTGCCGCGGCGGCATATCTACACCCAGTGCGGCGCAAGCCGCGAGAGAAAGGACATATCGTGCAGGTTCTCGTCAGAGACAACAATGTCGACCAAGCGCTTCGTGTGCTGAAGAAGAAGATGCAGCGTGAAGGTCTGTTTCGCGAAATGAAGGCGCGCAGCGCCTTTGAGAAACCATCCGAGAAACGGGCGCGCGAGAAGGCGGAAGCCATTCGCCGCCAACGCAAGCTCGCCCGCAAGAAAATGCAGCGCGAGGGGCTGCTGCCCGCACCCAAGCGTGCGGTGCGCCCTGCCCGCTAACCATTCCCCGTTATAGCGCCGGGTGGTGCATTCCGCCGCCCGGCTCGCCCTGTCGGACATCACTCCAGAAAGGAGAGATCATGACCGCGACCAAGGATAAATTCTTCAATCCCGCCAAGCTTTCCGCCCAGGAGAAGGCAGCCACGACCGACCATACGGCGCGCACCATCATCGCTGCCGAAGCAACCGAGCGGGAAAAGAAGACCGCCCGGCTACGCGCCCTGCGCATGCAACAGGAACCGGTCGAGGCGCCGCCGAAGCCAGCCCGCAAATCCAGCAAGCGCCCAGCCTCACCAACCATCTGAGCCGGCCGTCAACAAGGATGGCCCGTCGCGCAGGCACCGGCCGGGCGGCGCAGCGTTTCTCCTGTTTCCTGCGGAACAGCGGGCGGACGGGCGATGTGCGACCTTCTGATCACCGGATGAGAGAGGCTCATCCTTAACAGAGATCAGGAGAGACCCATGCGCAAGATCATCGTTTCCGCCACCGTTGCCCTCGTCGCCGCCGTCTCCTTCGCGGCCCCTTCGCAGGCCGGCTACTACAGCTACGGCTACGAGCCCTATTGCTTCATCAAGAAGGTGAAGTCCTACGACTACTACGGCAACGTCATCATCAAGAAGATCAAGGTCTGCAAGTAAACATCGCCCAGACTGACCTCCCCAAAGACCCGGATGTCCCCTGCATCCGGGTCTTTTGCCGTCCGGTATCCCGCTCTACGCGGGACGTGCGGCGTCGGCCATGCGCACCAGCAGCTCGGCACGCGTGCCGACAGTGCGGCTGGCATAGGCGAGCTTGGCGCCGAGGCTTGACGCCATGGCACCGATGATCTTGGAGCCGAGACCGGTGCCGCGTACCGGCCCCTCCCCGCGCCAGCCGATGCCGTCGTCCTCGACGAAAAGCAACGCGGTTTCCGGGTCGAGGCGGGTGAAGCCGACGCGCACCTCGCCGCCAGTCTCGCCATAGGCATATTTGAAGGCGTTCGTGACGAGTTCGGTTACGATGACGCCAAGCGATACGGCGCGGTCGGTCGGCACGTGCAGCGGCTCCAGCATCCGGTTGAGCCGCACGTTGCGGCCATGGCCCTTCATCGACGTGTCGAGCTCGGAGAGCAGCGTCGAGAGATAGGCCCCCATATCGACATGGCGCACGTCTTCCGACGTGTAGAGCCGCCGGTGAATGCCGGCAATCGCGGTGATGCGGGCCTGCGTTTCCGACAGCGCCTCCTTTACCGCCTCGTCGGATGCGCTCGACATCTGGAGGCGGATAAGCGCGGCGGCAAGCGCCAGCGAATTGCCGACGCGGTGGTTCACCTCCGCCAGCAACACCTCGGCCCGCTCCTTGGCAGCGCGGATCTCCTGTTCGGCACGAAGCTTCGCGCGCTTCAACTCGGCATTTTCCAATGCCTGGCCAAGTGCATTGGTCAGCAGCGGCATGAAATCGTCGCCGACCGACTTGATCACATAGTCGGCAGCGCCAGCCTTCAGCGCCTCGATGGCAACCTGGGCATCGTTCGACCCCGTCACATAGACGACAGGCACTGCCCCCGGCGCATCGGAAAGCTCCTTCAGGAAGGAAAGGCCCGTGCCCGATTTCAGGAAGTGGTCGAGCACGACAGCGGCGAAACCGCCGTCGGTGAAAAGCGCGCGGCCATGCTCCACATCCTCGGCATGCAGCACCTCATAACCAAGACGGCCGAGCGCACGCTGGGCGAGCCGCGCGAGGATCGGGTCGTCGTCGATATAGAGGATGCGGACCGAGGCTTCCTTCATTTACTGCGTCTCGGGGATCTGGATCACGGAGAAGAACAGGCCGAGCTGGCGGATCGCATGAGCGAAGCTTTCATATTCCACCGGCTTGGTGATGTAGACGTTCGCGCCGAGATCGTAGCAGCGCTGGATCTCCCGCTCATCGTCCGTCGTCGTCAGGATGACGACCGGCAGGCGTTTCGTGTGGGTATTGGTCTTGATGCGCTGCAGGATATCGATGCCGGACATGTCGGGCAGGTTGAGGTCGAGCAGGATCAACAGGAACCTGCCGGCGCTCGCAAGGCCAGAGCGGTCCTTGCCGAGCACGAAATCGAGCGCTTCCGTGCCGTTGGTGAAGGGCACGACCTCGTTGTGCACGCCGGCGCGGCGGATGTTCTTCTCGATGAGGCGCGCATGGCCCTCGTCGTCCTCGATCATGACGATGGTGACTTCCTTGCCCAGTCCGTTCATGCCTGCATACTCCTGACTACTTTGCTGAGGTCGGGCGGAAGACGGAGCACGAAGGTCGTCCCCTGCCCGAGTTCGGATCGGACGATGATATCACCACCAAGATTGCGCATCAGTGAACGCACATGCGCCAGGCCTATGCCTTCGCCGGGCTTGTCCTGGGCGCCCGAGCGACGGAACAGTTCGAAGACCCGCTCGTGGTCCTCCGGCGAGATGCCACGGCCGTTGTCGGTAAACTCGATGACGGCACCAGCCCGGCCGCCGTTCTTCGCGGTCACGGAGATGCGCAGCGGCCGGCCCGGCGACTGGTACTTGATCGCATTGTCGAAGAGATTGCCGAAAACCTGCTCCAGTGACAGCCGATCGGAAATGACGGTCGGCAGCTTTTCGTCGATGGTGACCTTGCCATCGGATTCGCCGACCTGATGGCCCACCGCCGCCGCACCCGTTTCCACAAGCGCCTTGATGTCGACGCGCTCGATGCGCAGCTCCCGCCGCCCGTCGCGCGAAATCTTCAGGATGGCGTTGATGAGACCGTCCATCTTCTTGGTGGAGGAGCGGATGAAGCCGATCGCCTCCGGCAGGTCCTCGGAAGCGGCGCGGCGCGCTTCGAGAATATCCCCTTCGCTCGGCGCCTTGCCGTCGGCCAGCACATAGCCCTGGATGGCTGCAAGCGAGGCCTGCAGCTCACTGGTGAAGCCCATGATGTTGACGAGCGGCGCGCGCAGGTCGTGCGTCACGATATAGGCGAAGCGCTGCACTTCCTGGTTGGCGCGGATCAGCTCCTCCGTGCGCTCGTCGACGCGTTTTTCCAGCGTGGCGTTCAGCGTCTCAACCTCGCGGCGGGCGACGACGAGGTCGCGTGTATATTGCATGACGACGGTGGCTGCGCCGCCCAGTACGCCGATAATCGCGATCGCGCCGATGATCGTCGTCCATTGCAGCGCGCTGGCGGACGAGAGCGTATCGACGACGCTCTCCTCCAGATGCCGGTCCGCATCATCGAGGATGAAGCCGACCTCAGTGCGAAGCTCATCCATCAGGACGCGGCCCCGATCGGTCTTAACCTCTTCGACAGCCTCCGCCTGCCGGCCCTGCTCCATGAGGGCGACGGTTCCGGCCAGCTCCGCCAGCTTCTGCTCCACAAGTTTACTGACCCGTGCTGCCCGCTCGACATATTCAGGCAAGCGCTCCGTCTTTTCCAGGAAGACCTTTTCCCGCTCGGCGACGGCGCGCAGAGCGTCATCGTAAGGACCTCGGAAGGCAGTGTCGGCCGTTATGATGAAACCGCGCTGGCCCGTTTCCGCGTCCTTGACGATGGAGAGCAGGTCGGCAGCGGCGCTGCGCGCCTCGCGCACTTCGATAAAATCCGCGAAATAGTCCTGCACCTTGCTGACGAGCCAGAGCGACGTGCCGACAATGCCGAGCAACGCGAACATGCCAGCAATCAACAGAATAACCGTCGAGCGCACGAAGGCGGCGTTCGAAATCGGCATCTAACCCCCCGGTTCAAGCCGTCTACAGGACGGCGACAATATCGTTGTAATGTTCGCTTGCAACCAACCAACGTGACGAAAACGGAATTCTTTTGGTTGTTTCGTCACTTAAGGGGCTAGATCCTGACACGGAAGCGCCCGGCGAACCGTTCGCTGGCAATGATGACCATGCCCGCAGAAAAGATCAGCGTGGCACCGACGAAGACATTCGAGCCCGGCACGTCGCTCCAGATGAGATAACCAAGCGCGAAGGCCCAGACCAGCGAGGAATATTCGAAGGGAGCAAGCACGGAGACCGGCGCTCGGCGCATACCCTCGAACATCGCGAACTGCCCGATGCCGGCAATGACCCCCGTTCCGGCCATCAGCGCCAGGTCGAGCAGCGCGACCGGCTGCCAGACGAAAGGCAGCGCGAAGGCCGTGAAGAGGAGGAAAAAGAAACTCGATATGGTCACCTGCACTTGCGTTCGTTCATGCAGCGCCGTCTTGCGCAGCAGCACCGTTGCAACCGCCCAGAAGATCGCCGCCTGCAGGGCGAGATAGACGGGCAGCGAAAGCTGTACCCCCTTGGCCGCAACCCCGCAGGCGATGACCACGCCGACGAAGCCGATCACCACCGCGAACCACCGGTATCCCGGCACCTTCTCGCCGAGGATCGGCACCGAGAGGATCGTCATGACGACCGGCGAGGCGTAGTACAGCGTGGTGAGTTCCGCCAGGCCGAGATCACGCGCGGCGGTATAATAGGACAGCCAGGCAGCAAGCAGCAGCAGATTGCGCAGGAAGAGCG
Organism: Shinella sp. HY16; assembly: GCF_028534175.1. Taxonomy (NCBI): domain Bacteria; kingdom Pseudomonadati; phylum Pseudomonadota; class Alphaproteobacteria; order Hyphomicrobiales; family Rhizobiaceae; genus Shinella; species Shinella sp. HY16. The sequence goes on along the minus strand of NZ_JAHYXL010000001.1, from coordinate 183,009 downwards.
GCTTCAGCACAGGCGAGCGGCGCGCGCTTTGCACGAGCGGGCGCCCGCCGAAGGCAAGACAGAGCGCGAAGATCGTCAGGCTGCGCACGAACAGGATCTGCCAGACCGGCAAGGCCGCGACGAGCCATTTGACCGTCGCATCCTGCAAGGAAAACATGAAATAGGCGAAGGACGTCAGCAGAATGCCGGAAGAGACGGTCTTTTGCACGGAATGGACCTCGAAGGCGCGGAAGCGCCGCGCTGTGCCTTGATAGCGCGGCGCCCGATGCGGCGAAAGAGGCTGAAAATCAGGGGGCAAGGAAATTTTTCCCACCACTTTGAACCGCGCCACGAAAAGTCCGTTTTGCCTGCAGGTTTCGACGTGCAAGCGGGGCCACACAGGTATATGCGCGAGCCATGGACTCCAAACGCACCGGCTATCTCTTCACCCTGCTTGCCATCCTGATCTTCAGCCTGCAGGACGCGATCTCGAAACATCTCGGCAGCCTCTACCCGCCGGTCTTTATCGCCATGCTGCGCTTCTGGGCCTTCGGCGCCTTCGCGATGGCGCTGGGCGCCCGCAGCCCGGGTGGCCTGAAGGTCGTGGCAGCGACGAAACGGCCGGCCCTGCAAATCCTGCGCGGCGTCCTCCTTGCCTTCCAGATCGTCGTTACCATCACCGCCTTCACCAAGGTCGGCCTAGCCCATTCCCAGGCGATCCTGGCATCGGGACCGATCTTCGTTGCACTCCTGTCGATGCCGCTGCTCGGCGAGCGGGTCGGCTGGCGGCGCTGGACGGCGATCGGTATCGGGCTTTGCGGCGTGCTGATCATCCTCAATCCCGCCGGCAGCGCTTTCGACATGGGCGTGCTGCTGCCGCTCATCTCCGCGCTGATGTTCGCGGTCTATGTCATTGCCACCCGCCTCGTCAGCCGCGAGGACACGGCCTCGACGAGCTTCTTCTACACCGGCGTGGTCGGCGCCGTGGCGATCTCGCTTGTCGGTCCCTTCTTCTGGACGAACCTCACACCGGGCGACTGGCTGTGGATGGGCCTGCTCTGCATCACCGGCATGTCGAGCCATTATTTCCTGATCCGCGCCTATGACCTGCTCGATGCCGCCGCCGTGCAGCCGCTCACCTATCTGCAGGTCGTGCTGGCGGCGATCATCGGCGTCAGCGTCTTCGGTGAAACGTTGAACCTCAACATGGTGCTCGGCTCGGCCATCGTCGTCGGCGCCGGCATCTTCACCATCTGGCGCGAGAGCGTCGTGGCCCGGCGCCGGGCGGCCGAAAACCGGATCGGAAAGAACACAGGAAAATAATCCTTTTTCCTTTACTCATTCACCCTCCTTGGATATGCTTCCGATCAGTCGGACCGGCCCTTGCCGGTCCGTTGCCTTGGCAGGGTTTTTCAGCATGTTCTCCCACGACCGGATCTGGGCAGCGATAGACGCCCTTGCCGAGCGCAATCGGCTCTCTCCGTCCGGCCTTGCCCGCCGCGCCGGGCTCGACCCGACATCCTTCAACAAGTCGAAGCGGCAGGGTGCCGACGGCCGCCAGCGCTGGCCATCGACGGAATCGATCGCCAAGGTGCTCGACGCAACCGGCGCCTCGATCGACGAGTTCTTCACGCTGGCCGACCCGGCGCGCGACGCCGCCCTGCCGCATGGCGCCTTTCCGCCGCAGACCGGCACCATTCCCCTGCTCGGCTTCGCCCAGGCCGGCGCGGGCGGCTTCTTCGACGATGGCGGCTTTCCCGCCGGCCAGGGCTGGGACGTGGTGGAGTTTCCGGCTTCGCCAGATCGAAAGCCCGGCGTCTACGCGTTGGAGGTGCAGGGCGACAGCATGCTGCCGCTCTACCGCGACGGCGACGTCCTGATCGTCGAACCGGGCGCGCAGGTGCGCCGCGGCGACCGCGTCGTCGTCAAGACGCGCGAGGGTGAGGTCATGGCCAAGGTGCTGCACCGCCAGACGCCACGCACGATCGAGCTTGTCTCGCTCAATCCCGAACACCCGAACCGCAATTTCGACATCGACGACGTGGACTGGATCGCCCGCATCATCTGGGCCAGCCAGTAGGCCGCTTCAGCCGCCGTAGAGATTGACCGGGAAGTAGCGCAGATAGATTTCCTGCAGGCGGCCGCTGCGCGAGAGCGCCAGCAGCGCATGGTCGATGGCGCCGGTTATCGTCGCGTCCTCCTTGCGGAACATGATGGTGAGGCCTTCGCCAAGGAAACGCTCCGACAGGTAAGGCCCATCGAACAGACGGCAGCAGCCGGCCGATTCCGAGCCGCTCGTCCAGAAGGCGAGCTGCATCCCGTCCCCGAAGACCGCCTCCACCTTGCCGTCCTTGAGGCTTGCCAGCAGGGCGGTCCGATCGGCAAAGGCTTCCGCCTGCACGCGCGGGAAAAAGGCCTTCAGCATCGCCTCGTGCGCACTCGCCGCGACGACACCGACACGCTTGCCATCAAGCGCAGCCGCGGTCGCGCCGGCGGGCGGGGTCTTCTTTGCCACGGCGAAACGGGCCGGCAGGCGCATGAAGGGGCGAGAGAAGACAAAGCGCTTGCGCAGCTCCGCGGTGACGGCGACACCCGCGGCCACCGCCTCGCCATTGCCGTCGATGAGCGCTTTTTCCAACTCCGGGAACGTCACAGCCTGGATCTGACATTTTTCGGTGAGCGCCAGCTCCCGGCAGATCTCCCGCACCAGATCGACGTGGAAACCGGCGAGCTTGCCGGTCTGGTCGATGAAGTTGAACGGCGGGAAATCCACGGTTGTCAGGAAGCGCAGCCGCACGATGCCGGACAGGTCCGGCCGCGCGATGCGCTCACGCGTGTCGAACAGGATCGGCAGGTCGACCGAGGCAGACTCCTGCGCCACGACATCCTGCGGCTGCACCGCCGCCAGCAGCAGGCCGAAGGCAAGGAGCCCGTAGATTTTCAGGGGTGCAATTTTGATATGCCGCATTACAATCAACCTGGGGTTTAAAGGGGGCGTAGCTGCCTGCGCGGCTGCGGGGCTGCATGCGACTGGCAGAATATCCCGACGACATCGGTTTCGCTACCGCAATCGGCATCCGGCCGGCACCGCTGGCGCCACCCCGCGACGATACCGTACCCTCCCGCCTGATGACGGAGGCCCACCTCTTCCGGCGCCTGGGTCTATCGAAGCCCCTCATCTCCACCATGCTGGTGCGTGCCAACCAGCACGGCACATCGCTGGAAACGGAGCTTTTGGCAAGCGGCTCGGTCTCGGAACATGTCTACTACGAGGCGCTGGCCGAGATCCTGGACATCCCCTTCCTCGACCGGCTGGATCCGGCAGAGGTCGAGGATCTTCCCGGGGCCGATAGCCAACTCATCGACCCGACCGTAGTACGGTTGCGCCATCCGTCGCGTCCACCGACCACGGCAATCGTGCCGAGTGCCGAGCGGCTCGACTATCTCGGCGAACGGCTGGCACACGCCCCCGCGCTGCGCAGCATGATGGCGGCGACCACACCCTCGGCTCTCCGGGCCGCACTCTGGCAGGCCGGCCAGCAGAGGCGGCTGCGCGACACGGTGGAGGAGCTGCACGCCACCATGCCCGAGGCGAGCGCCCGTATTACGTTGCGCGGCCGGCAAGGTTTCTACACCGGCGCCACCGTCACTCTGCTCCTTACGCTGGCTGCGCTTGCCCCCAGGCTGGCCACGCTGGCGTTACACATCGTGGTGACCCTGCTCTTTTTCTGCACCTTCCTGATCCGCCTTGTCGCGCTTGTTGCCAAGTGGCGGCAGGAGCGCCGGCCGATGCTGCCGCCTCCATCGGTCCGGCCGCGACCGACCTACTCCATCTTCGTGGCGCTCTATCGGGAAGCGGCCGTGGTGCCGCAGCTCATCGATACCCTGAACCGGATCGAATGGCCGGCTGCGCGTCTCGACATCAAGCTCATCTGCGAGGCGGACGACCAGGAAACGCTCGATGCGCTCGCTCTCACCCGCCTCGGCCGGCAGTACGAAATCGTTGAGGTGCCACCTGGCCGGCCGCGCACCAAGCCGAAGGCGCTCACCTATGCGCTCGGCGCGGCACGCGGCGAATATCTCGTCATCTACGACGCCGAGGACAGGGTCGATCCCCTACAGCTGGAGGAAGCCTGGCGGACCTTCGAGGCGGGTCCGCCGGACATTGCCTGCCTCCAGGCGCCGCTCGTCGTCACCAATGCGCGGGAAAGCTGGCTGAGCGCACTTTTCGCGCTCGAATATGCCGGGCTCTTCCGCGTGCTGCTGCCGCACCTTGCCGCCGCGCGCCTGCCCGTGCCGCTCGGCGGCACGTCCAACCATTTCCGCACGCGCGTTCTCCAGCAGGTCGGCGGATGGGACCCCTACAATGTTACCGAGGATGCCGATCTCGGGCTCCGCCTCTACAGGCTCGGCTACCGCTGCGGCACGCTCACCCGGCCGACCTACGAGGAGGCCCCCATCGGGCGGGACGCCTGGCTCGGCCAGCGCACGCGCTGGTTCAAGGGCTGGTTGCAGACCTGGCTGGTGCTGATGCGCCATCCCTCGCGCCTCGTTTCGGAAATGGGCCTCTGGCCCAGCCTCGTCTTCCAGGTGCTGATCGGCGGGCTCATCCTCTCGTCGCTCGCCCATCCGCTGATCATCGCCTATCTCGGCCTCATCACCTGGTCGCTGTTCTTCCAGCCCGCGTTTACGGTCGGGCCGCTCGAGTTCACCCTCTTTACGCTCGATATGATCAACATCTTCGGCAGCTACGCCGTCTTCATCGCACTCGGGCGGGGTGGCATGGCGGAGAGCGAACAGGCCGCCGTGGGCAGGCACTGGATGATGACGCCGGTCTACTGGCTGCTGCTATCGGTCGCCGCCTGGCGCGCCGTCGGGGAGCTGCGCCACAATCCCTTCTTCTGGAACAAGACGGCTCATCGGCCGGTGCGGCCGCAGACGGGAATGGAAGCCGGATAATCCTCTCAACTGCGGCCGGCAGCCTGCAAAAGCCCACCCCTCACCCGATCCGTCTGCCCAGGGAGGAACGGAGGGACCGGATGAGGAGCTCCGGCTCGGCGGCCAGGAACGCTTTGGCATTGTTCCGAACGAAAAATCGCTTCACGCGTTTTCTGGACCTGCTTTAGTTGCCGCCTTCCGTCCAGATTGCCACATCGACAGGCGCAAGCTGCCGGCCACCAACGAGGAAGGTCGCATCCGCACCAGCCGGCACGAAAGCGGAGCTGCTGCCGTAATTGAAGGCGAAGTGCAGCCGGCCGCGGCGGGCGAGCCTGAGATCACCGAGATCGGGCAGGCTTCCGACGCCAGCCCAGCCGAGTGTGTCGCCCATCAGCTTCGCGAGAAATTCGCCGCGCGGCAGCGTGCCGACATAGCGCGCGCGGTCATTGCCGATGACAGCAGGGGAGCCCGGGCGGTGCTCGCCTTCGAAGGTCGCCAGCACCGTCTCGTTCGTGCGGATGAGTTCCCGCCAGCCAGTCACCGGATGGCTCGCATTGCCGTAGAGCACGGGCTCGCTGTGATAGTCCGGCAAGGATTCGACGCGCGTCACCCGGAAATCGAGGAGATCTGCGAGCGGGCCGGGCGGCAGGTCGGCGGGAATGTGCATGTCCCGCGTCTTGCTGCCGCTGCGCGGACCAAACAAAGTCTTGGCCTTTGACGCCTTCAGCCGGGCAAGGAAGGCAGCATCCGGGATGACGAGGTCAGGCGCCAGCACCAGGCTGTAGCCAGAGAGATCGGAATGCTGGCCGATGAAATCGACATCCACACCGAGGCGCGCGACGGCGGAATACCAGTCGAGCGCGATGGCCGAAGCGGCATACCCGCGGCCCTGCGGAAGGGCGCGGGTTGCGAAACGTGATTCGTAGTCGAGCACGATCGCGACAGCGGCCTTTTCCCGAACCTCGCCCCTCGGCAACCGCGCCATCTCCTCGGCGACCTGCGCTACCTCGATATACCCCTGGTCCACCTCGCTGTTCGGCAGCAGCAGGCCGGCATGGAACTGCTCCTGCGCGAACGGCGCCTGGCGCCAGCGGAAATAGGAGACCATGTCGACGCCATGCGCATAGGCGAGCCAGGTCCACAGCCTTACCATGCCGTCGGCTGGCGACTGGTTGTGCGCCGCCCAGTTGACGGGACCCGGCTGCTGCTCCATCACCCACACCCGGCCGCGGCCGACGGCGCGGTAGAGGTCGTGGTTGAAGGCCGGCTGGTCCGGATCGCCGACGCGCAGGTAGCGCGCCTTCTCCTCGGCGCTGAGGCGACCGTTGATCAGCCCCCCCATCGGATAGACATCCCAGGAGGCAATATCGATATCCTCGCCCACCTTGTAATGGTCGAAGTCGGTGTTCTGCGACATGAAATTGTGCGTCACCGGGCGGCCCGGCGAATGCTGTCGGATGATATCCGCCTGCGCCTTGTTGAAGGTCTGCACCTGGTCGGAGGAGAAGCGGAAATAGTCGACGAGATGGCTCGGCGTCGGCTCTTCCACGAGGTTGTTCGGCAGATCGACCTCATCGAACGTGTTGTAGTGCATGCTCCAGAAGGTCGTGCCCCACGCCTGGTTCATCGCCTCGGCCGTGCCGTAGCGCGCGGCGAGCCATTGCCGGAAGGCCAGTTTCGCCTCATCGGAATAGCTGTGGATCGTATCGTGGTCACCGTATTCGTTGTCCGTCTGCCAGGCATGCACGAAGGGATTCTCACCGTAACGGCGCACCATGGCCTCGGTGATGCGGGCGGCCTCCAACCGGTAGCGGCGGCTGGAGAAACAATAGTGCCGGCGCGCGCCGAACTTGCGCACCACCCCACGCTCGTCGACGGGCAGAATATCCGGATAACGATCGACCAGCCATTTCGGCGGGGCGGCCGTCGGCGTGCCCAAGATGACCTTGAGGCCGGCGCAGCCGAGCACCTCGATCGCCTCGTCCAGCCACTCCCAATGGAAGACGCCGGCCTGCGGCTCGATGTGCGACCAGGAGAACTCGCCGATGCGCACCCAGGCCAGGCCCAGCGCCACCATCCGGCGGGCGTCCTCGTCCCATTTCTCCCGCGGCCATTGCTCCGGATAGTAGCAGACACCAAGCTCCAGCATGCCGGCCGGGGGACGGGCAGCATCGAAGCGGTTCTGTTGCGTGAGCGGCTTGTGCACCGGTATCGTCCTTCATTCTCCGCGGTGCCGGCTGGGCCGGGCCGCTTTCATCACGATCGCAATATAAACGTTTATATCGCCATTCAAAATCTTGCAGTGGGTGCTACCAGAGTACCGTCCTGCCGTCGTAGGCCCTGAAGCTTCCGGTCTCGGCCATCGTCGCGCCGTCGATCAGACCCTTCAGGCCAAGAGCGCTTTCCGCAACCTCGACCGCCGCTTCCGCGCCCCCCATGTCCGTCTTCACCCAGCCGGGATGCAGCGAAAGGACCGCGATGCCGTCGGACCGGAAATCCTGTGCCAGCTTGACCGTCGCCATGTTCAGCGCCGCCTTGGAGCAGCGATAGGCATAGTCGCCGTCCTCGTCGTCGATCGTGCCTTCCGCAAGCGAGCCGGCGCGGCTGCCGATATTGACGAGCACCCGGCGCCGGCCGGCGAGAAGATTGGACCTGAGCGCCCGGGCGACCAGCAGCGGAGCGAGCGCATTGATGCGCACGACCTCCAGAAAGCCGTCCGTCTCCAGCGAGGCAAGGCCGCCCGTGTCACCGCGGATCGCGGCATTGTTGATGACGATATCGATCGGCACGCTTGCCAGATGGTCGCCGAGCGCGGCAATCGAGGTAGCATCCGCCACGTCCAGCGGCGGGGCATCATCAGTTCCCTGTCGCGTGCAGGCGATGACGCGGAAGCCGGTAGCCGTATAGAGGTCAGCCAGCGCGCGGCCGAGCCCCCGCCCGGCACCGGTGATCAGCACCGTTCCCGTGTCAGCGGTGTTTTGTGTCATACTTCTTCTCGATGAGGCTGATGAGGCTGGCAGCGGCTAACGTCAGCAGGATGTAGAGGATCGCCGCCGAGTTGTAGGGCGCAAACGGCAGGAAGCTCGCCGACTGGAACTCCCGCATGCGCTGAGTGATGTCGCGGATCGACAGGATCGAGAGAAGCGAAGTGTCCTTCAGAATGGCGATCAGCTCGTTGCCGAGCGGCGGAATGACGATGCGGAATGCCTGCGGCAGGATGACGAGCCGCGCCGTCTGCCAGCGGTTGAGTCCCAGGCTGCCTGCCGCCTCGATCTGGCCGGCCGGGATGGCGTTGATGCCCGAACGGAAGATTTCCGCAAGATAGGCGGAATAGGCAATCGCCATAGCAACGATACCGCGAACCAGATTCGGCGGATCGAAGACACCGGCCGTCGCATCCTTCAAGGCGCCGGAAAGCGGCAGGCCGACATAGAGCACAATGACGAGCATCGGAATGCCGCGGATCGTATCGACGATGAATTCCGAACCGATGGACAGCGGATGGCGGCGATGCAGGAAGCCGCCGAAGGTCAAGAGGCCCGCCACGATGGCGATGACGGCAAAGGTGATGCCCGCGGCGCGGTCGCGATCGTTCAGCGCTTCGACCTGCCAGAGGCGCGGCCAATCGGCAGGCGCGGTGGCGGCGGGCAGCAGCGCGCCGCTGACGTCCTCCTTTTTACCGACGGCCTCGATCGCCTGCTCGGGCGTGACAAAGGTGCGCACCGGCGTCTCGGTAACCGGGCCACCCTCGTACTGCCCGAAGCGCACCGCGCCGATAAGGCCGGACGGGGTGCCGGTGATGATGCCGACCTTGCCCTCCAGCGTGCCGACCAGCACGTAGTTGTCGCGCGGCTGCATCAGGAACCAGGTGGAGAGCACGGCGAAAGCGAGGGTCATCGCCGCGAAGAAATAGAGGCTTTGGCGCGTATAACGCAGCTTCAGAAGCCCCACCCAGACGAGGCCGAGCATGGCCGCGAGGATATAGGCGGCGATGGCCGCGCGGATGGTCGTGGCGAGACCGGAAGCGAAAGCGAGATGCGCGAAGAGGAAGACAAAGACGAGGCCCGTGCCATTGACGAGGCCGAGCAGCCAGGCCCCTGCCCGGCGCAGGCGGCTTTCCGCTGGCACCCGCGCGCGACTGCCGGCAAAGGTAAGGCCGAGACCCGCGACGAGCAGCACGGCATAGGCCGGCCACAGCCAGGCCTCCACATCGCGCACCATCAAGTCGGCCGCCTCTGTCAGCTGGCGGGGCGTCGCGCCCTTGACGACGAGAGTGGACTTGAAGGGATCGACGCCGTTCGCGACGACCGAGGCGATGAAGGGATGGGCGAGATCGCCGGCAAGAATGGCCGCCGTCGCGAGAAGCCCGACAAGGCCGACAACCATCGTGAGACGCGGCCGCGCCATCGCACTGCGGGACAGAACGAGCACCGCAAAGCCGGCGGAAAAGGCAACGGTGAGCAGCAGGAAACCCGGCACGAACACGCCCGAGCCCAGCTCCACGCCCAGGATGGCACGCAGCGAACGCTGGTAGTCCGCGGAAGAGGCGAACAAATAGACGATGAAGGGCAGTGCAGCGAGGATGACCAGATTGCTGGGCCTCACGCTTCTGACGAACGACATTTTGGCCTCCGGCATCATGATCAAGAAGGATTGCCGAAAGCGCCCGCACCGCGCTTCCGGCAAAAGCCTCTTACTTGAGGCCCCAATACTTGGCGATGAGCTGGTCGAGCGTGCCGTCGTCCTTGATCGCCTTCAGGCCCTCGTTGAAGGCGGCGACATTCTCGTCACCCTTGCGGAAGACCAGGCCGAGCGGGTCGGATTCGAGGTCCTTGATGGAGGCGACAAGGTCACCGGCAAATTCGCGCTCATAGGCGGCGGCATTGGCCCCGTTGATCACCACGCCGTCGACGTCCTTGTTCTTGAGCGCGATAATCGCCGCGCTAAAGCTGTCATAGGCGACGACATTCTCCTTGCCGACCACGCCTTCGGCAACCTGCGCATCCGTCGTGTTGGCCTGGGCGGAAAGCTTCTTGCCGTCAGCCTTGAATTTTTCCAGCGTGATGCCCTGATCCTCGGCCCGCGTCAGCACGGCCTGACTGTTGACGATATAGGGGTCGGAGAAATCCATCGCCTTCTTGCGCTCGTCGGTGATGGAGACACCCGAGGCCACGAGGTCGAAGCTGCCCTGGTCAAGCGCAGCGAAGATACCGTCCCAGCCGGTCGTCACGAATTCGGCCTGGCAGTTGATCTTGGCGCAGATGGCGTTGACCACATCCACATCGAAGCCGACGATCTGGCCGGAGGCCGGATCGACGCTTTCCATCGGCGGCGACGTGGTGTCGGAACCAACCTTCAGAAGCTTGCCGCCAAGATCGGCTGCATGCGCAGCACCCGCCGCGAAGACGGCAAGCGCGAGTGTTGCAACGATTTTTTTCATCTCTTCCTCCTCAACCGTCGGCGCCCGCCATGCGCGGAAGGTGCTCGACAAATCCCCTGAACGGACCACGCGCCCATCCGCAGCACCTCCTGCCACACATGGACCTCATCCTCGCTCCGTAAAATTGGTAACAAGGAATATAAACGTTTTCAAGATAAAATATAAACGTTTTTATTTCCGCCTATGCATCGCGTGCGCCAAGATCAAAACAACGCTGGGCATTGTCGCCATCATGGCTTCCGGCCAAGCGGATCATCCCAAAACCGGCAGGCCGAGACCACACCGGAAGCTGTAAAACCGCACGAAAAAGAATCTGCTTGAATGTCGCGCAATGCCCTGAGAACCCGGGCTGGAGCGGGTAGCGGGAATCGAACCCGCGCGTTCAGCTTGGGAAGCTAGTCGTTAGGCCGAAATCTCATAGGGATAGCTGTAAAACTCTCAAATTTGGCCGGACGCAATATCAAAGGCTTACCGGCAAAATGTAAAACTCAAATTTCTACCGCCCGTTGAATTTGATTATGGAGGCTTCCATGGAAGCGCCCTTCCGCCGGCAGCACGCCGACCACGCTGAAGTGTTCCACCTGCGCGCCCGCAAGACGTTTCGAGAGGCGGCCGAAAGTTTCGTCGAGCATGGAGGGAGCGGGCGGCATCTGCCGCGCGTGGTAGAGTTTTTCGGCGATCGTCCGCTCACCGACATCGTCCCATTCGATATACGGGAGATGGCACTCCATCTCTATCCCGACCAAAAGAACGCGACCAGGAACAGACAGGCAATGGCACCGGCTCTAGCGGTCATGCGGCACGGATACGATAGAGGGTGGTGCGGTTTCATCCGCATAAAGCGCTTCAAGGAAGAGCGGCCGAAGCGCAAGGTGCCGGCGCAGCGCGCATGGCTGCACGCTTTTGCGCGCCAGTGCCGCAAGGATGATCTCGACAACCTCGCCGCCCTGGTGCTCTTCATGGCGAGCAGCGGCACGCGCGTGACAGAGGCGATAAATGTCCGATGGCGCGACGTGGACACCGCCAAGCGGACCGTCCTGCTGAGAAAGACAAAAACGGATACGAACTCGACCCGTGGGCTGACCAGCGAGGTAGCGGACCGGATAGCGGGCCTTCGCACCGAGGCCGCACCGGACGATCGCGTGTTCGGCTACAGCAGCCGGCAATCCGTGAACACGCGCATAGCCGCGGTCTGCAAGCGCGCAGAGATCAGTTACAAATCGAGCCACACTTGCGGCCGGCACACTTTCGCGACGAGCGCGATCGAGATGGGACTGGATATCAAGACAACGATGGAGGCGGGAGGATGGAAAAGCTCTTCCGTATTTCTCCAAACATACGTGCACAGCCCGGAGAACGCCGTCCGCATCGTTGCCGACCAGCTCGGCCGCTATCAATTCGACGCGGAAATTTAAGCCTATTGTTCTCATTCCGTTCTGGCTTATTTTATGGTCTCATCCATGGAGGCCAAGATGACGCAAACCGGAAAACTGATCGTGCTCGCTGCCTACACGAAGACCGACGACGGCGGGCTTCTCCCAGCTTTCGAGCCGCGGCAGATGGACAGCGAGGAGAAGGCCACGCGGATCGCGAGGGCGATGGCCGGAGAATATGCAGGCGTCATCGCCTGGAGCCGCGACGCAGACCCGGCGCTCGGCGACTACGGCCCACCGACGATCCTATTTCAGAGCGGCGAGCTGCCGGAACTGGAATAGGCCGTGGCGAAGTGGCAGCGAAAGTATCGATGGGTCCTGACGTGGCCTGGCGAAGAGAGGGAAGACTGGAGCGCCTTCCATGACGGGCTCTATATCGGCCGGGTGTCGAGGGACAAGACCAGCCTGAAGCGCGGGACGTTCATGTGGAGCGGCGGCGTGTCGTACTGGCCTGGCTTTCAGCGACCTATGCCCCATACCGGCCGCACCGTTGAAGCTTGGGAAGCTGCTAAGGCCGTCGAGGACTGGTATGATGTGGGGTTGGCACGCACCGGAGAGCGGCCGGCGAAGGTCGCGCAGAGTATCGGGCCGCTGTGTGACAACGGTTTGCCGCTCTGGGTAAAGGGCATCTGAGAAGCCCAAGAGCGACTTCTATTGAAGCCGCCCGTCGCAATGCAGCGGCAAGAGCCCAGTGTCGACGTCGGGATGATATTGTGGCAATAAAATGGCTGCGGGCGCGCGTTGCCCTTGCAAACTCTATCTAAAGTAGCTACGGGAGCACATCTCAAGCTTTATGCAAGGTCCGCGAGCTAGGCGCTTAACCCTATATGGCCTTTGAATTTAATGCACTAGCAGTGCTCAAGCTGTTTAAAGGGCATAAGCGGGAACTTTTCGGCGCACTTTGCCTTATCGTCACCGCAGGGCTCCTTTATAAACGGGGCATTAATGACATTGTGGCCATCCTTGTACCGGCCGGGTTCTACTTGGGGTATCTGGTATTCGAGTGTGTCGGTTACTACTTTCAGTACCAGATGAAGAAACTCGAAATTGCTAAAATCGAGGCGACAGAAGCGAAAAGAGTTCAGAGCAAGGCGCAAAAAGCTGTGATCCGGAGAAGCAAAAATGTCCAATAGCGCGACACTCTTTGACACCTGGAATATAGTTGCAGCGATCACGGTCGCAACAGTGCTTCTTTTGAATTTGTCCGACTGGCTTAGGACTCGCGCGTACACTCAGAAGGTGGCTGCGGAAGCTCTGCGCGATCATCTGTCTGCCGTCGATCGGATCATTGATGATCCAGCCCTCCCCCCGGCACTGACCAACTTTGTCGCGAAGTTCAATATCGTTGTATCTAATAAGAAAGAGGCGCGAGAGTTCTATCGTATAATGATGGGCAGCCAAGGCGAGAAAGTTAAAGATACCGACCTTAGCGATGCTCTTAATCAATTGAGTAGGACAAGGCCGGATCTTGTAGAGGGGGTGTTCATGGTAATAAGCAAGGGTCTTCTTTGCGTTCTATACAGGACATCTCCTAGCATTAAGCAGGTTGACGATTTTATAGCTTGCCTCGCTACAGAGCCTCGGCGTGAGATAAATGTCGCCTCAAAATATATTCTGTCACGTACGTCCAAAAGCGGAAACCTAGTACCGGCGTGACCGGCGTCCTTTCACCCACCGACTGGCAGTCGGCGACTTTTCGCCGGCCGCCCATCTGTATTCCGTTGATTAGCTGGAATTCTGCTAGGGTGTATAGGTCTGCGAGTGGGTTAGATCTCGGCGTCCACCAACTGCGTTCTCACTGCTCCCTGCAGTTCTGAGTGCTGATCGTAGGCCGTATCGTGAATCCACCACTTGCTGCGGCGGGGCAGTCGCGCCTGCGACGATCGGTGATCTTCACATCCATTGCGGAACAGTTTTCCACGGCGATGAACTTCACAAGTTTTGATATGCGTGTTGAAGACCTCATAGCTTTCTGCTTTTCTATCGCTACTCAAGATTGCCGAGGTGCGTGATGGCTCCATTGATTTCGATGGTACCTAAAGTCTACGACTCCGAAATTATCGACCTGTGCCGCTCCATTGGCAATATTCTCAACGCCACAAACTTCGAGGTTTTGACGCTCGGCGGTGCCAGTACCCTGCCGATTGGACAAGACGCAGATGGCGACAGTCCATTCCGGACAAAAGATTTCCGACTACTCAGAGCTTCAGTCAGCGGTAAGCGATTTGAGGTTGTCCTTGACAGGCAAGCCCTCGCTGGAGTCGACGCCATTCTCTATGATCAGCTGACGGTCAGCAATAACGCAATCGGAACTGCGACAGTAAAAGGTGGAGTGACCGAAGAAGAGGCGAGAGCGATCGAGGACATTGTGTTCTCAGCTTTTAGCCGCGATCACGAGAAAATCGCTGGCCTGTTTCGAAACCCGAAGCTGTTTCGAGATCTTTTAGCCTCCCATCATCGGCAGAATATACAGCTTCAAGAGACTGTTCTGCGTATTGCGGAGCAAGCCACAGACGCCCGGGACCAGCTTGAGAAAGACTTTGGCCGTCGCCGTGAGGCACTCGAAAAAGATGCGGCAGTTTTGCGTCAGCACCTCATTGATGAGGCCGCCAGGGAAAAGAGTAAAAATGAACAGTCCTACGAAGGACAGATGTCGGAACTGGCGGAGCGCAATCGTGTTCTTGCAGACCGTGAGAAGGTCCTTGACGACCGCAACAACACCCATGCGCGACGAGAACTCCACAAGGACCTGAAAACAAAAATTGCTCAGCGAGCCGGGAGTTTGACGGTAACTCCAGAAACGACTGCCAACAGGCGCCCTATCCACGTGGCGATCATTCTTTCGATGGCCTTCCTGGCAACGTCGATTGTTTTCTTCTATTGGCAGATGGGCGCGCTTTCGTCGCAGAACACCACTGCTCAATGGCTCATCGCAGGACTGAAACCTGTTACGCTAACGATCGCATTGCTAGGGTTGCTGGCTTGGTATCTCAGGTGGATGAACCGGTGGTTTGAACGATACGCCGACACAGAGTTTCAGCTCAAGCAATTCGAGTTGGACATTGATAGAGCTAGCTGGGTTGTCGAAGCGGCGCTGGAGTGGAAGCTATCGCAGGATCGCCCGATGCCCGAGCACCTGCTTGAAACGATATCAAGAAATCTTTTTTCCAAAAGCGAGAAGGACGAATCGGCGGACATGCATCCCGCCGATTACTTGGCGTCGGCGATACTGGGTAGAGCATCGGCCTTAAACCTGAAGGTTCCGGGTGGCGAGATTTCGCTGACGGGACGGGATTTGAAACGTCTGAAAACGGATGAAATTTCGCCGGCCTAACAGCCGGCTACTGTCTCTCAAGCCCGCCTCGCTGCCCTGCCTCGATCCGTTGCAGGATCTCCCGGATCACCTTGATATCCCCCGACTGCGCTGAAACCAGCGCCTGAAGGTCTCTGATCGCGGTTGACGTGTTTGCGACGCTTTGCTCGGCCGCCGCAACCCGGAAGGCAAGGTTATCGATTTTGCGAACCTCGCTCTCGATCGTGCGGAAGCGCTCTTCCGTCCGCCCCTCGATCGCCTTCACCTCGGCGAGCCGCTCCTTGTGATATTGATCATGCCCGGTGCGCCAGCGCTGAAGCTCTTCGATATCCCGCGTCGTGTTCGCCCACACATAAATCCCGCAGGCAAGGAAGCTGACCAGGCTGATGAGCTGAAGTACCGTGTTGAGGTTCCATTCAAGCTTCGGTGCTCGGGAAATGCCCATCGTCTTCTCCTCGCTCATTCGCCCTGCTGCCCCTCGACTGCTTCAATGGACCGGACCAGCGCACCATGTCGCCGGCGACATTCACCGAGCGCCGCGCGATCCTGCCCCCAGAGACGCGCAGCGGCCGAGGACGACAGGTCACCGTCCGGAAGGCTGGAGACCGGCTGGCATGCCTGCCGAAGGGTTTGAGGGATACGGGCCGGATCAATCCCGCCCGACACGGTCGATGGCGTCCCGCAACCTGCGAGACAGGGCAGGGCCGCAGCCACCAGCAGGGCTGCTCGTCTGATCCTCTTCAAGGGCCTTCTCCAGTTCGGAAATGCGTAGGGCGTCGGTCATCGTTCGGGAGAGATACTCCCGCTCGACCTGGTCGATCTTGGTTTGTGCCGCCTTGCGGTCGGCCTCGCGCTGAAGCTCGGCGCGGCGGGCCTGTTCCTGCCAGACGAGGCGCTCGTCGCGCTGCCCGGCATGATAGGCCTGATTGCGCTCATAGAGGTGCCAGACGAAGACGGCTGCCGCGATGAGGCCATAGACGCCAACGGACTTGGCGAGCCAGATCAGCGTCGGCATCAGCCTGCAAGCCCCTCTATGCAGATGCGTTGTTCGTCCTTACGGCGATTGACAAGGCCCTGCACGACGCGCCCGCCAGCCTTGTTCCACATCGGGATCGCGTTGCAGGCTCCGCGAACATCGCCAGCATTGGCCCGCCGCGCAACCGTCGACCCGCAGAACGCGCCGGTCCCGATGTTGTACGAGAGCGACAGGAAACTTATATAGCTCTTCGCCGGGATCTGGTCCGGGGCCTTCAGGCATTTGCGCATGCCCTGTTCGAATTCGGCGAGGCCATCGCCGAGCATCGCCTTGCACTCGTCGACAGAATAACGGTCACCCATCTTCACGCCGCGCGTCTCGCCGAAGCAGACAGTCGGAATGCCGACTACGTCGCGATAGGCGACGGTGCGCAGCCCCTCCCATCCACCAATAAGGGCAACGGCGGCGGCCATGAGCGTGCCATTCTTCTTGAGCCTGCTATTCATCGGAAACGCCTTTCTGCGCTACGAGCCGGGCGACGAACGCGCCGGCAGTGAAAAGGAAGGAGAGGCCGGCAAAGACGCCGGGCGGGATGGGGAGCGCGTCGCCGAGCAGCGGCAGCGCGACTTCGCCGCCGGATAGAAGGCCGGCAAGCAGAATGAGACGAATGCTCCAGGCGCGCCGGAGCACCGCCCGCCAGTTGGGGGCGAGGTGCATAAGCCTTCTCCATGAGGTTTACTAAGGGCGGGCGAACGAAAAGCGCCCGTTGGTAGTGAATTCGATTTGGCTAGACTTGAAGTTTCGGGAACAGCACGCCATCTCTGGCGCGGGAATTGCCCAGCTAAATTAGAAGGAATTTTTCAATGACCAAAGAATTGCAGGCCGCCTACGAAGTGAAGCGCCAAGGTTTTCTCACCGGCTTTCTTCAGAGCCCGGCTAACTTCGAGCCGGCACTGGCATATGCGCATCAAAAAAGGCTCGCTCCATATTTCCATGAGCACGGTATGAAGGAGACGCATGGCGGCGATCCGTTCGACGCCGTCTATGCAGTGGACAACAGCTTCATTGACTCGCTCATGGCATACGTAGATCAAAACTGGAGAGCCGGTACGCTCGCGAACGTTGAATTCTACAACCTGGAAAGCTTGTTTGGCGGAATGGGCTCGCGGATTGCTATTTTGCACACTCTCGAATATGCGCGCATCGCCGGTAGGTATAGCGATCCACTTTACGATGCGGTAACGAGCAATGCCCCGATTGAATGCCAGACGATTGATGCGACATTTGCTCCAAGCGACGTGCGCTTCAGCTAGCCTAAACCGCTAATTCTCATCGGTCCGGCCATACCGCCGGGTGTTCACCCACTCGGTTGGTGTGGCCGGCGTTCCCTCGGGAGAGTCCTTCGCCACTGTTCCCGTTTCGTTGGAGCCGCCTGTGGAACCTTCGCCCTCGGAGCCGCTGTCGCTGCCGCTCCCGCCGGATGACCCGTCATAGAGCTTGCCGCTGATCCGCGTGCGATAACCGTCCTTCTTCCCGTAGGTGTGAACGGCGGTGTCGATGACGTAAGGCACGCCATCGAGCCCCGGCCGCACACCCTGGAAGAGCAGTGGTGCACCGGCAACGATGGCAGTATCTCCCGTCACGGTCACGGAGGCGGCGCCTTCGCCGCGCTTCAGATCCTTCGCCTTGGCCTGCGCTGCCTTGTCCGCTTCGGCGAGATCCGCGAAGGGTGTTGGGATGCGGTACACGCTGTCGCCGGCGGCATCGCTGTCCGCCTCGATCTCCGTCCGCTCGGCCTTGTCCTTGTCCTGATAGTAGGCAACGACCTTCTTGTATTTCGTGCGGTCGTTCGCCTCGAATGAGCACGTCCCCTGGACGATCACGCCAGGCGTTACGACCACCGATCCAAGGAAGCTACCTCCGGCCGCGTTGCCGGAGCCGCGCTTGGAGAAGACGAGACGTCCATCGCGCACCTTGAAGAGGGCGTTGTGCCGGTCCGCGAGGCGACGCAGGACGTGGACATTGCTCTCGTCAAGCTGACCGAACCAGTCGTATTCGTGCTCGCCGATCTCGCTGTCGACCGAGGCGGCAAGCCCGCTCTCAGCGGCAATCTCGCCGACAATGTCCTTCACCTTCTTCTTGTCCCAGTGCCGCTCCTGGTGCTCCTTCATCTTGCCGGAACGCATGTCGCGCGCCTTGCCGGAAATCGACATGGAATAGGGCAGGCATTTCACATCCACCTTGTCGACGACGAAGAGCCCGAGGCTGCGCGCCGTACCATAGCCGATCCGGATATCGACGATCGCGCCCTTGCGCGGGATGGCAAGGAAGCTGGGCGGACCGTCGTTCAACTCCATCTGGAAAACGTCGGAAGCCAAGCCCTCCTTGTCCGTCACGCTGATGGAGGTCAGCCGCTCATAAAACAGCCCAGCGACGGGCGTCCCGTCCACGGTGATTTCGACAATGGGTCGCATGGCTCAGTTCCAGAGGCTGACAAGGGGCCGCGCCGTGGCGCGCCGGGAGATGTCGGGCATGGTGATGCGCGTGCCCATCGGCAGGATGGGTCCGAGGCCGGCAAGTCCCGGATTGGCATCGAGCACGGCTTCCGTCACCTCGGCGGTGCGTCCGTAATGGGCGAGGCAGGCGAGATCCACGGTCTCACCCTGTTTCGTCACATAGATCGTGGCCATGGCGCGCCTATCGGAAGATATCGACGATGCCGGTCAGCAGCGACGAGCCGGAAAGGCCGCCGCCGTACCGCTTGAGGGAGATGCTGTAGGCGTTGCGCATCGGCGTGCCGCGGCGGGTGTGAAAGGAGCGATCCTCCTCGACACCCTGAACAGTGAACATGCCGTGGATCACGCCGGCCGCCTCGCTGCCCGAGACCAGCATCATCGGCATGCCGGCGCTCGCCGCTGCGAGAATGCCGTCAAGAGATTCCTGCCCGCCGAACTCGACAGGAAAGAGCACGCCCTTGATGGTCACTTCCTCCGACGTCGGGCCGGTCCATTGCTGCTGGTTGAAATCCTGCGCGACCGGAATATCCGCCCACGGCGTCTGGAGACGGCGCTGTACCGTATCGAACCCGAAGCCAAGGGCCTCGAACCCGAAAGAGCCGAGCATCATTGCGACTGGTCCGGACATTTGCGTGCTCTTGTTTGTTCAAGCGACTTGCGCTTAAAACTTTCACTTATAGATTGCAGGGATTATGGGGGATGGAAAATTGACCGCACTTCTGACGATTTGCGTTTTGCTCATCTGCGCAGCGATCACGTCCGCGATTGCGAAACGAAAGGGCCTTAACGCGGGAGCGTGGGCCGTAATTGGTTTCGTTTTCGGAGTGTTTGCGCTGATCGTCGTACCATTTTGGCCAAGGTCAAAAAGCGAGCAACCCGCACAATCTTACGCGCCAAATTTGATCGTTGGCGGGATAGGGCTTGCGGGAGCGCTGGTTGTCCTGACGCAGACGAACGTGCTTACCGAGCTATCCAAAGGCACGTACGATTGCGACAATCTCGTCCCTGAGATAGTTAGCCTATCCGCAGAGCAAGCCAGCGGTGCAAAGATTCTCGGTATCTTTGAGATCAAGACTGTGAAGAAAGAGCCGGAAACGACCGAATGCACAGGACTGGCCGTAATGTCCGACCAGTCCAAGCAGAATGTGAGCTACAAGGCCTACATTGAGTATGATCAATGGTGGATCGTCTACAACTTCATTTAGCCTAGTCGGTATCGGCGGCCTCAACGGCGTTTTTGATCTCCTGCCCGAGTCGAGAGATCGCAGCGTCGGCCGCTGCCTCAGGCGAGGAAACGCCCGTGATCGATATCGGCGCATTGACAATGATTGGCTGAGGTTCGTTGTTGGTGACGCGCACTTCCTGCACGCCATGAGAAGGCTGCAGAAGCTGACTGATCGTACCAGCATCCAGAACCACGGGCTTTTGAACATCGTCGCCCGGAGCTGGAGCAGCACCTAATCCGACGCGATGTCGACCACCCTCGAAAGGCACGTCCCCGAACTGATTTTGCCAGGCAGCTAACCGTGCCGGGAGGTCCGGATCATCCTTTGTGGCAGATGCCATCGCCTTGTGTGGTACGGCGTCCAGTGCTCCGTAGGTGACGCCCGCAGCCGTAATCCACGGGTTCCGTAGCAAGAATTGCCCAACCCCCTTGGAGATAGAACCTATCAAGCCGAGTGCACCGCCGCGAGCCCCGGCCGCTGCTGCCGCGCCTCCCGCCGCCCCCGCTGCGGTTCCCGCAGCGCCTGATGCAGCAGTCGTGGCACCACCCAACCCAAGTGCACCAGCCAGACCGCCTATAGTCTTAACAGCGCCAAATACTGTCGATGCCCCAGAGAGCAACCAGAAAGCTGCGGCGAGCTTGCGGATCGCGCCTGCAACGAGCGCGAAGCCGATGCTCCACTTAAGAACCTCCAAATAATAGGGGCTGAGATCTTCGAAGAACTGCACAAGAGGGTTATCTTCCAGATCTTTCTTGAACTGGCGGATAGACTGACCGTACCCTTCGAACTCCTTGAAAATCCGCCCCAGCTTGTCAGCCGCGCCATCGCCGTCAACCTCGCCGAACAGCAGATCGCCGAGATCCTTGACCATCTCGCGCACGCTGCTGTCATAGCCGAGCCCCTGCATGAATCCCTTCATACCGGCGCTCATCTCGTCGAAAATGGAGGCGCGCTCGCCGAGCGTGTCGAGCACATAGCCGATACCCTCGACGCCCTCACGGACGGTCGGAAGCCACTCCTTGCCGATATCCTCAAAGACGAAGGCGAACTTGTTGCGCAGGATCTGGAGCGCATTTTCCACCGTGCCTGCGCGCGAAACATATTCGCGGAACGCGGAGCCTGCATATTGCGTGCGGTCGGCGACGCTGTCGAGCGCCTGGTCAAGCAGCTTGATATTGCCGACCAGCGGCGCGAAGGCCTTCGCCTCATCGCCGAAGAAATCGGAGAGCAGCGAGATATGCTGGTCCTTCGGTGCCTTGGCGATGGCCGTGAGCACCTTCTTCATGGTGCTCTTGGCGTCCTTCTGCATATCCTTCGCGATCGTGGGCAGGTGCAGACCGAGCGCCTTGGCGGCATCCTTCTGGCCTTTCTTCGCAGACGCACCTCGTGTCAACGCCTTGACGACGTTCTGCATGGCCGTGCCGGCGGTCTCGGCCTCAGCGCCGGCGGCGATCATGGCGCTGCCGATGGCGGCAATCTCTTCCTTCGCGAAGCCGCCCATTTCGGCCAGCGCGCCGACGCGCAGCATATAGGACGTGATGTCCTTCGCCTTCGACGCCATGTTGTTCGAGAGGTGGTTGATGGCGTCGGCCATGTCGCCGGTCTCGGCAACATTCAGCCCGAGCTGCGTCTTCAGCTTGGCGAGACTTTCGCCCGCCTCGCCGGCACCCATGTCGAAGGCGATGCCCACGCGGGCCGCCATTTCCGAGAACGTCTTCAGGTCGTTCGTCGCGACGCCGCTCTCGCCTGCCGCAGCATAAAGTGCTGCAATCTCGGTTGCGGACAGCGGAAGCTGCCGCGACATGTCCTTGATCGAGCGCTCCATGTTCTGGAACTGCTCATCCGTCGCATCGACCACCTTGCGCACATCGGCAAAGGCGGATTCGAACTTGATCGCCGCGCCGACCGTGCCGGAGATGCCCTCTGTCACGCCAAGGTAAGCGCCGCCGAAGGCAAGCGCCTGCGCAGCGATCCCCCGAAACGGAGCGGCAAAGGCCGTCTGCTGGCGCTGGAAGCCGGATAGCACGCCCTGGATGCGCTTCGCGCGGGCTGACACCTCGTCGAGAAGCGTCAGTTTGAGGGTGGACTGGAGAATGCTCATGCGGATCTTCCGAGCAGCTTGCGTGCCTCAAGGGCCTTGTCGAAATAGGCGAGGGTCTTGGATGGGGGCCAGCGCTCGACAATGTCGGGCGATGGCCCCGTAATGGCCGCGATCAGGCAGATGATCAGGCCCCAGTCGTGCCCCCCGGCGGAGTACCCTCGGGCTCCCCCAGCATATGGGCCGCCTCCTTCATCAGCCGCGAGAATTCGCGGGCCTTGATCTTCTTGAAGGCGGGCAGCGGCATTTCGCACATGGCGGAAAGCATGGCGGCCACCTTCGACGTCTGGCCTTCGAACTTGTCGGCAACCATCAGGTCGCCGGTCTCGGCCTCGCGAAACGTGAGGGTGGAATAGGTTTTGCCGGCGTGTTCGATCGGCGCCGACAGCGTGAACGTGAACATGGAATTTCCTCGAAATTTCAGGGTGCGGAAGGATCGCCGATCAGTCGACCAGCATGGCGGCGCGGATGGTCGCATACTGCGACTGGCCGCGGATCTTGATGTCGAAGTCGTCCATCTCGATCAGCTCCTCGCCGTCGACTTCGAGCTTGTAGTAATTGACGGAGACCTGGAAATCGTTCTCGGCCATGTCGCCTCCCTTCCAGGTGCCGTGGTCGGCCTGGCGCAGAAAGCCGCGGATCGTCATCACGGCCGAGTGCACCGTGCCGTCCTCGTCGACGAGAGCCCCGGTGACCATGAACGGATGCTCCGTGCCCGGCGCATAGCCGAAGAGGGTCATGATCTGCGGATCGAGCCCCGGCATCTTGAAGCTGAATTCCAGCTTCTCGAAACCAAGGCGGACCTCGCGGGGCTTGATCATGCCGCCGTTGCGCAGCTCCTCGGCCTTGGCCTGCGGAACCGGCGGCGTGATATCGCCGATCTGGCCGAGCTTGGTTTCGCGATCGGCGAAGAGGGTGCAATCGCGAAGTAGGAAGCGGGGAAGGTATTTTTCGGACATCGGGTTCGCTCCTTAGGCCGCCAGCGTCAGCGGGCCGTTTTCGATCGCGCCGCGAACCTCATCCAGCACAAGCTGGTAATAGAGGATGTTGCGGTGCGTGGTGACGTGGATCTGTTCCATCAGGCCGACAGGCTCGAACTCGACGTTCAGGAAAACCTTGCCGTTGGCATTCAGCGCCGGCACGTTCAGGTCCGCGAGCCAGACCTTGCCGCCGAGGATGTCGTCGTTCTTGGCGAAGACGCGCATTGCCGCGTTGCCGTCCTCGACGAGCATCTTCAGATTGAACTTCTTCATCTTGCGGTCGACATAGAGGAAATAGAGATCCTCGATCGACTCGTTGATCATGTCGGCCGTGGCGCGAACGCTGTCGAACTGCCAGAGCGGATCGTCGATCGCCAGCCGCGAGCCCCACGTACGCAGGCCGCCACGTTCGTTGATGATCGTGGCCACCTGGTTTTCGTTCAGGTAGTTGCTGTCGTTCGGGTATTCGATCGTGCGGGCGACGCCGTCGATCGTGCGGATGAATTTGTTGGAGACGGAGCCGCTGACGCCTTCTTCGGACGCAACGACACGGGCGCGCACGCCAGCGAAAACCGGAGCCGCCGCCTTCTGGATCGGCGTGCCATCGACGTTCTTCAACACGGCGGGGTCGATGATGAGGATGCGCCCGCCCGTCACGGTCTGGCGGAAGCGGATGGCTTCGGCGTTCGTCGTGTTCGGCCCGTCGATATAGGCGCGTGCACGGATCTGCGGGCAGATCGTGTTCAGCGCCGAAATGAACGGATTGGCGACGTCGCCGACATTGGCGGTCGCAGCCGGCAGCACCTTGTCCTCATCGCTGCCGCCGCCGGTAAAGGCGATGCTCGGCGCAGCGGAAAGCTTCTTGCCGGGATTCGTGATGTCGACCCGGATCACCTTGCCGGCGTTCGCACCCTCGCCGAGAACGGCGACGAGCGTCGGCAGCACCTTGCCCGGATCGGAGCCGCCGCCGGAAGCTGTGACGGTCGGAGCCTCCGTCAGGTTTGCGCCCTGGTTGGAAATTGCGATCGAGACAACACCGTCTTCGATCCATGTGCCGGTCTTGCCGGCCGTCACGACGACGCGGGGCTGATAGCCGGTAAGCGCCTTCGCGCGGAGCGCAGCGTAGAGACCCGTGCGCGCAACGGCGTTGCCGATGAGATTGGCTTCGAGCGTCGCCGGCGTGTCGCTGTGCTCGACGCGATTGACAATGACGAAGGAGCCGCCTTCACCGAAGAAGGTTGTCAGCCACTCCAGCAGCGTGCCGGCCGCGCCGAGTGCCGCCGCCTGCGTCAGCGAGGTGACGAGGGTCGGGTAGTTCAGCGGAAACGCTGCGACATCGGCATCGGGCGCCGTGCCGTTCACCATCGTCGTGCTCTGGCGGAAGATCCGCACAAGCGCCGGAGTGTCAGGGCTTTCCACGAGCTTGACGCCGTGGTGATACGAAAGGTCTGCCATCGACAGGCTCCTATGTTTTTGGGGATGTGCGAAAGGGTGCCGCCTGACGCCCCAGCAGACGGTCAGGCGGCGTCGCACCGACGGAAGGAAACACCGGTGCGGACTTCGGAAATTGCGGGTACAACGCGACCCTTAGGGCCAATACGCCTCGTTGGCGGCGTAATCATAAGGCGCACCATTCTCGAATGGCGCGACCCCGTCTTTCATGTCCCAACTCACCTGCATGGTGGCCTCGATCCATGCTGTGCCGTCGCTGACCAACTCGATCACCTGGTCGGGCGTGAGCATGTGGTTGACGTTATTTGCGTCGCGGATCACCAGCAGCGGGTCCGTGACGCCCAGCGCCTTCGCGGTCTGCGCGGCGATGAGGCGGGCTTGCAGGTTCACCTGGTCCTGAATTCGACCCTGAAGGGCGACGTCCCCATAGCCCGTCACAGTGAACGTCTTGCCTGCGGCAATGCGCCGATCACGCTCCGCGTTGATCTCCGTGCCCGAAGGACGGGGAGCGTCGGCAAGCTCATCGATCCATTTCACCAACCCACCGACGATCTCACGGCTCCGCCCGGCCGACACCTTGTTGGGCGGAAGCGGGTCCGCTGGATGGATTGGCCAGTAGCCGAGGCCATCATATTGAGGTGGAACCGGGTCGATAGCCGCGGCGAGGTCAGCAAGGGTTTCGTCGGCAAGGCCGAACAGATCGTCTGGGAGACCGGGCTCGCCATCGATCGTCGGGCCGGAAAGGAGGATGCGCTGGTAGTTCTGCTGTTCCATAATCTCAATCCCAAGCCACAGCTGTCATTTTGAATTGTGCGGTTCGATCTGCCGTCAGAATTAAAGGTAAGGAAGGTCTTACAACTCGACCAATGGGACTGATACGAAGTGTTGAAGCCGAGTTGTCGTAGTCAATAATACCGTTTTTGATACTATCTACTTGAGCAATATCGCCGGTTCCACTCGTGAATACTCCCACCGAACCTTTCCCTAAAATTATCGATCCCGTAGTACCAGCGTTGAATTGCTTGATAATCGACGGCTTCGGATTAGGCGTGAAGAGTTGATAGACCGCGATGACCGCCCCTCCAACTGTTCCAGCTAGCGTCATATCGAGCTTTACGTTTGATTTAGCTTCCTTTTTTACGTAACCAATACCGCAGATCACGGATTGACCGGCTTGAGCAAAACTTCCATCGACATAATCGATTGGAACACCATCAATGAGCCAAGAGGAGATCTGCGGGCCTGAATTATTGTAAAACGCGCTGAATACGAATACTAAAGTTCTATTCGAGGCTGCTGGACCGACGTTGAGAGATGCAAGGCTCTGATTTGACGGTACTGAGGTGACCCCGATGAACTTCAAAGAAGAACCGCCCGACTTCGCAGGATCGACCGGAAACCGTCCCCGATTGCCCAGGGACGGGTAAAGGCCGAAGCGGCGGGAGTTCACGGGAGACGGCATCACATGTCCTCGACCTGACCAGCGAAGGCGATACCGCCCGCCAGAGCGACCCCAGAGGCGACGTAAAGCTTGTCGCCAGCCTTCAAGCGAATTTCCGAAAAACCGGTGAAGACTGTAACGGGCGTCGCCGTCGTTGCCGCCACCGTGTGCGCGGCCATCAGAACGCTGTCCACCAACGTCACCACCGTGCCGGCAGCATCGGAGTGCAGAAGCATCAACTTCGAAGCCGTTACGGTTGCCAGCGGCATAGCGGAGAGCGCCTTAAGGATCGAACCGTTCGTCTCCCCCGTGCACAGCAGTACCGCGTTGGCGATGTCGTTATACGTCGTTTTGGCTGCCGTGGCGGTCGCGCACACGGTTCGGCCGGCCTGCGCGAACACAGGTTCATGGCTAACTGCCATTGTAGTCTCCTAGATTAGAGGGCAATGGCGAAGGCTATCGCCTGCCGGCGGGCTTGCGCTTGAGTGGTGGCGATGGCGGATGCGATCGCAGCCGCCACGCCGCTAGCGGCGGCAGTTGCTGCGCTTGCCGCCGTGGTCGCGGCGCTGGTCGCCGACGCAGCCGATTCCACAGCGGTTGAAATGGATGAGTTCCCGGCCGCCACAGCGGAAGCTATCGCGGCATTGCCCGCCATGACGGCGGCATTGAGCGCTGTGATCGCCAAATCCATGGCATCAAGCTTCGCGTCGATCTGCGGTTGGATCTGTTCCAGCGCACCTTCCGCAGCGGCATTGAGATCCGTTTGCGCTGTGGCCAACATAATCGCCAACGTGGCGAGAGATTGGTCGATCTCCTCGAAGGCTGGACCAAGCACTGCGTCGATGCGGCCGAGACCTTGTGAAGTGAGAAGATCCGTTGCGTCCTGCCACGAGACCTTCAGTTCTTCCAGCGCCGAGACGCGCTGATCGATACGCTTGTTTAGAGGGTTGAAATACGCCTCGCCAAGCCGCGTCTTGCCATCGATCATCTCCGGCATGTTGGGAGTGCCGTATTCCAACGCCATGGGCTTACTCCTGCTCGACGATCTTGCCGGCGACCTTGAGTTCGTCCCGGAGCGCTGGCGAGACGCGCACACGTCCTGGAACAAGTTTCATGCCGGGAAGATCGTGGGTTTGAGTGAGCAAGGCCCACACCATCCCCTCCTGCGCCTCTGCCGGCTTCTTCTTCGTAGCCATGTGGAAGCCTCCTTAGCTGACCGCGACGTCGACGCGTTCGAGGATGAGATACGGCGGCACATCCGCATCGCGGGCACCGGCGATATCGATTTTGTAGCTCGTGATGTTCGAGCCAACGGCAAACGCGAACCGAGCTCGCTTCGTATCGGCCGTATCTTCGCTCACCTGCCCGGCTGTCCCGACGGTCGAGGTGCCGTAGCCGACGCCGTGCTTCAGCGTGATATCGAGATCCTGGCCGGGATCGGTCTGGTCGTAGTTGTCGAGCCACAGGTCTACGACGAAATTCTGCTTACCAACTGCGAGCGTGCGCGCCGTGGACAGGTGGTGCAGCGTCAGCCCCGCCCTGCGAGCTGTGATGACGCCGTTGCCGAGTTTGATAGCCGCCTGGAGCGACGATGTCCCGATGAAGACCCCTCGAAGTTCGATGGTATCGGGCCGGGACGCAAGCACATCAGGCTCCTTCAGGTCACGCCAGACACCTGCAATACGGCCTTCCAGGTAGAATGCCGTACCATCCGGCTCATCGACTGGAATGTTGTAATCGATGCTGTCGATGCCGCCAGCCAGCGTGATCGTTCCGAAGGAGACCTCGGTACGGGTCCGCGTGAATTTGTCGGCGTAGAGCTTGATCTTGAGATCGCGACCGGCTGTTGGTGAAACCCAGTCCTGGTCCTGCCCGTAGAACAGTGTGCCTTCGGTGTAACCGACAGGCGCTGTCTGGATACGATGGTTGCCCGTCGTAATCAGGATGAAGCCATAAAGCTTACCCGCCTCGAAGGAGCCGGGCGGTAGGTTGGCCGTCGTTTCGAGGCCGCCTGTTTTCAGATCGGCGTAAGGCACAGTGACCTTCGAGATGATCCGGCTTTGGTCAGGCTTCGCGTTCTTGGTCTCGCAAAGGAGAACGGTCACATCGCCCGAAGTGTCGAGCTGCGTGAGAAAAAATCCGACCCGCGAGATTTTCATGGCGCGCG
This sequence comes from Shinella sp. HY16, assembly GCF_028534175.1. Taxonomy (NCBI): domain Bacteria; kingdom Pseudomonadati; phylum Pseudomonadota; class Alphaproteobacteria; order Hyphomicrobiales; family Rhizobiaceae; genus Shinella; species Shinella sp. HY16. Next base: position 155,050 of record NZ_JAHYXL010000001.1, on the reverse strand, counting down.
CGGTTCGGAACGTCTGCGCGATGGCGACGCCGGTATGTGTTACGGTAGGCATGTCGACCCCTCAGTTAGAGAACTTTTTTGGCGACGTATTGCGTCTTGTACGAGCCATCGGACTGCTTCACCTTCGTCTCGCTGATCACCGAGCCGGACGTCGTTCCATAGGAGTTCGTGAGCGCCTTCTTGGCCGCGGCAACGGACGTGTAGGTGCCGACTGTCACCTGTTTCGAGCTGCTGCTTTTGGTGCTCGTGACGACACCCTGTGTCTGGTATGAGGAGGCCGATAGGTCACCGTTCGAGCCCGGCACCTCCATCAAGACCTCGTAGTCGTGAGCCGGGGTGATCCAGTCTGTATCCCAACGACGGACCAGCGGATCCGTCGGGTTCAGGAGCTGGAGGTTTTTCAGTTCGGTCGTGCTGGCAAAGCCCAGAGCATCATTGGCGATTGTGTGACCTGAGGCCGACGATGGGTCGGTTTCGTCATCATCGGCAAAGCTGTCCGACCCGTAGGCGGAATAGCTGTCCGGCAGGTTCGCTGCTTCCTTGACGCGCGCAAGATCCACCAACGCTTCGATGAGATCGTTGCGGCTCGCCTTGCTGTCAGTGGTCGTGGCCAGCACTGACATCTGAGTAATGAGCGCGCCAATCTGCGGTTCTGCACGCTTGCGGAAATTGTCGAGGTCGGTGAGCTTCTCGCCGTGCTTCTTAAGCGACGGGAGCTTGGTCGATGCCTCCATGACGTAGGACTCGATGCCGGCCGTCCCCAGAAGCACGCTGGCAACAAGGATGCTGCCGGGCGGAAGCGTTGGTAGCTGCGGGTCAATATTGACCGTACCGACGACGCGGCTGACAGCACCCTGGCGCAGCCTACGCATCGCGACGGCCTGCGGCTCCACTTCGTCGTTATCGGCATCGACGAGAAAATCACGTTCCTCGATCTTGTCGTCGATGTCATCGAGACCGCCTGCGACGATCGCAATGTAGCGCTTGTACTGAACGGGAAGCTGCTCATAGAGGTTGAACGGCACGGGGCCGGCAACTGCGTAAACGCGACCCTGCGTGACGAAAGCGCCGGACGCGACAGCAATGCTTGTCGCGCTGGTGGCCGTGACTTCGAGGCCCGAATAGCGCGCCTCATCGGTGACCGCCTCCTTGACGATACGGTCGATCGACGTCCGCGCGATCTCCTGCACCGAGTTGAGATCAGCAGGCGTGATTTCCTGCCGATCGCGAAAGACGACTTGCTGTTCCATTTTAGACCTCTACGAGTTGTCCGGCGGCAATTGACCCCGCAAGGTGCTCGACACCAGCGCGCGCAACGTCCGTGGTTTTGGTGGTAATCAAGATCTTGTCCGACAAGCGCTTGTGCGAACGGATGGCAGCTTTCACCAGGGCGAGCTCGGTCTTCGGTCGCTCCAACACGAAACCGGCCACGAACCTGCCGAAGGCGAACCGGTGGCGCTTGTAGCGAATTTTTACCTTGATCTCGGCATGGTGCGCCGGCATTCCGAGACGGGCCTTACCCAAGAAGGTGAAAGCGCCCTTCTTATTGAGCGCCCTCTTCGGATCAAACAGGTACGTCCGGCGGTAAACGCGTTCTTTCGCGCGCGACGACTGAAGGAACCCGGCGAACCACTTGGCGCCGGGAAACATCCTGCCGGCCGTTGCCGTCCGGCGAATGCCGCGTTGGCGCACCATCTGTGCGACGACGTCGATCGGCACCATGGATGGCAAAACCAGTCTGCGAGCAAGCTGCTCCTGACCGGGCACTTCAAGCGTGTCTCGTGTGTGAACCGAAAAAATTCGTTTCGCCGCGGTGGATTCCAATGCGAAAATCTTGCGATGGCCGAGTGGCCCGAAATGGTTCAGCCGACGTTTACCGCGCTGACGAAGGTCGACGCGCTCCTCCGTCTCCGCAACTTCAGTCGTGTGCCGGCGCTCCAGTACGGTAAGCTCCGTCTCTGCGCCATGGTCCCAGATGAAGGCGCGCGGTAGCGCCCGAAAAAACGCCTCGGTCGGCAGCGGGAAACGACGCTCGACGAACGAATGTTTCGTCCCCGGAAACAAGCCTTTCGATCTGCCACGGTCGCGGCGGGGATAAATTCGCAGCTGCGGATACCGTGCCAGAAACGCTTCGCGCTGCTCGCGCGTCGTGTTCGGCGAAAGAAATGTCTTAGAAGGCGGCGCGACGACACTGACCAGTTCACCGCCGGCCAGCGAGATCGCAAGACGAAGGCCCTCCTCTGTGCCTTTCAGCCGGTGCATACGTACTGCCGCGTCAATAGCGCGGCGTTTCTGGACTTCGTTCCAGCTATCGCTCCAGAGGTCGACAGACCATTCATGCGCCAGATACGGCAACAGATGGGCAGGACACGCCCACGGGTCTTTCGCCCGCCGAATGACGTCGATATCCATCTGTTCCCATCGCTCTGCGGAGCCCTGCTCAAGGACGCGCTCAAACGGTTCGGTGGAGCCGGCTGGAAGCAGTGTAGGAGCCATGGGAACTAGCCTTCGTGTTCAAGGACTTGGACGTTGATGGACAGACAGACGGCGAGGTCGCCGTTCCCTATGACCAGATCGGCGACTGGCGACAGAAGCTGCACGCGATCAACCGGGCCAACCGTCGCTGCGGCGATTATCGCCGAACGGGGAATGTCTCTGGCCGGCATGCGACGGGCCGCCACCATGGCGCCGACGCTCGCTTCGATCGCAGCTTTCACCGCCAACTGGTCCGGGCCGGGCCGCACGTAGGCTATCAACTCGATGGAATACGGCACGGTGTAGACCGATCGGACCGTCACCATATCCGTGAGCGGCTTTATGTCGGGGCGCGCCAGATAGGCTCGAACCGCCTCAACCACTTCGGAAGGCGCAATCCCGCCGCCCTGTCGAGCCTGCAACGCCACGCTGACTTTGCCGGGTCCAGGAGACCAGATATCGGCATTGATGACGCGCGTGTCGGCTGTCAGGGCATGGTATGCATACGCGCCAATCGGACCCGCTGCGGCCCATGCCTCCGGCGCCAGGAGCGTCCGCCGGCGGAATTCTGCATCGCCCTCGATCACGGCCGGCGCAGAATCCGTTGCCGCCGTGATGATGCGTCGAACAACGCCGAAGCGGGCCGCCATATGATCAAGATCCGCGCCGCGTGCGAAAGCCGGCATGACGGCCTTCACCGCGTCGTTGATTTCGCCATAAGCAAGAAGTTCCTGGTAGGCATCATCTTCGGCGTGAATGATAGCCGGATCGCTGGCCAGCGAGGCAACGTCAAATTCGATACCGATGGCTTGAAACAACTCGACGAGGCGCGTCTTGCGCTGCTTCATCAGGACTTCGTAGTCGATACCCTTGATGGCAAGCGGTGCTGGGAACCTTGAAAAGTCCAGTGTTTCTGCGGTCAGGCGAGTCATCGACTACCCCTCAAAGACAATCCGCGCCGTGGCGTCTTCGGAGACCGTGTAGTCGCCGTGGTGGCCGCGCGGATAATAAGTGCCGTAAATGTTGAGGGCGATGACACCCGTGGCTTCGGCGCGCGTGACTGCGCCACCCTTCATGCGAAAACGCGGCTCCCATCGCGCAATTGCGGTCGCCGCAGCCGAATACAGTGCGAGAACGTTGCGCTGCGCCATCTTGGCGTCGATCATGTCGGGCAGGTCAGAGCCGAAATCACGCCGCATGACGCGAGAGCCAATCGGCGTGCGCAGGATCTTGCTGATGGATTGCTCAACATGCGGCCAGCCCGTGAGAACGGCGCCTGTTGCCGCGCTCACGCCTGTTGAATCGGCCATCGTTACTCCTCCAGCCTAGACTGCATAGACGCGCGTTGCGCTTCCTTCGGCTGCATCGCCGTCGCTGTCGAGATCGCCCTTGCGGTGCAAGAGTTTTCCGCCTTCGCCGCCGAGGTGAACTTCGCCGTCGAGAACGATTTTGCTTGCGGTGATGACGACACTTTCGCCGCCCGCCTGGATGACTGTCCCGCCGATTTTGATGTGCAGCGGAACATTTCCGGCATTCTCGCGGGCGTACTGGTCCGAATAGGTCGACATCTCGATCACGGCGTCCGTGAGGTCTCCGCTTTCGGAAACCAGATCCACTTGCTCACCGACCGAAAACACGACGTCGATTTTCGCGCCGCCGGCCGCGAGCGTTCGAGGCTTGCTCCAACGAGACAGGAAGGGCTTTCCGTTCGGCTTGGCGACCTCGACACGATAACGCCCCTGATCGTCCGGCCCTTCGACAATCCTGCCCGTCCGCCGCCGATTGCGGCCACGCCGCCTGATTTCGGCGAGCTGATGATAGATATCCGCGATCTGCTCGGGCGGGGTTTTCGGTATCATGACTGACCTGTGGCTATCGACGTCTCGCCGACGGCAACGCCGGAGATCGACGTATCCTCGGCCGTTCCCGACATGGGAGAGAGATGCAGCGCATCAGTCTCAGCGTGCGTCAGGCCGAAGCGTCTAAGCGCAACCTCCATATCCGTCGCATCCCCCGAGAGCTGCGCTCGCATGAGCGCGATTTGAGCGGCGACAGCATCATCGGCGAGCGTTTCCGCCTTTGCGAAGAAGCGCATAAGAGCGTGTTCCGGCTTCAACTCAGCACCACGGACCGGCTCTGCGATCATCTGTCCACGAACGAGAAGCTGATGCGCCGCAAGCCGAGCGCCCTTGCTGTCTCCGGAAGCCCTGATCCGGCCAAGACTTTTGAAGTCGAGGAACAGGCTACGGAAGATGTCCGCCCATCCGCCTTCAGAAGGATCAAGCAGTGCGTCAAGAATCTGGCGCATGACGAGATCAAGGTAGAATTCGAAGGCGGTGTCCGTCGCCGGAATACCCTCGAAAAGAACCGCCTCGTCCGTTTCGGGGTCAACAACGGCAAACGCCGCTGCAACGCCAGCCTCAAAAAGGAAGCTGGTATGTCCATTGTCGCTAAGGCTGCGTATGCCCGTCCTCGTCTGCTCACCCATCTCGGAGACGTCAGAGTAAACCGAGATAAATTTCTTGCTGACCGCGTTGTCTGCGCCAAGCATAACCTGCCCATCGGCATCGACATCAAGGGCGGCGATCTGGCTATCGAGCACATTGTCCTCGACCAGCGTCTTTCCTCTAAGGGCATAAACCGCTGCTATGCGTCCTGCGATACGAACCAGTGACATATAATTACCTCGCCGCCTCTGTGAGGCTGACAACGATGAGGTGGCTGTACCGGTCGGAGATCGAAGCGACTTCCCACCGTGGCTGGCCGTCGCGGCCCAGGGCACGGACGCTATCCCCCGGCTCGAAAGCCGGGCCGCTATATTCGGAACGGTTCAGGAAAAGCTCGGCCTGTCCTGCCGCCAGCCTGGTCCGGAACGACTGCCCGTCCGTCATGGAAAGCGGAAAGCTGTCATCGCCCCCGGTGTGCAGGACCGCACGAACGACGATCTGCCCGCGGTCGGGATCGGCGCGGCCTCCCTTCATGAAAGAAAGGCGAACCTGTTCGCCGAAGGCGCGCGTCATGGCTTTATCGACACGCGCCTCAAGCGCCCGCCAATCCATCAGATCGAGAGCCGGACCAAGCCCGTCGCGGACGGGTTGGCAGCCGCTTTCGCGGCGTGCCCGATCAGCGCATTGGATCCGGACCCGTCGGCGGTCGTGCATTTCGAGCCGTCCCAGTAGATTTTCGCGCCAACCGTCCAGGCCTGCGCGTTCGTCTTGGGAAGAATCCACACGCCCTTGGTGTTGATTTCGACATCCTCTCCGCTCTTGGCGGTGAACGCAGCAACACCGAAAAGCGCGCCGACGAGGACACCGTCACCAGAGGTGACATCTGCGGGAGCCGGAACCGTGAGCGTATCGCCCGGCTGTACGAAATTCTTGGCCATGCAGGCCTCCTGTTTTTTAAAGGGGTTCCGAGGAGTGGCCCCGCTGCGGGGGACCTAGCGGCGCGGTTACGCGCCGGGGTTCTTGTAGCCGAAGCGGTAGTCGGTCGCGCCGCAGCCGAAGTCGTGCTCGACGGACATGGCGAAGCCCTGCTGTCCAAAGGGCTCGTCCATGCGAACGCGGGGAGCCTCGTACCCTTCCAGATAGCCCCAGCGGTAGTTCGAACCCGCCGAGCCGTCACCGAGGACGTACCAGGCATTGCCGGAGAGCTGCGAGGTTTCGAGCGGTTCCAGGCGGCCCGAGAAGATATTGACGTTCGCCACGGTTGCCGGCGTGATGGAGGCAAGCAACTTTTCCGCCTCGGTCAGCTTGTCCGGGCCGACGAGGAGGATCTTGGCGGGATTGGCAAGAAGCGGGTTGCCGCCGGTGCTCTTCTGCTTCGACATGGCGGCGCGAGCCTTGCCGACATTGTCGACGTCGATCACCGTACCAGCGCCGGCGAGATTTCCGTGGTCGGCATGGAAAACGTCCTTGCCGTCGGCAAGCTTCGCGTTGAACGCACCTGCGTAGAAGGTGACCTCTTCGAACAGGGCGACGGAAGTGCCGTAGCTGGAAAGCAGTTCGGAGATCGCGCCGAGGTCGTCATTGATCAGCATCTGACGCGTGACGCGAAGCGCGATCGCATAACTGAAGGCGCGCACCTGCTCTTTGCCTTCGTTGAAGCTTCCGTATTTGATCTCGCCGCTTTCCAGCACCTTCTCCAGCAACGGGAAATCGCCGAGCTTCACGGTCGTGTCGGGGCGGAAGTCACGGAAGTTGCGTTTGCGGGCAAAGCGACGGAACGTCGGCTGCGCCAGCGCGTAACGCTGTTCAAGTGTCCGGTTGATCGCGCCCTCGAAGATGACAGGGAAGTCGGACGTGGTGTGCGAGGCGCGCGTGAAGATTTCGTCGATCTGGCGCGCATTGAGCATGCGGCCACCTCGATACTCGATGGAGTCGGCGGCGAGATCAACAAGGCCGCGTCCCATGAACTGGCGGGCAGCAGCGCTCGGACCCGCCTGCGGAACCGGCGAGCCCAGCCCATAAGACAGCGCCTCAACCATTGCGGAGCGGCGCGTGTCCGTTTCGTCGCGGCCGACAGCGGCACGAACATTGCTGTCGGTCGGCGTGGTACGTTCAGCGCTGACAAGGCGCTCGATCAGCGCCGCCCGGAAGGCCTCCACCGTGCTGCCGGAACGGACATGCTCGTCGCCGAAATCGGCGAGGTTGGAGCGCCGTGCAAGATCTGTGATCGTGTGCGCGCGGGTGCGCTCGGCAATCGTCGCCAGATCGGATGCGGACCGCTGCGCGTTTTCGCCGGTCTGCGAGGCGGCTTCGGCTGCGGTGATTTCGCCCCGCACCTGGGTAATGTTCGCCAGAAGCGTTTCGTGCTCGGTCTCGATCGAACGCACCGCCTCCGGCGTGAGACCTTCGACGATTTCGGAGCGCTTGCGGACGGCCTGGTCTTCAAGATCGGTCAGCTTGACGCGGAGAGCCGCGAGCACGGGAGAGGAAAGAACGAGGTAGTCGGAGAGATGCCGGCCAGAGCCGACGACCATGTCAGCAGCATAGGCCGTGTCCGACATGGCGGAGACGAGGAAGAGACCGAGACACATAATTGCGGCGACGGTCGCGATGGAGAATGCAGCCTTTTTCATTGGCCAGTTCCTTTGATAAGCCGGGATAACGCGCCGTCGCCCCGCGTCCCGGCGGAACGCAGGCGGCTATTTGGAAGGTGAGAGGCTGTCAGCCGAGAAGGCGAGCCGCGAGAGACATTCGGCGGCGAGCCGCTTCAATGGCCGAGCATGAGCCCCTGAAGTCGAGGGGGAAGCTGGCGAGATCCGCCGAACGAACCTGCGCGGCCGGGTCTGCCGGGACAGTGACAAAGCTGATTTCCATGGGCGTCCAGCGCTCGACAATACGGCGCTCGACATCCCCTTTCTTCTCAGCCTCGATCACACGCGCCTGATCGATAGAATAACCGACCGAGACATTGCGAACGATGCCGTCCTTCACCAGGCCGAACATGCGATCGGCCGCCGGATCGATACCGGCCGAGGGGAACCGGATGGTGGCTTTTCCCTCCTTGCCGTCGATCCAGGCGCGCTCGATCACGCCGACCTGTGAATGAGACGACCACATGGAATGGCTGTCGAGAGCAGGTGCGCCGGCATTCAAGCGCGACAGGTCGACCGCCTTTGTACTCACCTCAAGGACTTCGTCGAAGGGGACAGAGGCGTCCCAACCGACCCACCGGCGGCGACGAACCGCCGCGCCCGTCGTGAACACGACGTCAACGGTTCGCGTTTCGGAGTCGATCGTCGACGGTGATACAGGAGCAAGCCGCGTCTGCATCGGCAACGCGGCCGGCGCTGCGCTATCAATCAGTGTCATCTTCGGTCTTCTCCGGTTTGCGGTCGACGGCTTTCTGCTGGGTCTGGCCCGCGCGCGATAGATAACGCGGATCCGAGTCCAGAACGATCTTGTCCTTGTCGAGCTTGGCGTTGAATTCTGCGATCTCCCGAACCACGTCGTCCGGATTCTCGCCGCCCTCAGCGATGGCGGACGGAAGGGAGCGGAAGCCGGCGCGAACTTCGGCAATCTTGGCTTCGACATCACGGCCCGGATCGGCGGAATAGAAGCGTGGCGGCGACCACTCGGCCGGATGGTCCATATGGTCGATCAGGCCTGCAAGGTATGCCGCCTCAAGAAACCACTGCCAGATAGGCTCGCAGAGCATCGGAATGATCACTTGCCATTGTAAGGCGGAGATCATTCGTTTGAAGCCTTCCAGGCCGACCTTGCTCGACGAGTAATTGACCTTGTCGAGCCGGCCGGAGAGCAGAGCGTGAGGCATGCGCCAGCCAGCGGCAATCGTGTGTAAGCTCGAATTCTTGTAATTGTCGTAGTCGCCTGTCGCGGCCGGCTGGCTGAACTCGATGTCCTTGCCGCCGACGGCATTGTAAAACATGCCGGGCTCGAACTTTTCGACCCGTTCGCCGCGCACATTGTAGATACCCGCTGCCGGCGCATTCCCGTTGCTGTCCTGTTGCAGGCCGATCGGGTCAGCGATATCGCCGCCCGTCATGACCCCAACCATGCAGGATTCGAGACGCTTGCGCGTCATTTCTGCCAGCTCGTATTGCGCAAGGTCGTAGAGTGTCGAAATCGACGGCGCGCCCCACGGTACGCCGCGCACCTGCGTTCTCTGCTTCTCGAAGACGTGCGCGATATCCTCGGCCGGGACCGGTCTGGAAAGCAGCGAAGTCTGCGGGTCGAAGAAGCTGTTGCCGGGATGCGCGCCGAACATCCAGTAGGCGCGACGCCGGCGGAGCGCGTCGAATTCGATCCCTTGAATGGCCACTCCGCCGCCAGCCAGCACACCTTCCTTCGTACTGTCGATAAGGTCAGTTTCCAGCACCTGCAACTGGAGAGGCACCGGCAGGCCGTCCGACAGACGACGACGGCGACGACGAACAAGGCCATCGCCGCTCTCGAACATTTCACGTCCGACAAGAGACTGGATGCCGTAAAAATCTAGATTTCCATCCGCATCACACATCTTCGACCATGAAGCGAAGAGCGCGTTGACCTTCTTGTCTTTTGTCCGCGGAACGATCCCGTCGCCAATGGCATGCGTCACCAGTACGGAGAGCGCATTGGCCGCATGCGGGTTGTTGCGCACCAGGTCGCGCATGCGGTCCCGCAGCACGCGGCTGTCCTTCGCGATTTCCGCATCGGCCGAGGTGGACTTTACCTTCCAGGACGATTTCAGCCGGCCGCGATCCGCGCCTTCGTAGGCGCGAACCATCACGCCCATGGCGGCACGATATTGCTCGCGGCGATAGCCGGCGGAAGGGCTGAAGTAGCCGATCGCCCGATCAAGGATGTTCGCCATCAAAAGCCCGCCAGGATGATACGCGAGCCGCCGGACTTCTGTGCCTCAAGGGCGGCAAGCGCCTCCCGCATATCTTTCAGGCTGTGGTACTCGATCTCGCGCCGGGTTCCTCCGGAATGAAACACGATCTTGCGTTCGCCGGAACCAATGGCGGTGCGGAGAGCGGCGATCTGGTCGTCGAGTGTCATCGGTGGCTCCTACAGCCATGTGGATTCGGCGATCTTGGGTTGCTGCTGCATCGGCTCCTCTGCTTCGAGCGCACCGATCCTGCGATCCCAGTCGATGTTGAGCGTCTTATGCGCGGCCATCGCGTAGACGACGCAATCGAGCGCCTCGTGTCTGCGACCCGACACCGGAACGAATTCGCGGATCGGAGCACCCTTGCGATATCGAACAACCTGCCGTTCGCCGGCGAGCTGCTCGAACCAATCGAGCCCGAGGTCATCAGAGAAACGGAAATGCTGGCGGGTCCGCAGACGAGCAAACAGGGCCGTCTTGATGCCGTCGACGCCGACAATCCAGATCGTGCCGCCTCGCTTCTGTTGCTGGCTACCTAGGATCCAGGGGCGGGAGCCGCCCATGCCCTTGATTGCCATCACCCGTCGACGCGCTCGCGGAAAACAGAATTCGTAGACCCGGTCCATCGTCGCTCCATCGCCGGAGTCGACGCAGGCCGCGTCAATGCCAATTCGCCCGCCGAGCGGATGACGCCACCGCGTCCGCAGGAGATCGTCCAGTTCGGACCATGTCGCATCGTCGTCCCATGCGCCCCAGATGATAATATGGGCAAGCACGCATGCAACGCCGGTCCGGGTCCAACCGATCACTGTTGCCTCTAGACGCCCATGCTGGACGTCGACGCCCAACGTGATGGCGAGCACCTCAGCCGGTATGGCTTCCAGTCCGAACCTCTCGACAGTTCCGGAAAGTTCGACCTCGTCGAGATCCTCTCCGCCATCGCCGGTCCCTTCACCAAGAACGGTGTTGATGAAAACCTTCAGCGTCTCCGGATCGTCCTTGGCCGAGATGAACTCCGCCGCCAACAACCCCCAACGAGCATTCTCCAGTGGCGAGATCAGCGAGCTTAGGCGAAACCCGGCATGTCCACGGACATGAGGCGCTGTCGCACGCCACTGGCCAGCCTCGACCATTCCGCCCTTGAAGCGCTCGTCGATCTCGTTTTCGCAGGCCGGGCAACACCAGTATGCCTTGTGCGGCTCCCCCTCTGGCCAGCGGATGTCTTTCCAGACGATCTCGCTGAAGACCCCGCATTTCGGGCAGGGAACCTCGAAGATCCGTTTATCCGACAGTCCGTACTGGCGTATAGTGTAGCTGGTGGCGAGATCCGTCGGCGTGGAGCCGATCAGGATCTTGCGATCCGGGAACGACATCGTGCGCCGCTCGACGATGACGGGCGCAAGGCCCTCCTTCGTCGGCTCCATCCCGTCGACTTCGTCGAGGATCAGGATGCGGGCAGTATGAGCGCGCAGGTTACGGGGCGCGCGGGCAGCAACGACGCGAAGGGAGCCGCCGGCAAAGCGGCGATAGACCATCGTGTTTCGTCCGCCCTCTTCCTGCGCGCCCGACAGGGCCTTGGAAAGCGCAGGGCTCGCCGAGAAGGTCGGCTCGATCTCATCGACGACGAAGCGGCGGCAATCGTCGTCGGTCGGCAGAACCGCGAGAACCTTCGCCGGATCGTTCACCACATGGTTTGCAATCGCGCCTACGAGCAGGGTGGTATAGCCGACACGGGCGGATTTCAGGACCGTGACACGCGTATAGGCCGGATCGCTTATGGCGTCGGCCATGCCACGCTGAAACGGATAAAGCCTGATCGGACCGGGAAGAGCGACGTCCTCCGGCAACCGAATTTCACGTTCCATCCACTCCGACAGGTTCAGCTTCGCTGGCGGCATCAGCGCCCGCATGGCCGAGGATCGTATCGCCCGTATCATTGGCAAGCTCGCTCAGGGCGTCGCGCAATTCCCGGTCTATGACCTGACCGTCATGCGGCGTGAGGTGAGGAAGGCGGCCCCTGATCCTGCTCGGGCAGGCGAGGACGCGGCTGCGAACGGTGCGAAGGATGTCCGACCATTCGCGCTCGACGAGCTGCGCGGAAAGAAGTTCGCGTCGCAGCTCTGCATTTTTCATCGCCGTGCTATCGGCCTGTTCTTTGGCAAGTCGCCCTCGTTCCGAGGCAAGCGTCTGGTTGGCGTCGCCGCCACGTCCGGCTGCCATTCCGCGCAGATGTTCGCAATAGGCGCGAAGTGATTCCAAAAGTGCATACTGATTCCGTCCCTTGCGAACGATCAGGCCGCGCGTCGCGAACTCCGTAACGGACCTCTTGTCGACGCCGAGGCAGTCGGCAAGTTCCGCCGCACCAACGACAATGTCGCCGATGGCCTTCCCTCCATTGTCATCTTTCGCCTTGCGCGGCTCGTAAGCCTCTGGTGTTTCTGCCTTTTTCTTGATCAGCTTGACGACGCTGCTCGGGCTGACGCCGAAATGTCGTGCTGCCTCCCGCATCGTTCGCCCCGCCTCGACATAGGCAATGATGGCGGTGCGCATCTCGGTAGAGTGCCCGCGACCCATACGAAGCTCCTTGATTCCCAGCGAAGAAACGGAATCCCCTTAGGGAATTTTGCAGCGAGTGGATCGCCGGGCCTTCCTGCCCGCAGGGGTGCTATTTGGCCGGAAGGACCCAAATGGGGGGGGGTATGCTGCATCTGCGAAGTCTGAGAGGTGCGCGTCTTAGCGCAGGCAGCAATGCGCTTCAGGAGACGATGCCCTTCGTCATGACGCGGATCTCGTGCTCGATGCGAGGCTGGAGACGGCGGGCACCGCGTCGCCACGCCTCGGCTGTCGCGCCCTGAACCATTTCGGTTGGGATGAACATGCCGGATTTTTCCTTGGTGAACTTCGTGCCGCTGCGCTTTGCGCCCTTGGACCTGAGACCGTCGTAGCTGTAGCCGTCGCTGTTCGACCGCTTGAAGACCTGCCCGCTCCAATTCGGCTTGACGACCCGCTTCGGCCACCAGCCCGCCTTCATGAACGTTGACGGATAGAGCCGCCGCGAATTCCAAGGCGCAGCGCTTACGCCCTTGCGCGTCTCGCGCGGCTTGAAATACTTGAGGCTGATGTTCCCGCCCTGACCGCTGATAATGTAGTCCAGAGACGCAGGCGTAGACCGGCTGACCTTCCGCCGTACTGCCTTCATGCCGGTGCGCTTGGGAAGTCCTGTCTGATCCGACAGGGCTCGGCCAGCTTCGTTGCCAACAGTCTGGCCCGTGCGGTTTATGGCCCTGCTGAACGCAACGCGGGCTTTGCCCTGCGATCCGAGAATGCGCGCAGCTTCCTCCATTAGGGAAAGGCCACTGCCAACGACCGTGATCTGAACAACCATCGCAACCGCCATCGAACGGAGATGTTACCTATAGGCAGCAAAAAGGCGACCTTTCGGCCGCCTCATCATCTGGACATAGCTTTCGCACTGGCCCTGACTCGATGCCTCGTCTGTGAGGCTGGCAGGGTATGGGCTGGGGCGCTTGTCCCTGAGGCTTTCGCCTGCTCTGCCCCAGCCTAGAGCCGAGGGATCGGAGGGGAGCGTTATTCCAGTTCGTCCGTGGATCGACTCCTCTCACAGCTTTTCGAGAAACGCAAGAGGCATGCTCTCGATGTCGAAGGAGCGGTTTTTCAGGTCGATCCGAACTTTCGCCTTCGCCATCCGCGACCACTTCACCTGCAAGACAAGGCAGGAAAATCCCGCAAAGGGTCCGCTGACGATCTTCGCCCGATCACCATCGGCAAAGGTTTTGTCCGTGGTGACGCGCGGTGGCTCTATGCCCTCGGCGACCTTCTCGAAGAGCCTAACGTCCTCATCCGCAACAACATGATATCTGGATTCATCGCCGACGATGTCGATCACGTATTTGACCTTCCGGAGCGCATGGAACGCCATGGGTGACGGCACGCACCGAACGAGAAGGTAGCCCGGAAAGAACACGCGATCAGTCTCGAACTTCCGGTCAAACCGAACCTTGATGACGCGTTCCGTCGGCAGGAGCGTCGTGACGTCAGCTTCTGCCAGAAGCTTTTCCACAGCGAATTCCCGTCCTGTGACGATCTGAAGGCAGTACCAGCGGGCATCTTTCGGGTGCCTCTCGACGAGATCGCGGTTTGCCGCGCGCAAAAGCTTGACGGCGATTCGCCGCTTGTCATCAGCTTTTTCCATCGTGCGCAGGACGGCTTCAGCATTCACGCCTCGGCCCATTTCGAACTTATGCTGCATATTCATCCCCTCGCACCTCTCTCACACTTGCCGCGAATTGTTCCAGAGCGTTGAAAACTGCCGCGTCGGGATTATCCTCCCAACCCGAGACGACAGGTGGGAAATGAACCCACTCTGGCGGTCTCGTATCATCGATGAAGGGCCAGCCCCGGCGCTCGTGCTCGCGCCGCCAGGCCGCATAGAGATCGCCATCACGGTGCGCCTGCCTGAACTCCTCGGCGAACGGCAGCAGCTCGGAGAGGCACGGATAGCCTTTCGCGTCGGCTGCGCGCTCATGCATGGTGTTTACGAGTGTCCAGCCGCTCCTGCGGATCTTCTCCCGGTACACCTCCTCGGCGGTTTTCTGGCCCGTCTGGACCTGCCGTTGCTCGAAGCCGGTAAGCCCGCCTATTACCCCGTAAGGCTTCCGGAGCAAGTCGGCGATCCGCTCGGCCATCCAAAGCTTTCCGTATGCTGCGGCGAGCCTCGGCCCTGCCGGCGTCTCTGGCTTGTCAGGCACGCTGCGCCAGAGCCGTTCCGAGAAATACGTCGCTGGCGCAGGAGTGTGAGATTTCTTCTGCGCCTTCAAGAGCGCCAGCCAGGCCTCGAAGCGTTCTGCCGCCTGCCGACGATCGTCGGAAGACAGTTTGAACCATTCCGACAGGGCGTTGCGTTTCGGCATGCCGTCGAAGCCCGGCCACGCCTTCACCAGCTTCCAGAAAGCCCGCTCGATTGTCTTGGGATTATCTTCCCCATGCGCATCGTCGTGCTCGCGCGCTCTCTCAAAAGGTTCAGCATCAGGCGTTAAACAAGAGTCGTTAATAGGTGCCGGTCCAGAACCGGCAGGGGGTGCCGACTCTGGACCGGCAGGGGGTGCCGGTATACCGGCAGGGGTGCCGGTGTGCCGGCAGGGGTTCGAGACGATTTCTTCATTGCCGATAGGACCGAATTCCTCTTCATCCTCGCCGTCCCATGCGGCAATTGCATTGCTCGAAACCTCACGGTCATAGATGACGCGATACCAATGCGCGCTGTCCCGTCCGCTTTCGCTTGGCACCTCGCGGCGCTCTACCGCGCCGATTTCGACGAGGCGCGTGATGGATGCAAAAATCGTGGAGCGGGCGCAGGCAAGCTCCAGCGCCATCTTGACCTGACTGCGTCGGCACCAGCCGTGTTTGCGGCTGGTGTGCCTGCCAAGCATGCACAGGACCTGAAGATCCTTGCCCTTGAGCCGAGGGTCATTAACCACCCAGCCCGGAATAATTGAAAATCGCGCATCGCTCATGGCGCCGCACCCCCGTCGTGCGTCGTTAAATAAGTCGGACATTTTTGTCCGAAGCATGTTGACACTCGGACAAAAATGTCCGAATATGACTTCATTGAAACGGAGGCAGTCATGGACAAGCGAGACCGCTTCATCGCCGAACTCAGGGATGAAGCTAAGGATCGCGGCCTAACCTTCCGGGTCGATAAATCGAAGGGCAAAGGCGGGCATGCAACGGTCTGGATAGGAGACCGCTTCACGACCCTCCCGAGCCGGGAGATCGACCCGAAGACGGCAGCGAAAATAAGGAAGGGACTGGGGCTCACCTGAGCCCCTTTCCTGCCGTCCATGACTGCCCGAACGCGAAACGCAACAGGAGCCTGACTATGCGAACATACTTTTACCCGGCCATATTTGAGTCTACCGAGCGGGAAGGCGGCTTCGTCGTGACCTTCCCGGACGTGCCCGAGGCGATCACCGAAGGTGACGACAGGGCGGAGGCGCGCGAAATGGCGGCGGATGCGCTCGGCGTCATCCTGCTCACCTACCTGGAACATGGCCGTACCTTGCCGCCGCCGTCCGTGGTGCCGGATGCCGAGCTTGTCGCCCCTGATGCGGAGGTGGCGGCTAAGATCGCCGTCATCGAGACGTTTACGGCCAGCGGCATCAGCCGCAGCGAGCTTGCGCGCCGGATTGGCAAAAACGAGAAGGAGGCCCGCCGTATCCTCGACCCGAACACGGCCACCAAGCTGCCCGTCCTCGCCGCCGCGTTGGCGGCAATGGGGCAGCGACTGGTGATAGGACTTGAGGCGGCAGAATGAGCTGAAAATGCCTTGGTGCATCATGTCGCCACATCCGCCTTGATGGCCGGTGTCAACGCCGCGCGCTCCAGAAATGTGGCGAAGCGGGTCTCGACCGCCTGTCGCGCCTTTTCCTGGCTCGTCGCCTTTCCTTCTTCGGGCGAGAGTCGCCCGTTGATCCAAATCCGCCAGCGCCATTTGCCCTCCGGGTGCGCGGGTGAGAAGACCGCGCCAACGCTGACCGTGCCGCAGAGGTATACGAGGCGGGATGGTTGCCAAACCCATTCGAACATCAGGTTGCGCCCTCCTGAACCGCCTTTGCGCGCATATCGAGAATGGTCTGCGCCCGCATGATCTGGATTTCGAGCCGGTCCGCGCCATCCGGGCCGCGCACGGCCTCCAGCGCGATCCGCTCAATGCTCACGTAATCGGCGGCTTCCGGAAAACCGGCAACGTTGAGCCGGTGGCGCAGCGCCAATTCGCTTCGCGCAAGATGCAGGCGAGGGCAGGCGAGCAGGATAGCCACGCGTTCAGCGTGCGTGTTAACTTCGTCGATCTGATCGACAATGGGAAAATGGTCGCTCACGCCGCCTCGCATTTTGCGGCGAGCACCATGTGCACGCCGTCGTTATCGGGAAGACCTATCAACCCCCGGTCCATCATTTCGATGATCAGCGCCTCTGCCACGCTGTCGCGCACGCCGATCTCGCGGCGCAGATCACGGCGCGTGAAGCCGTCCTGTCCGCGCGCCCATTGCTCCGCCATCTCGCGGGCCTCGCTGGCCCGTTCGTCCAGCGTCTTGCGCGGCGTCGTGCGCGTGAAATCCTCTTCCGCGTCCGCAAAGCGGATCGGGTCGACATATCCGCCAAGGCCCGGCGAAAGCGGATCGGCGTCGACATAATCGTTCCAATCGACTCGAATCAGGTGCGGCGGGCCGGAACCGTAGGTCCCGTCGTCGTTCCGTTCCCAGACCAACCAGGCCGTGTTCATCTGGCTGCTGGCCTTGGGGCCGTCCCAGCCGTCGCGGTGCATCATCGGCAGGCGGCGCGTGAAGACGTAGACCCGGCTCGGCGGGCACTCGTCCATGACGAAGCGCCGGTCCGGATTCTCAAAACCGCAGATGAAATTGAGGTTGAGAAGCAGCGCCATTTTGCGCGGACGGTGCTCGCGCAGGGCATGAGCGGCGTAGGCGTTGGCCGGGCCGTAGGGCGGATTCGTCACGATATCCCATCCGCCACCCTCCGCGACGGATCGCATGAAGTTCCCGACGCCCTGGCACTCGCCATGCTGGGTCACAATTCCTCGGTCGATGATGTCGGATATGGCGACCTCATAGCCCGCCGCCTCCAGCGGCCGCAGGATCGCGCCGCGCCCGACGCTCGGCTCGACGATGTTGAGCGCGAAACTCTCCAGCGCCAGGAGCGTCCGCATCGCCTCGATCGGCGTCTCGTAAAGGTCGTCGCCGCGATCGTCCTTTGTCGCGGTTCGCGTTCCCACGGCGTGGCGAAGGCTGGCGCGCGTCGGTTCCAATCCCTGCGCAAGACGGGCCTCAACGATGCGATCCACATAATCCGGCTCAGAAAGAACCTTGTTTCGCAGGTTTCGGGCGTCGTGGAGACGGCGTTTGTCGATCCCAACATCCTCCAACGTAAAACGGTCCGAGCTTTGGACCGTTTCCGGTCGGCCACCGCGCAAGGATATCTGACCCTTGGCCTGCGCCTCGTCGACCGCGTCGGCCATGGCGATATCGCATGCGCTCTCGATCTTCAGCGCCTCGGCCTGCATGCGGCGCGCCTTGTCGACTAGCGCACGCGACGCCTTTACCCGTTCCGCCGAGTTTGCTGCGGCCTTCGCCTCGTCGTAGGCGACAGACGAAATCTTGCGGGCAAGCTTGATATCCCCAGCGTCGAAAAGCGCGCGTGCGTGCTCGACGGCAGCAACAAGCTCCGACATGCCCGCCGATGCGACCGGCAAGGCCTCCTCGCCCGGCGGACTTTCGGGCGGCTGCGCAATTCCGAGAGCATATGCCGCCGGAGTCGGGTACCAGATCGCGCCGTCTTTCTGGTCACGCCGAAGCAAGCCCTTCGCATTCAGCTTCCGGCATTTATTGGCGCTTGGCTCGTTTTCTGACCTGAAAAAGCCGCCAGTGATGGCGGCAGAGAGTATCGTGTGCTGATCAAGGCTGAGGGCCATTAGTGCGCCCTCATCAACTTGAGGCAATATTCGCGCCCTTTGACCGTGATGCGCCATTTATGGATTGCGCCGCGCACGGGCAGGAGATAACCGGCGATGCATGCCTCGCGGAACGCGTCACCGCAACCAGTGACGATACCGGAGCCATTGGTGTTTGCATCGCGCACCAATACGCGCGCGGCGTCGGATAGCTTTTCGATGACCTGCGCCGTGGTGTTCATGAGGCTTCGTCCCCGACGACACGCAACTCTGCCCGAGCACCGCCGCGTGCCTTGATGGCGGCCAAGGCGGCGCGAAGGTCGCTCGCGGCGCGCTCCAGTCCCGCCGCGAGACGGTCCACCGTCTGAGCTTCGGTCGGTGTGACCTGCCCGTCGGCGATGGCGAGTGCCATCCCGTTCGCCAGTTCCGCCGCCTGGCGCATAAGCTCCGCATGGGAGATCATCACGCAGGCATGCTGCGCGCGCTCGTCTTCCGGGTCGGTTAGCCGCCGGCCGTTCGCCTCGGCGAGCACCGCCGTCACCAGCGCCACCCGGCAATCCGATTCAAGGGCGCGCACCGCGCCGATCGGCATCAGGTCGGGGTCTGAAGGGTTGTTCCAGCGGCCGACCTGACTTTTCGAGAAGCCGCTGATCGCTTCGACGCGCAGGATGCCACCGCAACGCTCGATCAGGTCGCGCTGCGCGGCTTTCACACGATAGAGGAACGGGTCGGACACGCAGTTTTCTCCGGAGAATATAATGCATTCCCGCGCCGGGAATTCCGGTCGGGTTTTCCCGTGGCGGGAATGGTGGATTTCGGCGAAAAATCAGGGCGTCAGATCACGGAGGCCCACATGGATAGGCGATCAGAGCAAAGCAGGTCACGGAGAGACTGCCTCCCCATCCACGGCCAACTCTCCAACGGTGGGAATAGGGCGCGGAACATTGCGCGGCCAATCAGCTCCCGCCGGCCAGTTCAAAGAAAACCACGCCATTGCCCTTTCGAAGGTTGCGGTAGTCACGTCTGCTTCACCCATTGCAATTCGATCGAGTGTAGAGCCGCGATTGAGAACCACGGTCGATATCCTTTGACGCCCTATGCGCCGGGCGGCACCAAATGCATCGGATACTGAGATGAGCTGTTCGCGCAATGTCGTCATAGATGCGGAACATACGGAATCTATTCCGCATCGTCAACGGAATAGATTCCGCCTTAACGAATTGTCGAAAGCGGATAAGTTTCCGCGCATGGATGAGACGCTTCAAGATCGAGTTAAAAGACTGCTTGCCGCTTCAGGTAAGTCGCCGCAATCCATCTCTAAGGAGGCGGGACTTCACCGAGATTCGCTCGGAAAGCTACTAAACAACCCTTTGCAAGCGCCCTCGGCAAAAACCTTGAAGGGGCTCGCCAAGGTGTTCGACGTGCCTGAGCAGTGGCTCCTAAATGGAGACGACCACGAGCAAAGAAAAAAACTTATCTCCAGCTTTGATCCAGACGTTGCCGATGACCACGACGCGTCCGACTGGCAGGCCGGCGAACATGTCGTGGCGCATTTTAACGGAGGCTTGCATTACAAAGGTGAAATTAAGGGTGCGTCGCCAGAGATCCAAGCTGCCGCCGGTACCGGACAGGGGCAAATATTGGACGATAGGACAGCATCTGTTCGGAGCGGCGGGATTATTACCGGCCATCCGGTCATCAACGAATGGGTGTTGCCCGCTGAATATGTTCGGCACGGCCTTGGCGCAATACCCAGTCAAATCATCCTTGTGCCCATAGTTGGTCATTCGATGGAGCCCCGGCTATTCGCAGGGGATCGTGTTGTCGTGGACCTATCGCAGAATGTTTATGCAGGGGATGCGATCTACGTAATTAACGACGGGGATGAAGTTATGAAGGCGAAAACCTTGTCGAAAATCTCAGGATCAACTCCGCCACGCTTTCGGATAATCTCGGAGGCTACACCAGACCGATTTGATGAACTCTCCTACGATCAATTTCGCATAATTGGTCGGGTCGTCGGCCGCTTTTCGAGGATGTAGCTTTGACCCCTAAAATTCCTTCGTTTCCGGGCACGGTCACTGAATCTCATCCAGATATTGCAGAAGCGATAGGGGCTATCGTAGAGCGCTGGAATCGAATTGATCACATGCTCTACTATTTATTCAGCCGGATAGCTCGTTGTGGGAACGATTTTGCTTTCGATATTTATCACGATAGCGCAAGCCTACCCGGAAAGTGCAATCTCATGAAGAAGCTGCTGCTTCGCTATCCGGACCATCGCGAGAAGATCGATCTGAAAAAGCTTCTTGAGAATGTTCAAAAGCTGTATGCCGACCGAAATATCCTTCTCCATGGCATGTATCTTGGAGCCCCGAGCAATCCTGTCGTCGTTTCTCCGAGAAATACAAGCATGGAGAAGAAGTTGCGACCAGAGATAGAGCGCCACCTCAGCGCCCTTCATGAAACTTGGGTCGGTCTTGCGCGATTTAGTGTCGACGGTCAAATTGAAGGGATTGAATCAAGTCCATTTTTCACTGATTGCGACGACAGAATGCGCATAAAAGATAGGCAGCGTCCATAATTCCAGCCTCGGAAATTGCGATTTCGCTCCATCGTTCTTCACTGTAGTCGAGTGCACGCAGGCATTTTGTGAGTAGATTGGCAACAGAAAGCACTTCTTCATAGGTTAGATCGATGTTGAATGCCTGCGGCAATGGGCTAGGCTCTCCATCGATAACCACCCACTTCCCGCCCTCATCAAAGTGCAAGAGGCTAACCCCAGTCACCTGGCGTCCAGACCTATTCCAAGGCGCGGGGCTCAATTCTCCGCGAGGTGCAAAGAGTCTGATGGCGTCCGTTTTCAGACTTGGCCCTCTGTTTGTCCAATTGCTGAGGTCGTCCTCAAGAAAGTTTGACATTGTCGATCCTCGTGTTCGTTGCTTGGCGCCTACAATTAGCCCTCGCGTGAGATATCCTCAATGTCATGTGCGGAATTAATTCCGTAATGAGCATTGACACGGAATAGATTCCGCATTTATCTGTAACCCGTTCCTCCCGGACGGGTAGGCCGCCGCTGACTCAGGTCCCCAAATGCGGCGGCGGCCAGCCTCTCCGGTTCAACCTGAACGGAGACACCCCATGCAACACGCATCCGCCATCGCCGTATCGATCCCGCTGGAGATCGCCACCTTCCTGCGCAATCGCGGCGAAGAGGCCGCGACGCTCGAAGACATTGCCGCCGGTATCAACCGCACGGAAGGCGAAGCCTCGAAGCACCTTCCCGAGGCCCGCAAACTCATCCGTCGTATGCAGCGCCGCGCCGCCTGATCGCCATGGCCCTGACCGATCTCATCTACGACCAGCGCCTTTGCCTTCGCCACCCCAAGCCGGTGGCGAAGCGGCCGCAGCATCACTTTCGCATCCGTCTTTCCGATGGATCGCGACACGATGTGCTCGCCGCCAATGCCGATGACGCCCGCCTTTTCGTGCGTCGCCGGAACCAGGGCAAGAAAGTGCTCTATACGCGCCGCATCGGCGGAAAGGTTTGATCCCATGACCGAGTACGAAATTCCGGCCGAGCGGTCGACAGTGTTACGCTTCATCGACCGGCTCGCCTGCATCACACTTATCGTTTGCATACCCGTCGGCGCGGCAATGGCCGTCTGCATTCATCTCGGAATCTGACGATGCAGGACGCGCACCCCGACTGGATGGCCGCGTACGAACGTGACCGGAAGCGGCTTCACGCCGCCTATCGTCGCCAGATGGCTATCGTCCTTCTGGTCGTCGGCGGGTTCCTTGCCATGGCCGTCACGGCGGCGGCGCTCTTCCTTGGCAGGTTGTCATGAGCACCCGCCGGGACCGCATCCGCGCAAAGGTGCTCGCACGCGTCGAGATCGACGAGGCGACAGGTTGCTGGCTTTGGCGCGGCCCGACATCCGGCGAGACCGGGCGGGGCAAAGGCTACCCTCGCATGTCGCTCGATGGCCAGACCGTCGCCGTGCATCTCGTCATGTGGACGAACGAGCACGGTTTCATACCGGGCAAAAAGCAGCTCGATCACCGATGCCGGAACCGGCTCTGCGTGAACCCGGACCCGAAGCATACCGAACTTGTGACGCACAAGGAAAACATGCGCCGCCGTGACCGCGCCTTGCGCGCCAGAACCGGCCAACCAATCTGCGAGGAAGTGCCGTGAGAATGTCAACGACAGAACGATCGGCCGCGTCGAGCGGCGGATATGTGCGCACCGGCTCCCCGAAATACGGTGCGCTGATGCAGAAGGCAGACGCGGCAATCGTCGCGGCGACACTCCTCGCACAGGAGTTCATCAAGCTTCCGCTCCGGATCTCGGAGAGCTGCGCGGCCTCTGTCGTTGATCGCGACGGCCGGCCTGTGCTGACCGTCGATCCGAATGGCGATCTGTCCGACGCCGACGCCCATGCGCAGGCGGCGCTGCTTCTTACGGCCCTGGAAAGCCTGTTCGCAATCGCCGCGTGCGGTTCCACCGAGGAGGCGGGCCATGCGTAAGGTGACTGTTTTCACGCCGTTCAAAATCGACCTGAAGGACTTCAGCAATCCCGATCTGGACTGGCTTTGCGGTGAAGTGCCCTCGCTGCGGGACCGGCTACCGGTGATCGAGGATCAGGGGGAGGTGGAAGTTCCGCTGGCCTTGGTCGATGACGATGAGCTTCTGGCCGAACTGGCAGACCGCGGCCTGAACCGCGGCGAATGGCTGGAGAGAACGTATCGCTATCTGGCTGAGGGCGATGTGGCTGCCGCCATGGACGAGCTGCATCGCGAATTCCAGCTTGCCCCCCCGTCCCACGAGTGCCGGATTGCGGACCTGCTCGCAGGCCTTTCAAACGAGGCGCGCGTCAATGGCTGAGACGTGGTTCACCATTCACCGATCCTCACTTCTGCCGGCGCTGTCACGCGTCGCCGATGCCATGGACACGAAGACGAAGATCCCTATCCTGGCGCACGTCCTGCTCCAGCCGGACGGCGAAACGTTGCGTCTGCGCTGCACCAATCTCGATCTGCAAATCGACGCGGAATGCGAGATGATGGAACCGGCGAGTTTCGCTTCCGTCGCTCTGCCTGTCAGCCGCCTCTCGGCGATTTTGAAGGAGATGCCGGAGAGCGCCGAGATTTCTTTCGGCGCCGGCAGGTTGGGCGATCAGGTCGGCATCCGCTCGGGTCGATCGTCTTTTTCAGTACCGTACCTTCCAGGAAGAGACTTCCCTGAAATGGGTACGCGGCTCTCGGGCGGTTGGATCGAGATCGACGGCTCCAAGCTCGCCGACGCCTTGAAAAAAGCAGCCTACGCCGTCAACAAGGCTGATGATCGCCCCTATCTCTGCGGGTTCTGCCTGCACGAGACGAAGGCAGGGGGCGGCATAGTCGTCGCCGCAACAGACGGGCACTACTTGGTTCAGATCGAGGTGCCCGGCGTCAGCAACGTTGGTTTCCCACCAGTCGAGAATTCCTATCCTCATATCATCTTGCCGCCGATGGGCGCGGACCCTATCCGAAAATTGCTCGACGGAGCGAAACAGGGCGCGCGGCTGGCGGTGAGTGCGGAGAAGATCGCTGTTGCCTATGATGGCGTCGAAATCCAGTCCAAGCTCATAGCCGCAACTTATCCCGGCTACGATCGCCTCATCCCTGCGCGCACAGACCAGACGATTGTGATCGCCCGCGAAGTTCTCGCGTCCAGCGTCCGCCGTGTCGGCGCGATGACCGACGACGCCAAGAATGATGGCATCCGCCTGAAGGTCGTGGACGACCGGCTTCAAATAGACATGTTGACCGAGAAGGGCGGCTTCGCCTCGGACGTCGTGCAGGGCGCGATCAGTGCCCCCAACGGCTTCATCGTCGCGCATTCTGCGCCGCGTCTTGAGAAGACGCTGTCCAACATTCAGTCCGTCGACATCGAGATCAGCCTGACCGACGCGGCGACGGCGGTCGTGATGCGTCCGCTCGACGGTTCCCCCGAGCTCTATCTGCTGACGGCCATGCGGCCTCGCTTCACGGCGGAGTGAGGAATATGGCGGGGCACAAGAGCAATGGCCGAGAACGTCTTCAGTCCGTCTTTCGCAAGGGAGTGAAGGAAGGGCGACGCCTTGAGCGGGCAGACCGCCGCGCGGCGGCAAGTAGTTTGACCGAAATCGTCGCGAAGCTTCGCGACGACATGATCGCATCGCCTTTGAACGACGTTACGGTGATCGACCGCGGTCAACTCGATGCGATCGAAGCTGTCGTTTTTTTTGAGCGCGCCGGCTCCCCCATAAAATCGATCGGGGGCGACCATGGCTAGAACAACCGTCGATCGCTATCTGAAAAACAAGGCTTTCGATCATATTGATCACGCCCTCGGTCGCCCTGTGGATCCGCTTGTCGAGAGCCATCGAAACTATTTCGCGACTGACAAGGACAGCGGGATTGCGAAGGGCTTTGCAGCGTCGCCGTTTTGGGCGCTCAACGGAATTCGTGACGATATGGCCTTCTATCGCGTCACGCCCGCAGGCCGCGAGGCGCTTGTAAAGCACCTGAAGGAGATAGGCGATAAGCACCGGCTGTATGACGTGACCTATCAAGGTCAGACCCAAAGCATCGTAGCTATTTCAGCCAGCAAGGCGAAATACCGCATCTGGCTCGATATCTCAGATTGCTTCTGCGACCTGACATTCGGGGCCTTCACCCGGCAGGCCAGCGTCCGCCTTGCGGCAACCACCAGCAAATCATCAGGAGTTTCCCAAAATGACTGACCACGTACTCAAGTGGCTTCCGTCCGCCTATCAGGACGAGGTCATACCGGAAACGCAGACCACGCCGGACGGCTTTCTGCGCAACGATCCAGAACATGGATGGATCATGCTGCCGCCAGAGGAGGAGGTCGATCCGGAAAGCTTCTATTTTACGAAGATGGAGCCCGGCCAGGTGGTCCGGTTCGATGCTACGGAATTCTACGGCCACTACTCGCTACAGGTTCGCGAGAACCGGACATATGAGGTCGGCGCCACGATCCCCGCAAAGGCGAACTGCTTCGTAGTTGATCACGACATCTACACCTTGCAGGACACGCTCGCCTCGCTCGTCAACAGCGACGACAGCTTCGACACGCCACTTTCGCCAGGAGAGTACACGCTGACCGCCTATTGGTGGTCAGAGAAGCCGTCCCTCTTCCGCTTCGAACTAGACGCCGATGGAAACGGGCGGTTCACCCCTTGCGCAGGGGAGAACTGACCATGGTCTCCATAACCACGGAGGGCGGCAATGCCAGCAGCGATTCCGCTTAAGCGTTCGGAAATGAAGCGTCTCGCCGACTTCGCAAAGCGCGAGGGCGTACGGGCGGAAGTCGAATTCAACGGCTTCATTTTCCGCGTAGCGCCAGATCATGCGCCAGCAAAGGTTGACGACAGTGAGGAATCCGCGCTTGCTCGTGAACTCGCGGAGTTCGATAGGAAACATGGTTACAGTTGAGTACAAAGGCCTTCATATCGTGAAGGCGAAGGGAAAAACCTACTATTACGCATGGCGCGGCGGCCCGCGGATCAATGCAGAACCAGGCACGCCCGGATTTCAGAAGGCCTATGCTGAAGCCGTCGAGAGCACCAGGATACCTGACGAGACGAAATTCTCGGCGCTGATCACACTCTACAAGCGCAGCGACGAATATAAGAAGCTTGCGGATAGCACCAAGAAAAACTGGTCAGGCTGGCTGGACCGCATCGACGAGCACTTCGGCCTTCTCCGAATCAAGCATTTTGATCAGCCCGAGGCTATCCGGCCTCGTATTCGCAAGTGGCGCGGGACATACGCAGCCACCCCCCGCGCAGCAGACTACGGCATGCAGGTTCTTTCGCGCATCCTCTCCTATGCGGTCGATCCCCTCGCCAAGATCGGCACGAACCCATGTGAAGGCATCGGCCGGATCTACTCCGCCAACCGCGCCGCCATCATCTGGGAGGCTGACGAAATGGCACAAGTCCTAAGCGCGTGCTCCACCGAAGCAAAATTCGCCGTCCGCCTCGCGGCCTTGACCGGATTGCGGGCTGGCGATCTCTTTCGGCTGTCCTGGTCGCACGTCGGCGAGAACGCGATCATCATGACGACGGGCAAAAGCCGGCACACCCGTGAGGTCGTTGTACCGATCTATGGCGAGCTGCGCGAGCTTCTCACAGAGATCCCGCGTCAATCACCCGTCGTTCTGACGAATAGTCGAAAACGCCCCTGGACCGTCAACGGATTTGCATCGGTTTTCAATAAAGCCAAGACGGATGCGAAGCTCGACGAGCGGGATTTACACTTCCACGATCTCCGCGGAACGGCGGCAACGAAATTCTACAGCGCCGGCCTGGACAAGCGTGTCATCGCTGAAATTTTGGGCTGGGAAGAGGACCACGTCGACAAGATTATTCGTCGCTACGTCGGCCGCAACGCTGCAACCGAAGCGGTTATCCGAAAACTCGACGAGGCCAGAAGCAGAACAGAAGCTGTAAAACTTGCTGTAAAACCGCACGAAAAAGGATCTGCATGAATGTCGCGCAATGCCCTGAGAAACCGGGCTGGAGCGGGTAGCGGGAATCGAACCCGCGCGTTCAGCTTGGGAAGCTGACAGGCTACCATTACATCATACCCGCAAGGCAGCGCGACGGCGCAGTCATTCAACAGTTCGCCGGACGTGTCAAGCGAGGGTGCGGAGAAGCGTCGGCCAGCCGGCCGATTTCATGCTGCGCCGCGATGCCGGGCCGCTATCGCTCCAACCAGCCTGTGTTAGGGTGCCGCGGCGACCCGCCCACCGCGACAAGACAGGACACGATGATCAAGTTCAAGACCTCCACCGGAACCGTCTCGGTCGACAACTGGGGCTACGAATTGCAGGGGCTGAACGGCAATGCCCTCGACCCCACCCTGCTCGCTTCGGCAACGCACGACCTCCTGGTAATGGATGCCTCGCGCGACGGAACCGATGCCGGACGGTTTTCCGCCGACGACCTCACCCGGATGAAGGACGGCATGGGCGGGCGCTCCGTCGTCGTCTCCTATACCTCGATCGGCGAAGCCTCCGATTTCCGCGACTACTGGCGTGACGGCTGGACGACCACGGGCATCGCAACGGGCAAACTGACCGACAAGGCACCCGACTGGCTGGGACCGGTCAATCCGGACTGGCCGGAAAGCCGCAAGGTCCGCTACTGGGATAGCGACTGGCAGAAGATCATCTTCAACGACAAGAAGACCGGCGAGGTGGACGCCATCGTCAAGGCCGGCTTCGACGCGGCCTATCTCGATATCGTCGACGGCTATTATTTCTGGGGTGCGGAAGTCTCGGCCAAGGACCGCGAAGCGGGCGATCCGAAGACCGTCAAGCAGGCGGCGCAACGCATGGTGGATTTCATCGTCGCGCTGACAGACCACGCGCGCGAGACGAATCCCGATTTCTTCGTGATCCCGCAGAACGGCGCCTGGATCCTCAACGATCTCGGGTCCGACACTGCGCGCAAAAAAGCCTATCTCGACGCCATCGGCGGCATTGCGGTGGAGGACCTCTACTTTCGCGGCGACAAGGACGAGAACAATACGCTCCGTCCGGACGAGGAGACCATCGCGATCCTCAAACGCGATTTTCTCGACAAGGGCAAGCCGGTCTTCGTCGTCGATTACATCAACGGCGAAAAGCGGGTCGCCGACTTCAACAAACTGGCGCTGGAGGATGGCTTCATTCCCTTCGCCTCGCCCGATCGCGATCTCGACCGGCTGGTCGGCACCCATGACGGCGACCCGGCCTACATCAAACCCTCGGCGAAGGCCGATGTGCTGCGCGGCTCCAAGCTCGCAGACACGATCCATGCGCTGGCGGGCGACGACAGGATCGACGGCCGGACCGGAAACGACTCGCTCTATGGCGGTGCAGGCAGGGACACGCTGACGGGTGGGGCTGGCGCGGACCAGCTCAAGGGTGGTGCCGGGGCCGATATTTTCGTCTTCAAGTCCATCAAGGAGACGACGGTCGCCGCCTCCGGGCGCGATACCGTCCTCGATTTTTCCCGGAAGGACGGCGACAGGATCGACCTGAAGGCTATCGATGCCAACACGAAATCCGGCAGCGACCAGGCGTTTGCCTTCATCGGCGCGCAGGCGTTCCACAAGAAGGCGGGCGAGTTGCGCTATGAGGCGAAGGGCGGCGACACCTTTCTCTCCGGCGATGTTGATGGAGACGGCAAGGCGGACTTTTCCATCCGGTTCAATGCCACCCTCGCCTTCGCGAAGGGCGATTTCATCCTCTAACCCTTTGCCAGCCGGTCGTCCGAACGCTCGATCAGTTTCGGCATGATGAGGGTCTGCAGCGCCTCGGGCGCTTCGCCCTCCATGCGGCGCAGGATGTAGTTGCCGAGCATTTCGCTCGGCTCGTGGATCGGCAGGAAGTAGGTGGTGATCGGCGGCGCGAAATACTGGCTGACATTGAGGTCGTCGGTCGCGTTGATGACGGCATCGCGGCCGTGCACGAGGCCGCGCGCGTGGAAACCGGAAAAGGCGCCGAGGGCGGAGGCTTCGTTGGCGCAGATATAGGCGGTCGGCGGGTCCGCCAGCTCGGACATGTGCAGCACGTTCTCGCGGCCGAAGGCGGGGGTCAGGTGGCCGTGCGCGATGAGCGCGGGATCGAAGGCGAGGCCGGCGGTTTCCAGCGCCTGACGATAGGCTTGCAGGCGCGTCATCGCGTAGCTGAGTTCGGCCATCGGGTTGATCAGCGCAATGCGGCGGTGGCCGCGCTCGGCAAGACGCGCGACGGAGTGGCGGATCATCTGCTCGTTGTCGGCGTCGACATAGGCATGCGGCGCGTTGCGGATCGTCGTGCCGTAGGTGACGAAGGGGAAATCCGCATCCTGCATGATGCGCACGCGCGGGTCGTCGGCGCGAGTACCGGAGACGATGATGCCGTCGGCCTTCTTCAGCGAGACGATCTGCTGGATGGTCGCAAGGCTTTCCTCGAAATTGCGCACGGCATAGAGCGAGACGCGGTAGGGGCTTTCCTCCAGCGCCCAGGAGATGCCGCTGAGGAGCTGGGCGTATTCGACGCCTTCCCATTCGTTCTGCTTGGGGCCGGGCGCGGTCATGATGGCGGCGACCTGGTAGGTCTTTCCGGTGCGCAGCTGCACGCCATGCATGTTGAGCTGGTAGCCGACGCGCTCGGCGGCGGCGACGACGATGGCGCGGGTTTCCGGCCGCACCTGCGGGCTGTCGTTCAGCGCCTTCGATACGGTGGCGATCGAAAGGCCCGTTTCCTGCGCGATGGTCTTGATCGTCGGTCTTTGCATCGCGTCTCGGCTCGCTACGGCTGGTCCTGGCTGAGGGAGGCGGCGAGGAGAATATAGGCGGCGGATGTCCAGGCGAACGCCCGGTCCCGCAAGCCCCTCCCCGACCGGGCATCGAAGTTCTCGGCCATACCGTTTTTGGAGGCAAGAGAACAGAACTTTTCCGCGATCGTCGTCGCGAGTTCCATTTCCCCTTGCCGGCGAAGGCCATCCCAGAGGAGCAGCGTCGTCGGCGCCCAGATGGGGCCGCGCCAATAGCCGTCGTCCTCGTAGAGTGGGCTTTTCGGGCTTTCCGTCGCCGGCCCCCATTCGGTGATGAAACCACCGTCCGTTAGCCGGGCAAGGAGTTTTTGTACGATCGCGCGCGGCAGGCGGTCGCCGAGGAGAAGCGGCATGAACTGGATGAGGTTCTGGTCGGGCAGCACGCGCTGCGGATCGTCGGCGAGCCGGGCGCAAAACGTTTCGCCGGTCCAGAGGGTTTTGATCAGCAGGTTTTTCAAACCTTCCGCCTTCGCCCGCCAGGCGGCGGCGCGGACAGGCTCGTCTTCCAGAAGGGTGGAGAGCGTGTCGCAGGCGAGGATCAGAAAGGTCGGCAGATCGGGAGAGACGACGGGGCCGCCCTCGGCGAAGAAGGTGGCGTTGTCCCAGCCGCTATCGTTGCCGTGGAAATAGCCCGGCAGGTTTCCTTCGCCGGCGCGGGCGTGGGTGAGCCAGTAGTCGACCTGTTTTCCGATTTTGTCCCTGAGATAGGTTTTGCGTTCGGGCGTCAGGAAGCCGGGATGTTCGGCCTCGATCAGCGAGACGGCCCAGCCGTGCACCGGCGGCTTGGTGAAGGCGAAGAGCACGTCACGGTCGTTGATGTAATCGGGCAGCAAGCCGGAGGCATCCTGATGGTCGAAGATGACGGCGAGCTGGTCAAAGGCGAGGCTTGCATCGGCTCCCGCGACGCCGAGCGCGGAAAAGGCGTTGTCCCAGCTCCAGATGTTGATCATGTGGTTCTTGGACATGTAGATCGCCGGCCGCGTCAGCACGCCGCCGGCCGGCACGCCATTCGCCCAGAGCAGGTAACTGGCGAGACGGTGCGCCTCCCCCTGCCCGGCGAGGGCTATTGGCATGCGCGTGCGCCAGCCGGCAAAATCCGCCGATGCGCCCGCCAGCGCATCCCCATAGCGTCCCGGATGCTCCGTGCACGGCACCGTGCGGAAGAAATCGACGCTGGCCTCGAAGGTTTTGCCGGAGAAGGAAAAGCTCACCTTTTCCGAATGGTCGCGCTGCCAGGCGCCGGTGACGTCGAGCGTACCCGTGACGGTGCGCGGGATGAATTTGACGTTTTCGACGGCCGCGACGAGGCACTGTTCGCCCTGCGGCGTGCGGTAGACGTAATCGTAACGCGAGCCTTCGAGGTGGAAGCGCACACCGGCCGCGACGCCGGCGACGTGTAGCCGCTCGCCCTCACCGATGACGAAGGCGACTTCGCCTTTGCCGATCCGCGCGACAAGCTTTTCAGGCGCGAGTTCGAAGATCGGCGTCGCCGGGTTGCCGGCCGCATCGAAAAACGCCACCCGGCAGAGGCGGCCGAGCGAGGGACGCTCGTCGCCGCCAGTGACAAAGCGGAGGTAAAGGGCACGTTCACCCTCGCCACCCGGTACCGCCATCATCGACAGGGTGAGGAAACGGCCCTTCCGGCTGAACGGGATATGGTCGATGTCGAAGAGCATCGTCACCCCTTGACCGAGGAGCCGACGGCGCCGTCCATGATGTAGCGCTGCGCCAGGAAGAACAGGGCGAGCGGCGGCAGGCAGAGCACGACGGTGATCGCCGCGATCGATGTCACGTCCACCTCATGCAGGCCCTTGAACATGGAGAGGCCGAGGGTGAGCGTGTACATGGACTGGTCGTTTAGGAAGATCAGCGGGCCGAGATAGTCGTTCCAGGCATTCATGAAGTGGAACGTGCCGACCAACACCAGCGCCGGCATCATCAGCGGCAGGTGAATGCGCCAATAGATATCGAAGGCATTGGCCCCGTCCATGCGCGCGGCCTCGTCGATTTCGACCGGTACCGTCATGATGTACTGGCGCAGCAGGAAGACGAAGAAGGCATCGGCGAAATAGGCGGGCACGATGAGCGGCTTCAACGTGTTGATCCAGCCGAGCAGGTTGAACTCCATGTAGAGCGGGATCATCTTCACATCCCACGGGATCATCATGGTGGCGAGCAGCAGGATGAACAGCGGATCACGGCCGGGGAACCGAAAGCGCGCGAAACCGTAGGCGACGAGCGACGACGAGATGAGCTGGCCGATGGTGGAGAAGGTGACGACGATCAGCGAGTTCGTGAGGTACGTGCCAAAGGGCTGCTTGTTCCAGGCGATGAAGAAGTTTTCAAAGTGCCATTCGGAGGGCCAGAAGACCGGCGGGAACTGGTAAAGGTCCGCCTGACTTTTGACGGCCGTCATGAAGGTCCAGTAGAAGGGCGCGATGAACAGCGCCGACAGCAGGATCAGCGCGGAGTAGAGCAGCGTCTTACGCATCGCGGTCGCCTCCCTTCACTTCGCCCTCGTAATAGACCCAGGCCGAGGACCAGCGCATGACGAGCAGGCTCAGCACCAGCACGATGAGGAACATCACCCAGGAGCCGGCGGCGGCATAGCCCATGTCGAAATACTTGAAGGCGTTGTCGTAGATATACATGGCGAAGAAATAGGTGGAGCCGAGCGGGCCGCCCTTGGTCATCAAAAGCGCGATCGTCAGTTGCTGGAAGGCGGCGATGATCGAGGTGATGAAGGTGAAGAGCAGCATGGGACCGAGCATCGGCAAAGTGATGAACAGCATCTGTGCCCAGCCCGGCACGCCGGAGACGGTCGCCGCCTCGTAAAGCTCCTTGGGAATGGCCTTCAGGCCCGTCAGCAGGATCAGCATGGTGCCGCCGAACCCCCAGAGGCTGGCGATGATGATGGCGACGATGGCAAGGCCAGGTTCGCCGAGCCAGTTCGGCCCGTCCACGCCGACGAGCGACAGCATGAAGTTCAGGAGACCATATTCGCGACTGTAGATCCAGCTCCAGATCGTCACCAGCGCGACGCCGGAAATGACGCTCGGGAGGTAGAAGGCCGTCCGGAAGAAGCCGCTGGCAAAGGTCGCGTGATGCAGCATCAGCGCGACGAGGAAGGACATGACGATGTTGAAGGGCACGTAGATCGCGGCAAACTTCACCGTGATCCAGAGGCTTTCCCAGAATTGCGGGTCGTCGAACAGCATCGTCCGGTAGTTGTCGAAGCCGATGAAGGTGCGCTCGCCGACGACCGGCCAGTCATGAAAACTCATGGTGAGCGAGAAGAGCAGCGGGCCAAGGGTAAAAAACAGAAAACCCAGGATCCACGGGGAAATGAACAGATAGGCCGTCAGATGGCGCGAGAAGGTGGATCGCCGTTTCTGCACGACCTCGGGTACGGTTGTAGCAATGGTCACGTTTCACTCCCCCAGGATTTCGCTTTGGAACGAAAAGGGCGCCTTCTGCCCCTTCTCCCGGTAGAGAGAAGGGGACAGCAAGGAGGCGGGATTACTTCAGGAAACGTTGCGAGCGCTTCACGGCGTCGTCGAGATGCGCCTTGGCGTTGCCCTGGTCGATCATCGTCGCCTCGATGGCGCGGGCGAGGTTGTCCTGCACCTTGCCCCAGTTCCGGCTCTTCAGGAAGGCGTGTGTCTCGGTGTTGGAAGTCGCGAGGATATCGAAGAACGGCTTGTAGACCGGGTCCTTGGTCATGCCCTTCCCTTCCGCCACGCTGGTGCGGACCGGAAGGTCATTGGTGCGCATGGCAACCGCCTCCGGCGAGGAGAAGAACTTGACGAACTCCCAGGCAAGATCCGGCTGCTTGGCATCCTTCGCGATCGACATGGCCGAAACACCGAGCGCCGAATGGGCCGGCTTGTCGCCGAATTTTGGCAACGGCGCGACACCGTAGCTGAAGCCGGCGGAATCGATACCCGACTTCGACCACATGGCACTCTGGAACATGGCGATCTTGCCACCCTTGAAGAGCGTATCGCCGGACGTGTCGTCACCCACATGCAGCGTGGCAGCCTCTTCCTTCTTCGCCATGTCGCCGAACATGTCGAGCACCTGAACCGCCGCTTCGCTGTTCATGTTGCCATCGATCGTCTTGCCGTCGTCAGAGATGTACTTCGTGCCGTTCGACCAGAGGAACTGTTCGAAATCATAGGGATCCGGCTTCGCGTCGACCGCAAAGCCGTAGACCTTGTTCTCCTTGTTGCGGAACTTCGCCGCCTTGGCGCGCAGATCGTCCCAGGTCCAGCCGTCCTTCGGCTCTTCGACACCCGCCGCCTTGAACATGTCCTTGTTGTAGAACACGACCTGGGTCGTGAAACCCGCCGGCATGCCATAGGTCTTGCCCTCGACGCGGGTCGTGTTCATCAGACCTTGCGGAATGTCGTCCGGCTTGATCTCGGCGGCGTCCCTGGCGATCAGATCGTCGAGCGGCATCAGCGACGTGTAGTATTGCGGGAAGTTCCACATATACATGACGTCGGGCGGGCTGCCCGCGCCGAAGGCAGCGACGAGCTTCTGGTCGTAGCCATCGGCATAGGGCTCAACCTGCACCTTCACGCCCGGATGCTTCTCCTCGAACTTCTTCGCGATGGCCTGCTGGATGGCAAGGCTCTCGTCGGAATCCCAGGTCGCGAAGCGCAGCACGTCTTCGGCATGCGCCGACACGCTGCCCGCCAACAGGAAGGCAGCCAGCGAACCGGCGATGACTGTCGTGTTCTTCCTCATTCCATTTCCTCCTTTGGCAGGTCAGGCGACCCGCTTCCCCTTTTCGTTGACGATGAGCGCCTCGGTCTCCGCATCGAGGCGGCGGTGCACTGCCCGGCCTTCCGCGTCGAACAGGTAGCAATGCTGCGGCGGCAGGCAGAGATGGACCGTTTCGCCGTTGGCGACCGGATGCGTGCCGCGCACCACCGCCGTCATGTCGCGGCCGTCCTCGAGGCTCAGATGGACGTGGCTTTCCGTACCGAGCCGCTCGACGAGGCGCACAGTGCCGGCAAGCTCCCCTTCACTGGCCGGGACGATCTCGATCCTGTCCGGCCGGATGCCGAGCGTGACCTTGCCGGCAATCGCCGGGGTGGCGTCGGCTTCGAAGACGACCGGCTGCTTCAGGCCGCCGCCCGACAGCGTGATGTGCGTGCCTTCCTGCCCCGCGACCTCCGCCTCCACGAAATTCATGCGCGGCGAGCCGATGAAGCCGGCGACAAAGAGGTTGGCGGGCTGATAAAACAGCTCCAGAGGCGTGCCGAACTGGCTGACCTTGCCCTTGTCGAGCACGACGACACGATCGGAGAGCGTCATCGCCTCGACCTGGTCATGCGTCACATAGATCATCGTTGCGCCGAGACGGGCATGCAGCGCGGCAAGCTCGACGCGCATGGTGACGCGCAGGCCCGCATCGAGGTTCGACAGCGGCTCGTCGAGCAGGAAGAGTTTCGGCTCGCGCACGATGGCGCGACCGATGGCGACACGCTGGCGCTGACCGCCGGAGAGCTGGCGCGGCTTGCGGGCCAGCAGCTCCTTGATGCGAAGGATATCCGCGGCGCCTTCGACGCGGCGGTCGATCTCGTCACGCTTCATGCCGTTCAGCGCGAGACCGAAGGAGAGGTTTTTCCGCACGTTCATATGCGGGTAGAGCGCATAATTCTGGAAAACCATGGCGATGTCGCGCTTGGCGGAAGGCACATGGGTGATATCGCGCTCGCCGAGGCGGATGGCGCCGCCATCCAGCTCCTCGAGACCGGCAATGGAGCGCAGCAACGTGCTCTTGCCGCAGCCCGAGGGGCCGAGGAAACAGACGAATTCACCATCGGCGATTTCAAGGTCGATACCCTTCAGCACCTCCAGAGCGCCAAAACCTTTTCGGAGATTTTCGATGCGGATCGATGCCAACGGCGTCCTCCCTGTCGGCGAAACGTCCGGGCTCCCCAGCCCTTGTTAAACGTTTATATCATAATAAAAACGTTTAACTTAATTTGTAAAGCAGAAAATGAAATGCGAGAAACACCCTGCCGGACCGATGGTCACGGCAGGGCGCCGGCCACGATACGACCGGCGCAAGCTCTTGTGAAATTGGCGTTATCCGACGCGGAAATGCTTCGACAGCTTCAGGCCCTGCGCCTGATAGTTTGAGCCGAGGCCGGAACCGTAGAGGCCTTCGGGCGCACCCAGCATGTGCTCGTAGACGAGGCGGCCGACGATCTGACCGTGCTCCAGGATGAAGGGCACTTCATGGCTGCGCACTTCCAAGACGGCGCGGCTGCCGGAGCCGCCCGCCGGGGCATGACCGAAGCCGGGATCGAAGAAGCCGGCATAATGGACGCGGAATTCGCCGACGAGCGGATCGAAGGGGGTCATTTCGGCGGCATAGAGCGGCGGGACGTGAACGGCCTCGCGGGAGACGAGGATATAGAACTCGTCGGGATCGAGGATCAGTTCGTTGCGGCCGCGGCTGAACAGCGGCTCCCAGAAATCGA
Organism: Shinella sp. HY16; assembly: GCF_028534175.1. Lineage (NCBI taxonomy): Bacteria > Pseudomonadati > Pseudomonadota > Alphaproteobacteria > Hyphomicrobiales > Rhizobiaceae > Shinella > Shinella sp. HY16. Next base: position 118,889 of record NZ_JAHYXL010000001.1, on the reverse strand, counting down.
AGATGTCATGCTGGTTCTTGCGGTCGACATCGACGACGGACGTGTGGTGCTTGCCGCGATAGCCGATGAGCCCGTCCGGGCCGGTGCCCTTGAGGTCGATGGAAAGCGCGATGCCGCCGCCGGAGACGTTCGGCGTCTCGCTGGCGACAAGCGTGTCCGTGCCGTGGAGGGCGAGCAGCTCGCTTTCACCGAGCAGGGCATTGCCCTTGCGAAAGCGTACCTGCGACAGACGCGAACCGCGACGCACGACGATGGGGAAGGTGCGTGGTGAGATCTCGAGATAGAGCGGGCCGGAATAGCCGGCTGGAATCTTGTCGAATTCCTGCGCGCGATCGGTGATGACGCGGGTGAAGATGTCGAGGCGGCCGGTGGAGCTCTTCGGATTGGCGGAAGCCGCCAGTTCCGCCGGCAGGTCGAGGCTTTCCATCAGCGGCACGATATAGACGCAACCCGTCTCCAGCACCGCGCCGTCGGTGAGGTCGATGACGTGCAGCTGCAGCCGGTCGAGCTTGTCGGCAACGAGGTGGGACGGCCCCGGCAGGAAACTCGCCCGGACGCGAAAAGCCCTTGCGCCGAGCCGCAGGTCGAGACTTGCAGGCTGGATCTGGTCGTCATCCAGCGCAGCCTCGCTCTTCAGCCGGCCACTTTCGAACAAGCCGCGAATGGCGCTGTCCGCCAGAATGCCCGTGCTGCGCGTTGCAGAACCACTCATCGTCATACCGTCCCGTCACAGCAGCGGGCCAGATGCTCCGGCCGCCTGCTTTTCGTATCGTTTCTTCCGAAAGCCGATGCCCACGTTTCGGAACAATACCCGGAAGGCCCGCACAAAACCAAATGCCGCCAATTGACGCAAGCGCGGGGGCGCAGTATTAGCAGATTATCCCGTGGTGATTTGGCCGGCCGGCTTGCAGCCACGTAAAACAAGTAGCTAAAAAGGCCGGGTTCGAAACCGGCCTGCTTTTGCGGCCGGTTTTTTTGTTTGAAGGCGACGATCACATGAGCAAGTCTTGGCGCCCGGCCACCCAACTCGTTCACGGCGGAACCACCCGCTCCCAGCACGGTGAAACCGCAGAAGCAATCTTCCTCACGCAAGGCTTCGTCTACGACACCTCGGCGGCGGCCGAAGCCCGCTTCAAGGGCGAAACCGACGGTTTCATCTACGCCCGCTACGGCAGCCCGACCAACGACATGTTCGAAAAGCGCATGTGCATGCTGGAAGGTGCCGAAGATGCGCGCGCCACCGCGTCAGGCATGGCCGCGGTTACCGCCGCAATCCTCTGCCAGCTCAAGGCCGGTGACCATATCGTGGCCGCCCGTGCGCTCTTCGGCTCCTGCCGCTGGGTGGTCGAGACGCTCGCGCCGAAATACGGCATCGAATGCACGCTGGTCGACGGCCGCGACCTTTCCAACTGGGAAAAGGCCATCCAGAAGAACACCAAGGTGTTCTTCCTCGAAAGCCCGACCAACCCGACGCTCGAAGTGATCGACATTGCGGGCGTCGCCAAACTCGCCAACCAGATCGGCGCCAAGGTCGTGGTCGACAACGTCTTTGCGACACCGCTCTTCCAGAAGCCGCTGGAGCTCGGCGCGCATGTCGTCGTCTATTCGGCCACCAAGCATATCGACGGCCAGGGCCGCTGCCTTGGCGGCGTGGTGCTTTCGGACAAGCAGTGGATCGACGAGAACCTGCACGACTACTTCCGCCACACGGGCCCGGCCATGTCGCCGTTCAATGCCTGGACGCTTCTGAAGGGCATCGAAACGCTGCCGCTTCGCGTCAAGCAGCAAACCGAGAATGCGAGCCGCATCGCGGACTTCCTCGCCGACCAGAGCCAGGTCGCCCGCGTGATCTATCCGGGCCGCAGGGACCATCCGCAGGCCGACATCATCGCCAAGCAGATGACGGGCGGCTCGACGCTCGTCTGCTTCGAGTTGAAGGGCGGCAAGGACGCGGCCTTCGCACTGCAGGACGCGCTGGAGGTCGTAAAGATCTCCAACAATCTTGGCGACGCCAAGAGCCTCATCACCCATCCGGCGACGACGACGCACAAGAACCTCACCGACGAGGCGCGCGCCGAGCTCGGCATTTCGGCCGGCACGGTGCGCCTTTCGGCGGGTATCGAGGACAGCGAAGACCTGCTCGAGGATTTCGCGCGGGCACTTTCCAGGGTCAAGGCCTGAGCCCTTCGCCAGAGCGATGGACAAATACGGAAGCACCGGCCGAGGAGGCCGGTGCTTTCTCTGCTTATCCTTGACGAAACCACATTCGTGTAGAATAGCAGAAGCTAATCAGTTCAAGGCTTGCCTATGTATCGTGCGCTGACCCGCGACATCGAAGTGACCGTAGAGCCGTATTACCTGGCCGACCAGTCCGACCCCGACGACAGCCGCTATGTGTGGGGATACCGGGTGGTCATCGCAAACCATTCCGACGTCGCCGTCAGGCTGATGACACGCTACTGGCACATTACCGACCAGAACGGCCAGGTCGATGAAGTGAACGGCCCCGGCGTCATCGGCGAGCAGCCGGTGCTGCGCCCCGGCGATACTTACGAGTACTCTTCCGGCTGCCCGCTCGAAACGCCCTCGGGCATCATGTTCGGCCGCTACCGTATGGAAGCGGAGAACGGCGAAGCCTTCGACGTCGCCATTCCCGCCTTTTCACTGGATACGCCAGGGCAGGCGCGTACCCTCAACTGAGGGCGGAGAAAATCCCCCTACTGCGGCAGGACTTCCGCCGCCTCGAAGCGGTAGGTCGTCGAGCAGAACTCACAGGTGACCGCGATCTCGCCCTTGTCGTCGGCGGTATGCGCGATTTCCTCGGCACTGAGACCGGCCAGAACACCCTTCAGCTTCTCGCGCGAACAGGAGCAGCGGTCGAAGACCTGCTGCGGCTGGTAGACGCGCACGCCCCGCTCGTGGAAAAGGCGGAACAGCAGCCGTTCGGTGCCGACAGTGGGATCTGTCAGCTCGTCTGCGTCGATCGTTTCGACCATGGCCTTGGCTTCGGCCCAGTTGTCGTCATCGGCGATCTTGTGCCCGGCCTCCTCGCCGTCGCCGCCCGGAAGATCGGCCTGGCGCATGCGCTCCGGCGCCTGAGGCAGGAACTGCGCGACCATGCCGCCCGCTCGCCAGCGATGGCGCGCCTTGCCAGCGGCATCGCGGTCGTAGAGTTCGGCAACGCCGAGGCGCACCTTGGTCGGAATCTGCTCCGACTGGCGGAAATAGACGCCGGCGATCTCCTCCAGCGTATGTCCGTCGAGCGGCACGATGCCCTGGTAACGCTGGGTATGCGCGCCCTGGTCGATGGTGAAGGCGAGAATACCCTTGCCGAGAAGCTCATGCGGCTCCGTTGCACCGGCGGCAATCGCAGCGTCAAGCGCCGCCTGGTCGAAGCGGGCGTAGGCGCGGACATTTTCCGGAGCGGAGAAATCGGCCACCAGCAGATCGACAGGGCCGTCGCCCTTCGTCTGGACGATCAGCTTGCCCTCGAATTTCAGCGAGGTGCCGAGCAGCACGGTGAGCGTGATCGCCTCGGCAAGCAGCCGGGCGACGGGCGCGGGATAGTCGTGCCGACCGAGAATGCCGTCGAGCATCGGGCCAAGCTGCACGGCGCGGCCGCGCACATCAAGGCCATCCACCTGGAACGGCAGGACATGGTCATCGCCGGTAAAACCGGGCTCACCGAGTTTCAGGGCATTTTCAGCCATCATCATCATTCTGCTCCTTGCACGCTTCGGCCCCGCCGAGGCCATGGGCCCGGCCTGCTGCCGACAGGCGTTCTACCGTGATATCGCGCTCGCTCTTGCCCGATCATTCCACACCGGGCAGGCATGCGCCAGAGAAAGCGCCTCGCGACGCTCCGTGATGGCCCCTAGATCGTGCCGCTGGCGGCATTTTTCAAGATGAGCGTCAGACGACGCCGAAGCACCAGGCGAGGATCGACTTCTGCGCATGGAGGCGGTTTTCCGCCTCGTCGAAGACCACGGACTGCGGGCCGTCGATCACCTCGTCGGTCACCTCTTCGCCGCGGTGGGCGGGCAGGCAGTGCATGAAGAGCGCATCCTTGCCGGCGCGCTCCATCAGCTGCTTGTTGACCTGGTAGGGCTGGAAGATGTTGTGGCCACGGGCGCGATGCTCCTGGTTCATCGACACCCAGCAGTCGGTGACGACGAGGTCGACGCCGTCGACGATCGCCTCGGGATCATGGCCGAGCAGGATGTCGCCGCCATTGTCGCGCGCCCAGTTCAGGATCTTGTCGTCCGGCTCGGAGCCCATCGGCACGGCCATCTTCATCTTGTAGCCGAAGCGGGCGGAACCCTCGACAAAGGAATGCAGTACATTGTTGCCGTCCCCCGTCCAGGCGAAGGTCTTGCCCTTGGTGGAGCCGCGATGCTCCTCGAAGGTCATGATGTCGGCCATGATCTGGCAGGGATGCGTCATGTCCGTCAGCGCGTTGATGACGGGCACGGTGGCGTGTTCGGCAAGCTCCAGCATGCGTGCATGGTCCGTCGTGCGGATCATGATGGCATCGACATAGCGCGACAGGACCTTCGCCGTGTCGCCGATCGTCTCGGCGCGGCCAAGCTGCATTTCCGTACCCGACAGGAACAGCGTCTCGCCGCCGAGCTGACGCATGCCGACGTCAAAGGAGACGCGGGTTCGCGTGGAGGGCTTCTCGAAGATCATCGCAAGCATCTTGCCGGCAAGCGGCTTGGCTTCCGTGCCAGCCTTGCTGGCAGCCTTGCGCGTGTGCGCATCGTCCATGATGACGCGAAGATCGCTTTCCGAAACGGCGGAAAGATCGAGAAAATGCTTGGCCATGATATGTCCTGTCTGTCCCGGGATCCTTTTGTGGCTGCAGCGCCCCTGGCGCGCCATCACGACGCACGGCGCTGCAGGCCTATGCGGCCTTGGCAGCCGTGAGTTTTTCCGCAGCGCGCTCGATGCGGGCAAGCCCCTCGCGCGCTTCCTCCGCGGTCACGGTCAACGGCGGCAGCAGTCGCAGCACATTGTCGCCGGCCGGCACGGCAAGCAGGTTTTCCGCCCGCACGCCCTTCAGGAGATCGGCGACCGGGATTTTTGCCTTGATGCCGAGCATCAGGCCCTCGCCGCGGACATCCTCGATGACATCGGGGAAGCGATCCTTCAGCGCGGCCAGCCCCTGGCGGAAGACGAGCGCGACATCACGCACATGCTCGAGAAAGCCGTCTTCCAGCACCACGTCCAACACGGCGTTGCCGACGGCCATGGCAAGCGGGTTGCCGCCATAGGTAGAGCCGTGCGTACCGGCAACCATGCCGGCCGCCGCCTCGTTCGTGGCAAGGCAGGCACCGAGCGGGAAACCGCCGCCGATACCCTTGGCAATCGCCATGATGTCAGGCGCGACCCCTGCCCATTCGTGAGCGAAGAGCCGCCCCGTGCGACCGACGCCGGTCTGCACCTCATCGAGGATGAGCAGCAGGCCGTATTCGTCACAGAGCTGGCGCAGCTCCTGCATGAACTCCTTCGACACCGGGCGCAGCCCGCCCTCGCCCTGCACCGGCTCGATCAGGATACCGGCCGTTTCCTCGGTGATCGCGTCCTTGACGGCCGTGATGTCGCCGAAGGGGACCTTGAGAAAGCCCGGCGCCTTGGGGCCGAAGCCCTCGATGTATTTTTCCTGACCGCCGGCGGCGATCGTCGCGATCGTGCGCCCGTGGAAGGCACCCTCGAAGGTGATGATGTGGTACTTGCCGGGATGGCCCTTGGCAAAATGGTAGCGCCGGGCGGTCTTGATCGCACATTCCAGCGCCTCTGCACCTGAATTGGTGAAGAACACCTTGTCGGCGAACGTGGCCTGCGTCAGCCGGCTGCCGAGGCTTTCCTGGCCCGGAACCTCATAGAGGTTCGACAGGTGCCAGACCTTGTCGGCCTGCTCCTTCAGCGCGGCGACGAGATGAGGATGCGCATGGCCGAGCGAGTTGACGGCAACACCGGCGGCAAAATCGAGATATCGCTCGCCATCTTCGGTGGTCAGCCACACGCCCTCCCCGCGCGTGAACCGGAGCGGCGCACGCATGTAGGTTTCATAGAGCGGCGCGACATCGGCCATGCGTGGATCCTCCGAAAAGAGATGCGGAAAAACAGAAATGCAACTTGACTTTTCCAAGCCTCAGAAAAACCAAAAGCCGCCTTTCGGCGGCATGCCGCACTATCAGCATTTCATGTTGGGATGTCAACAAAATCGCACCCGAAATGGCGCTGAACATCCCGCAAGGTGAGGATTCGCGACGCGCATGGAAGGTGTCTCTATCGAGTCACACCCGACCAGCAAGTTGGGGAAAACTCCGAAATCGATTCGCCCGGATTCCGGCGACTCTTGTCACAGAGTCCACCGGTCTCTAGGTTAAAGACCAATTACTAGACTGCATGCGGCGGAACTAGTCAGCAAGAGAGTTAGGGCGTTCAGGTTCCGGACCCGTCCGGAGCACGACGAGGGATTCCCGCATCCTGAACGCCGAGCGGAGACAAAAACATGAACTGGACAGACGAGCGCGTCGAGAAACTCAAGAAGCTCTGGAGCGAGGGCCTGAGCGCGAGCCAGATCGCGGCGCAGCTCGGCGGCGTCAGCCGCAATGCCGTCATCGGCAAGGTGCACCGGCTGAATCTGCCCGGTCGCGCCAAGGCCGGCGGCACCCAGACCGCGACACGCGCCAAGCGTCCGGCTCCGGCGACGCCGCGTCCGTCGAACTTCGCTGCCCGTCCCGTCGCCGCCCGCCCGGTCGCCCGTCCGGCCGGCAACGCCATTGTCAAGGAAGAGATCGACGCCGATTTCGAAATGCAGGCCGAGACCCTTCCGGTTCCGGCCAACCGCAACAACGTGGTCGTACCGATGTCGCGTCGTCTCGAGCTGACCCAGCTCACCGAGCGCACCTGCAAGTGGCCGATCGGAGACCCGCTCAACGACGACTTCCACTTCTGCGGCAACGAGTCCCCCGACAATTCGCCCTACTGCACCTACCACCAGCGCCTCGCCTACCAGCCCTCGGCCGAGCGCCGCCGGATGCGATAACATCTACCACGGCAGAAAATGCGATGCGGACCCGAAAGGGTCCGTTTTCGTTTGAGATGGTGGTGCCTCTACTATTCCCCCAAAACGCAAACAGGCCCCTGAGGGCCCATTTCCGTCCTTGGGAGGAATTCCGTTCGCTCAGGTTTCCAGCGAATAGCCGGCGCCGCGGACCGTGCGGATGACGTCCTGCATGTTGGCGAAGTTGAGCGCCTTCCGCAGACGCCCGACATGCACGTCGACGGTGCGCTCGTCGACATAAATGTCATGGCCCCAGACCCCGTCGAGAAGTTGCGAGCGCGAGAAGACGCGGCCGGGCGAGGTCATCAGGAACTCCAGAAGGCGGAACTCCGTCGGGCCAAGGCGGACCTCGCGGGTGCGACGATGGACGCGGTGCGTCTCGCGGTCGAGCTCGATGTCGCCGCAGCGCAGCACCGTCGAGACAACCTCGGGCTTGGCACGGCGCAGCATCGCCCGCACGCGGGCAACCAGTTCCGGCGTCGAGAAGGGCTTGACGACATAGTCGTCCGCACCGGTGGCAAGCCCGCGCACGCGCTCGCTCTCCTCGCCGCGCGCCGTCAGCATGATGATCGGCAGACGTTCGGTTTCCGGGCGCTGGCGCAGGCGTCGGCACAGCTCGATGCCGGAAACGCCCGGAAGCATCCAGTCGAGGATGAGGAGATCCGGCATGCGCTCCTGCAAGCGCATCTCGGCCTCGTCACCGTTCAGGATCGTATCGACCTCGAAACCTTCCGCTTCCAGATTGTAACGGAGGAGAACGCTCAGGGCCTCCTCGTCTTCCACGACGGCAATTCTGGGCACCATGGAGTTGAACCTTGCTCTTTACTCGGACGCGTCGGCGACATCGGCCGCGACGACGGAGGTCGAGGTATCGTCCTTCGGACGCTCACCTTCCGGCTGCGAGCCTGTTGCCATGTAGTAGATGGTTTCGGCGATGTTGGTCGCGTGGTCGCCGATGCGCTCGATGTTCTTGGCGCAGAACAGGAGATGCGTGCAGGGCGTGATGTTGCGCGGGTCTTCCATCATGTAGGTCAGGAGTTCGCGGAACAGCGAGGTATAGATCGCATCGATCTCGTCGTCGCGCTCGCGGATCGCCTTGGCCTTCTCGATCGAGCGGGTGGCATAGACGTCGAGCACTTCCTTGAGCTGCATCAGCGCGAGCTCGGCGAGATGCTCCAAGCCGCGGGCCAGCTTGCGGGGCATGCCCGAGCTCTGGACGGCGATGACGCGCTTGGCGGTGTTCTTTCCGAGATCGCCGACGCGCTCCAGTTCGGCCGCGATACGGATCGCGCCCATGATTTCGCGCAGGTCCGCCGCCATCGGCTGGCGCTTGGCGATGGTGACGATCGCCTTGTCGTTGATCTGGCGCTCTGCCGTATCAAGGATGACGTCCTCGGAGATCACCTTCTGGGCCAGCGCCGCGTCGGTCGTGACGAGAGCGCGGACGGAATCGGCGACCATCTGCTCGGCGGTGCCGCCCATTTCGGAGATGCGGCGGGAGAGGTATTTCAGTTCTTCGTCGTAGATGGAGACGATGTGGCTCGATGACATGGCTCAGTCCTTAATGCGCTCGGGTTCCAGGGATGCTCGGCGACGAAGGCGTCAGCCGAAGCGGCCCATGATGTAGTCCTGCGTGCGCTGGTCATCCGGGTTGGTGAACATCTTGTCGGTGTCGTTCTCCTCGACGAGGTTGCCGAGGTGGAACATGGCGGTGCGCTGCGAGACGCGGGCCGCCTGCTGCATCGAGTGCGTCACGATGACGATGGTGAAGTTCGCGCGCAGTTCATGGATCAGTTCCTCGACCTTGGCGGTCGCGATCGGGTCGAGCGCCGAGCAGGGCTCGTCCATGAGGATGACTTCCGGGCTGACGGCGACGGCGCGGGCGATGCAGAGGCGCTGCTGCTGGCCGCCGGAAAGGCCCGTGCCGCCTTCATGCAGGCGATCCTTCACCTCGTTCCACAGGCCGGCCTTCTGAAGGCTCTGCTCGACGATGGCGTCCATGTCGGCCTTCCCCTTGGCGAGACCGTGGATACGCGGGCCATAAGCGACGTTCTCGTAGATCGACTTCGGGAACGGGTTCGGCTTCTGGAAGACCATGCCGACGCGGGCACGCAGCTCCACGACGTCGATGTTCGGATCGTAGATATCGTCCGTATCGAGCGTGATGCGACCGGTGACGCGGCAACCGTCGATCGTGTCGTTCATGCGGTTCAGCGTGCGCAGGAAGGTCGACTTGCCGCAGCCCGACGGGCCGATAAGGGCGGTCACCGTGTTTTCGCGAACATTGAGGTTCACATCGTAGAGGGCGCGCTTCTCGCCGTAATAGACCGAGACGTCCTTGCCGATCATCTTGTAGGAAATGTCATTCATTTTCTTGTCCAGCGCTTTCTCGACTGCTGCTTCTGACATCATGTTCATATGACCGGTCCTTCTACCAGCGCCGTTCGAAACGGCGGCGCAACAGGATGGCGCCAACATTCATGAGGATGAGGAAGATGAGGAGCACGATGATGGCTCCGGAGGTGCGCTCGACGAAGGCGCGTTCCGCCTCGTTGGCCCACATGTAGATCTGCACCGGAAGCGCCGTCGCAGGGTCCATCGGCGTTGCCGGAACATCGGCGACGAAGGCGACCATGCCGATGAGAAGCAGCGGGGCAGTTTCACCGAGTGCGTGAGCAAGACCGATGATCGTGCCCGTCAGGATGCCGGGCATCGCAAGCGGCAGGACATGGTGGAACACGGTCTGCATCTTCGAGGCACCGAGGCCAAGCGCAGCCGAGCGGATCGATGGCGGCACGGCTTTCAGCGCGGCACGGGTCGCGATGATGATCGTCGGCAGCGTCATGAGGGTCAGCACCAGGCCGCCGACGAGGGCCGCCGAGCGCGGGAAGCCCGCGAAGTTGACGAAGACAGCAAGGCCGAGAAGACCGTAGACGATGGACGGTACGGCGGCGAGGTTGTTGATGTTCACCTCGATAAGGTCCGTGAACCGGTTCTTCGGAGCGAACTCCTCCAGATAGATCGAGGCAGCGACACCGATCGGCAGGGAGAGCACGAGCACGATCAGCATCATGTAGAGCGAGCCGATCGCTGCGACGCCAACGCCGGCAGCCTCCGGACGGCTCGATGCGCCATTGGTGAAGAGGCCGGTGTTGAAATGTTTGGCGAGCGCGCCGCTTTCGGCGAGCGTGTTCATCCAGCCGACCTGCTTGTCGGAGACCTTGCGGTTCGTTTCCGGCACAGCGAGATCGATCTGGCCCTTGAAGGCGGAGTCGAGGTCACCATGGGCAAGGAACGTCACGGTCTTCGTCGTGCCGATGATCGCGGGATCGGCGGTGACGAGATCGCGCAACTGCACGCGGACGCTGTCCGAAATCATGCCGTTGACCGCCTTCAGGCCGGCCCGGTCCTTTTCGTCGACGCCCAGCACCTTGGCGAGCGCATTGCGGGCAACGATCGGGTAGTTCGCCGTAACCAGCTTCTGCGGGTTGGTGGCACGCTCGTTGTTCTTGTCGATGACCTGTTCGGAGAACTCGACCGGAATGGTGATCATCGTCTGCTGGAACGCGGTGTAGCCCTTGGAGACGACCGAAAACAGCAGGAGGAACAGGAAGAGCAGACCGAAGGCGATCGCAGCCATGCCGTAGAGGCGGAAGCGGCGTTCGGCGGCATAGCGGCGACCAAGGCCGATATCGCGGCGTTCGGGTTTGGCGGCAACGCCGAGGGCGGCCATCGAAGGGCTCGTGGAGACCTGGCTCATTCGTACTGCTCCCGGTATTTGCGCACGATGTAGAGGGCGTAGATGTTAAGGCAGAGCGTGATGACGAAGAGCGTGATGCCGAGCGCGAAGGCCACCAGCGTCTGAGGCGAGGTGAATTCGAGGTCGCCCGTCAGCTGATTGACGATCTTGACCGTCACCGTCGTCATCGGTTCGAAGGGGTTGAGCTGCATGCGGGCGGCAACACCGGCGGCAAGCACCACGATCATGGTTTCGCCGACGGCACGCGAGGCGGTCATCAGCAGCGCACCGACGATGCCCGGCAGGGCGGCCGGCAGGATGACGCGCTTGATGGTCTCCGACCGCGTCGCGCCGAGGCCGAGCGAACCATCACGCAGGGCGCGCGGAACGGCGGTGATGATATCGTCCGACAGCGAGGAGACATAGGGGATCAGCATGATGCCCATGACGATGCCGGCGGTCAGCACACTCTGCGCCTGGATGAAGTTGGCATAGTTGCCGGTGACGAGGCCGTTCAGCTGGGCGGAGATGTCGCGCAGGAACGGGCCGACCGTGATGAGGGCAAAGAAGCCGTACACGATGGTCGGGATGCCGGCGAGCACTTCGAGCAGTGGCTTGGCGATCGAGCGGACCGTGCGCGAGGCGTATTCCGACATGTAGATGGCGGCGAAGAGACCGACCGGCACAGCGACGAGCATGGCGACGAAGCCGATGTAAAGCGTGCCGGCAAGCAGCGGGATCAGGCCGAACTGACCGGAGGAATCCGTGGCACCGGCAGCAGCGAAACGCGGATCCCAGGTCGTGCCGAAGAAGAATTCCCAGGCCGGAACCATGTTGAAGAAGCTGATCGCCTCCGTCGCCATCGAGGCAACGATGCCGACTGTCGTCAGGATCGCGATCGACGAAGCAACGATGAGGCCGACCAGCATGACGCCTTCGACGCGGTTGCGGGCGCGGAACTTCGGCGCGATCGCGCGGTAGGCGAAGGCGCCGCCGGCAAGTGCGGCAACCACGACCAGGATCGACAGGAAGGTGCTGCTTGCCGTCGTCATGCGGTTGAGATCGTCGGCAGCCGTCAGCATGTAGGGCGCAGGATCCGCGGCGAGCGGCACGCCCTTGCTGCCGAGCACCTGGCGGGCGGCGGCACCGTCCTTGAACAGCGCATCGCGCTCCTCGGCGGAGAGCAGCTTGAAGCCGCGGGCGATGGCGCCGATCATGTTGTAGTTGAGGTTCTGCGTCGCCTGCGGCTCGGCCTTCACCTCATCGGGAAAGCCGGCGCGAACCGTCGAGCCGATATAGATCGGGCTCGCAATGATCCAGACCAACAGGAGGGCGATGGCCGGAAGCATGGACCAGATGGCGACGAAGGAGCCGTAGTAACCCGGCCGGGAATGAAGATTGGAAAGCTTGCCGCCGGCAAGCGCGTTGGCGCGCCAGCTGCCAATAAGATAGCCCACCACGCCGATCACGGCGACGACGAGCAGAAGAAGGGAAATACTCATTGAGGAAATTCTCCCGGCGAGACCACCCGCCCCGACCTTTCGACAGACGCGGGCAAAACCGCCCGAAAGAGAGCGGCCGGCGCGGCCTCTCCTGAGAGAAACCGCGCCGGCCGAAGCCAGTTACATGATCTTGCCGTCGACGAAGGCCTTGCGGATCTCTTCGCGCTCGGCATCCGGAGCGGCGACGAGGCCGTATTCAGCCAGCGGGGAGTCCGGGCCGATCATGTCGTCGCTCGTGAAGAACTCGACATATTCCTTCAGGCCCGGGATGACGCCGAGATGCGCCTTCTTGACGTAGAAGAACAGCGGACGGGAAACCGGGTATTCGCCGGAAGCGATCGTCTCGGTCGACGGAACGATGCCGCTGACGGTGGCAACCTTCAGCTTGTCGGCGTTGTTTTCGTAGAAGGACAGGCCGAACACGCCGATACCGGACTTGTTGGCGGCGATACGGGCGAGCGTTTCCGTGTAGTCGCCGTCGATGTCGACAGCGAGACCGTCCTTGCGAACGGCGACGCACTTGGAATGCTGTTCCTTTTCATCGGCAACGGCAGCCTTGATGACGTCCTGGGCGCCCGAGTCCTTGCAGCCCTTGGCGAGGATCTTCTCTTCGAAGACTTCGCGGGTGCCGTGCTTTTCGCCCGGGATGTAGGCGGCGATTTCGGCGTCCGGCAGGTCCTTGTTGACTTCCGACCACTTCTTGTAGGGGTTTGCAACAAGCTTGCCGTCGACGACGACTTCGGCGGCGAGCGCCTGGTAAAGGTCCTTCGGCTCGAGCTTCAGGTCGGCATTGCCGCTGTCGGTGGCGAAGACGATGCCGTCATAGCCGATCTTGACTTCCTGGATCTCGGTCACGCCGGCCGCCTTGCAGGCCTCAACTTCGCTGTCCTTGATCGGGCGCGAGGAGTTGGCGATGTCGATGGTGTTCGGGCCGACGCCCTTGCAGAATTCCTTCAGACCGCCCGAGGAGCCGCCGGATTCGACGATCGGGGTCTTGAAGTCGGGGAAGGTCTCGCCGAACGTCTCGGCGACAATCTTGGCATAGGGAAGAACGGTGGAGGAGCCGGCGATCTGGACCTGGTCGCGCGCAACGGCAACGCCTGCGAATGCGGCGGAGGCAACGAGCGCCGCAACAGTGAGCTTAAGAGATTTCATCTGGGTTCTCCCGAAGAGGACATGTGTGGTGCGCTGTTCTGCGCTCTCTGCCGTTGACCGGCGGCTCTTCTCTAGCCCCCGTTCGCCCTCTCTTTTATGTCAGTTTGACGAAACATTTGTGACACATCAAGCAATTGAAATTGCTTGTCTATTTTTATCGACACGACGAAAGCGTCGCCCTTTGTGTCAGAACTTGACGGTAAAGACCGTGCCCTTGCCCACCTCGGACTTCACCACGAGACGTGCCCGGTGGCGGGTGAGGATGTGCTTGACGATGGCCAGACCGAGGCCTGTGCCCTTCTTGGACCGGCTCGCTTCCACGTTAACCCGGTAGAAACGTTCGGTGATGCGCGGCACGTGTTCCGGGGGTATGCCGGGGCCGAAATCGGTGACGGAGAGCTCGACCGGGACATCGCCGCCACCGGACAGAACCACGTCGACCCGCTTGCCTTCCTGGCCGTACTTGCAGGCATTCTCGATGAGGTTTTCAAAGACCTCGACCAGCTCGTCGCGCTCACCCGGCACGGTTACGGGATGTTTGGGCAGGTCCAGCACGACCTCCACGCCGAGGTCGGAGGCGAGCGGCTGCAGGCTGTCGCGCACATGGCCGAGCAGCGGCACGAGATCGACGGTCTGGTCCGGCGTCAGGTTCGAGCGCAGTTCAAGGCGGGAGAGCGACAGCAGATCGTCGACAAGGCGGCTCATGCGCGTCGCCTGTTCGTGCATGATGCCGAGGAAGCGTTCATGCGCCTTCACGTCGTTCTTGGCCGGCCCCTGCAGGGTCTCGATGAAGCCGCGCAGCGAGGCGAGCGGCGTGCGCAACTCGTGGCTGGCATTGGCGACGAAATCGGAACGCATGCGATCGATGCGACGCGCCTGCGAGACATCCCGAAAGGTCAGCAGCCAGAGGGGTTCGTTCATCCGTTCGGCAAGCGGCGCAATGCGCACGACATAGACGGTCTCCGACGGCAGGCGCTCGGCGTGCTCGGTCTCGCGCGGCTGGCCGCTGGCGATCGCGTCACGCACCATGTCGAGAATACCGGGGGCGCGGATGCGGCCGGCGAGGTCGCTACCCAGCGGAATGGCGCCGAAGATCGCCTCAGCCGCGCGGTTCTGCAGCTTGACTGTCTCCCGACCCGAAAGCAGCAGGGCGGGCGCATCGAGCGCGCCAAGGACCGCTGCGATGGCGGAAAGATCGTCCGCGGGCGGTACGACGACCTGAACCTCCGGCACCGGTACCGTGGAGGCCGCCATGGTCCGGCCACCGGTCTCCACCATGCGCCGCTCCGTGCGCAGCAGGCCGGCGATGACGAGCAGGAGCACGGCGAAGGACACCCAGCCGAGATGCAGGCCCGCAAGCCACATCATGAAGCCGACGAAGACGGCCGAGGCGATCAGCACCCGTTCGCCCCACAGTTGCGCCGCCAGCCAGCCGAGACCCGTCCGCTGATCCGTCACCGCCACCCATTCCCTCGCAAGCATCCTATCCTCCGCGGCCTCCATCGATTCTCCATGGATAGCGCGGCTTCATGACATGTTTTTCACGGTGCGCTTGAATTCGCAATCCGGTTGTGACCACCTTCTGCGACGCGGCATGCGCCGCACCCCGATTTGAAGGAGTGGACGATGGCGGAAAATGCCGAAAGCCGGGCCGTGGAACTGGATATCGACGGCAAGAAGCGGATCTTCGATATCGACGACCCGAACCTTCCTGACTGGATCGACAAAAAGGCCTTCGGCTCCGACGACTACCCTTACGAAAAGAAGCTCGACGACGACGAATACGAGGAAACACTCGAACAGCTCCAGATCGAGCTGGTCAAGGTACAGTTCTGGCAGCAGAAGACCGGCAAACGCATCATGGCGGTCTTCGAGGGACGCGACGCGGCGGGCAAGGGCGGCGCAATCCATGCCACCATGTCCAACATGAACCCGCGTTCGGCCCGCATCGTCGCGCTGACCAAGCCGACCGAAACCGAGCGTGGCCAATGGTATTTCCAGCGCTATGTCGCGACCTTCCCGACGGCGGGCGAGTTCGTGCTGTTCGACCGCTCCTGGTACAACCGCGCCGGCGTCGAGCCGGTCATGGGCTTCTGCACGCCGGAGCAGTACGAAAAATTCCTCAAGGCGACACCGCGCTTCGAGAAGATGATCGTCTCCGACGATATCCAGCTCTTCAAGTTCTGGCTCAATATCGGCCGAGAAATGCAGCTGAAGCGCTTCCACGACCGCCGGCACGATCCGCTCAAGGTCTGGAAGCTCTCGCCGATGGACATCGCCGCGCTCAACAAGTGGGATGACTACACCGAAAAGCGCGACCGTATGCTGAAGGAAACCCATACGGACCAGGCACCCTGGACGGTGGTGCGCGGCAACGACAAGCGCCGGGCTCGCCTCAACCTCATCCGCCACATCCTCACAACGCTCGATTACGAGGGCAAGGACGAGAAGGCGATCGGCGAGATCGACAAGAAGATCGTCGGCGCGGGGCCGGGCTTCGTCAAATAGACAGCAGCCGGCTCATTCGCCCGGCAGGATGCGGACGGCATAGAGGTTCACGCTCGCATCCCCGCCGGTAATGTCGCTGTTGAGCAGCAGCTGGCCTGGCTCGCTCGGCGAGAGCGAGCCTTCGAACTCCACCTGAAACAGGACGTCGGTACGCTCCGACACCGTGAAACGGTGACGTCCGCAGCCCCCCATCGTGCCGAAGTCGCATTCGACGGTCACCTGGACCGGCTTGTCACCGACCGCCTGCAGCGTCATGGCGATCGTCGATGTCTTGCCGCCCATTTCACCGAGAACATCCGGCGACACCGCGATCTCGACCGCGCCGTCACGCTCGGGATTGGTGGACGTGACACGCACCGCCGGACCTTCGCTCGTGCTCACCGCCTCGAAACGGCCGGCCGGCCCCGCCGAGAGCTTTTCCGTCTCGGCCGGCGCGAAGACCGCGCGCCAGTCGGCGGTAAAGCGGCTCTGCGTGTCGAGCGCCTTCTTGATCGGGTCCTCCCCGGCAAAATCCTCGCCCGAGACCGTCGCCGGCGGCGTGGAATTGTCCGCGCCGTTCTGCAACTCCTCGAGCAGACCGCTCGTCTGCACCCACCACGCCAGGGCGCCGAAGGCGGCAATCAGTGTGGCGACCACCAGCAGGAAGGAGAACAGCCGACCGCGGCGCTTGCGCGGCTTGGCGGCGCGTTCAGGCTTGAAGTCCGTGGCTTCCGCCGCAGCCGCAACGTCGCCGGCGCTCGCCGCCTTGCCGCCCTTGCCAAAGCCATCCGCACGTTCCGGCCGGATGGCACCGATATCGCTGGTCGCGGGCCGTTCGGCCTCCACGCGCCGTTCCGTCTCGACACGCGGCCCGGTATCGAGCACCGGCTCAGGCCTTATCTCACGTTCGACGCGCATCACCGGCTCCGGCCGCGTCTCGACGACCGGATCCACGCGAACGTCATGATTGGGAATGGCGGCGAGCCCGGCGCGTTCTTCCGCCTCGATCTGGTGAATGGTCGCTTCCAGCCGGTGGCGCTGGGCGGTGATCGTCTCGGGATCACTGATCTCCTGCTTGCGCAGGCCCGCCTCAAGCGCATTGCGCGCCGACTGGTAGATGCGCGCCCGAACCTCGGCATTGGCGCGCTCGGAGCGCGCCAGCGCGTTTCTGATTGCCGTTTCCAGTCCGCTCACATCCGACCCTTCTGCGGGAACCGCCCAACACGCGGCGAAGATACACCTGTGGAAAGAGCCCTACTTTCCGGCTTTCGTTAGCTTTTGCGTAACGTTTGCCGGGAATTTGCGCAAGCCTTCCCGCGGAAACTGCCCGCCCTTCACCGGGGAAAAGCGATGGCGGGACGCCGCGCACTCCGCCGAGCCGGACCTTTACGCCGTCCCGGCCGCAGACCCCGCCCCCTTTTTCTTTCCGGGGGATTCCGGCACCCTTCCGCACATGTGTGTCGCCGCCGGCAGGGAGGCAGCCATCGCCCCTTTTCAGAACACCATCCCGCTGCTATGGTTTTGACGTTTCCGTAAACGTCAAAAATACAGGACATCCCTCATGGCCCTGCCCGCGATTCTCAAGGACAAGCTGCGCCTGCCCGTCGTCGGCGCACCGCTCTTCATCGTCTCGCATCCCGCGCTGACCCTCGCACAATGCAAGGCCGGTGTCATCGGCGCCTTTCCGGCCTTGAATGCCCGCCCGGAATCCCAGCTCGACGAGTGGCTTGCAGAGATCACGGAAGGCCTTGCCGCGCACGACGCGAAGAACCCCGATCGCCCCGCCGCCCCCTTTGCCGTCAACCAGATCGTCCATCGCTCCAACACGCGGCTCGAGCATGACCTTGCCATGTGCGTCAAATACAAGGTGCCTGTCGTCATTTCCTCGCTCGGCGCCGTGCCGGAGGTGAATGCAGCGATCCATTCCTATGGCGGCATCGTGCTGCACGACGTCATCAACAACCGCCATGCCCAATCGGCGATCCGAAAAGGTGCGGACGGGCTCATCGCGGTTGCCGCCGGCGCCGGCGGCCATGCCGGCACGCTCTCGCCCTTCGCCCTGGTCCAGGAAATCCGCGAATGGTTCGACGGCCCTCTCCTGCTGTCCGGCGCGATCGCGACGGGTGGCGCGATCCTCGCGGCCGAAGCGATGGGCGCCGACATGGCCTATATCGGTTCGCCCTTCATCGCGACGAGCGAGGCCCGCGCCAGTGAAGCCTACAAGCAGATGATCGTCGACAGCGCCGCCGCCGACATCGTCTATTCCAACTATTTCACCGGCATCCACGGCAACTACCTGAAACCTTCGATCATCGCGGCAGGTCTCGACCCCGACCATCTGCCCGAAGCCGACCCCTCCAAGATGGATTTCGACAAGGCAACGACGGGCGCAAAGGCCTGGAAAGACATCTGGGGCTGCGGCCAGGGAATCAGCGCCGTCAAGGCGGTCGCCCCCGTCGAGGATCTCGTCACGCGGCTGGAACACGAGTACCGCACCGCCAAAAACCGCATCCTTGCGGCCTCAGCCCCCTGATTTTGCTATATTGCACGGGAAAAATGCGGAAGTTGAAACTCCCCGCTTGAAATCTCGTCCCATTGCGGTTATCAGCGCACCCATTCCGGTCCCGACACGCTTCGGGACCCGGCAAGGCCGCTTTAGCTCAGTTGGTAGAGCACGTCATTCGTAATGACGGGGTCACGTGTTCGAGTCACGTAAGCGGCACCACTTCCTTCTCCCCCCGATCTTTCCGTCACAACACGGGCACGTATTAATCGACGCTCTGCGGTCGGAAGGCCGTTCATCTGCATTGCGCCGCGAGCAGCCTCCTCTCGGGGCATCACCCGGCATCTGCGTGCCATAGCCCGCTGCAAGTGAAGGGCCGATCCGCCCGTCCAGATCAAAAATGGACGGAGACGCCTTCAGCGTGCCCTCGTAACCTCTGCCGCCAGAACAGACGCATCAGGTCCGGGCGAGCCGAGAGGGACACGCTATGATCATTTCAAGCAGCGCGGAAACACAGGTCAACACCTACACTTTTAGAACGCAGGATTGCCAGCAGGCGGTCGCGCTGTCAGATGGCGGCTGGGTTGTCACCTGGAGGTCCGATAGGCAGGACGGTTCCCTTTCAGGCATCTACCAGCAGGCTTACAATGCCGATGGCACGACACGCGGCGCTGAAAGCCGCGTCAATACGGAAACCGTCGGCGAACAGGACCACGCCCAGATTTCGGCATTGGCGGACGGCGGCTGGGTCGTCACATGGGTGGCCTCTCAGCAGAACACCAGCAGCGCCGAGATCCACCAGCGGGCGTTCTGGATCAATGAAGCGCCCATAGTGCAGACCATAGCCGCCCAAACGGCGACGGAAGCCCGGCCGTTCAAATTCACCTATGCGGCGAACACGTTTGTCGATCCCAATGCCATGGACAAGATCACCATCACCGCGACGCTCGCAAACGGCGACCCGCTGCCGTCCTGGCTGGTCTTCAATGCGGCGACCCGCACGTTTTCCGGCACGCCTGGCTACACCAATATCGGCGCGATCGGCATTCGCGTGACGGCAACGGATATGGAGGGCGAGACCGCTGTTTCCAGCTTCACCCTCACTGTCGAGAAGGAGACCCCGCCGGCCAAGACGATCAAGGGAACCTCCGACAATGACACGCTTGTCGGCGGCAGCCAGAAAGACGCGCTCTACGGCTACGGCGGCGACGATATCTACATCGCCGACAATGCCGATGACTATGTGGAGGAAAAGAGCGGGGAAGGCATGGATCTCGTCAAGGCCTCCGTCGATTCCACGCTCGGCGCCCATGTCGAGAACCTGAAGCTCACCGGCACGGCATCGATCGACGGAACCGGCAACGAGCTTGCCAACACGATCACCGGCAATGCCGCAAGCAATACGCTCTCCGGCGGCGCGGGCGACGACAAGCTCCTTGGCAACGATGGCGACGATGCGCTTTTCGGCGGCAGCGGCAACGACGTGCTGGCCGGTGGCAATGGGGGCGATGCGCTCTATGGCGGCACGGGCAAGGACGCGGTCTATGCCGGCGACGGCGGTGACAAGGCCCATGGCGGCAGCGGGGACGACCGCCTCTATGGCGGGGCCGGCAACGATGCGCTTTCCGGCGGAAGCGGCAGGGACGCACTGTACGGCGGCGCGGGCAGGGACAAGCTGAGCGGCGGGGCTGGGGCCGACAAGCTCCACGGCGGCGGTGGGGCCGACATGTTCATCTTCACGCCCCTCAAGGACAGCACCGTCGCCGCAGCCGGCCGTGACACGATCTTCGATTTCAGCCGCAAGGAAGGCGACAGGATCGACCTGAAGGGCATCGACGCCAGCACGACAGCCGGCGGCAACCAGGCCTTCAGCTTCATCGGCGCGGATACGTTCAGCAAGACGGCTGGAGAACTGCGCTACGAGAGGAAGGACGGCGGCACCTATGTCTATGGCGACGTGAACGGCGATGGAAAGGCGGATTTCTCGATCCGTATCGACAGCGCCATCGACTTCACCAAGGCCGATTTCCTCCTTTGATCGCGGCGGGGGCCGGCTGGCTCCAGGAAGGGGTTGCTGGCCTTTCCGGGGCCGGCCGGCGTTGCAGACGAAGTCGGCGGCGCTGCGCCGGCATCGTGCGCTCACATCTCGGCCTGCGTCAGCGTCGTGCCGCTTCCCTGCTTCTTCAGGCGGCTGGCGGCCATGGCATAACCGCCGGCCGCGCCGTCGATGAAATGCATATGGTCGCGCCGCATCGCCGTCGGCACGAAACAGGTCATCAGCGCGGAATCCTGGCGATGCAGGCCGAACCGGCAGATGCCGGCATCTGCGGCTTGCTCCAGCCGCGTTTCGATCTGGCGAAGCCGGTCCAGATCAACGTCAATGGTCATCTTGAGGCCGTCGTCGAACTTGCGGAAATCAGCGTTGCGGGCAATGTCCTGCTTGTAGATTTTCGGGTCGAAGCGGCCGAGCGTCAGGCCGAGGCGAAACAGACCGACCGTGAGAAAATATTGCCCGAGGATGAAAAGCCGGTGCCGGATGCGCCGATCCTTCGGCGCGGTTTTCGTCTCCACCGACAGGCCCACCGCCGACAGGCCGATCTCCGGGCCCTCCGGCGGCACGGGATGGCCCTCCCTTTCCTCACCGGATGCGAGCGCGACGATGTCGAGCACCATCGCCTGAAAGGCCGGCACGCTGGCCGAGCCGACGGGAACGGCGATGATCGAGACGATGGAACCGTGCCGGGAGCGGATCGGATTCCAGCGGCAGGAGAGCCCCGCGAGGTCCGGACGGGCGCCAGGCGAGGCCGGGGGAACGGCATAAAGGCCCTCCCTCATGCGGGCCTCGGCCCAGCTCGATCCGCCACCGGCAAACATCGCATAGGAGAGGTCGGGCGTGACCTGGAAACGGGCGACGCGGGCTTCGACACCCGCCGCCGCGATATCGGCAACGGGAACGAGCGCAGCACGCAGCGTCAGCTGCAGTTCTTCGCCGACCCAGCTCTGCACCGCCGAGAGGGCGCTGCGGGCCCTCTCCACGCCCGAAGGCGGAACGGCGACGACCGCGCCGTCTCCGCCGAAGACGAAGGGGAGGTCATTGCTGCCCACCGCATTGAGAATGGCCGAGATGACGCTGGCGCCGGCCATGTTGACCGCCTTGTAGCGCCCCGCCTCGATGGCACCGGTGGAATCGACGATATCGGCCGTCGCAAGCGCCCAGTCGGATGGCAACGCCCGATAGTTCCTGCCATCCGCCACGCCGGCGAAATCGACAAAGACGGGAAGCGTATTGAAGAACGTTTCGCTGGAAGGTTTGTTCATGTGGCGAGGCTAGCATATTCCCGCACGGCAGACGACGGCCCGGGCTTTGACCGCATCCGCAAACCCATCGGCACGGTGGGTTTGCGGGCGGAAGAAAGGCGGAACTGCAGAACTGCACCCCGATGCAGACCTTCAGTCGCTCTCGTTGCATTCGGTGATTTCGCAGACGGATTCCTCCGTCGTGCGGTTCGCGCATTCGTTCAAGGCCCGTTCGCGCGCGGCGCCCTCGTTGTCGTAGTCGTAGCTGTAGCCGTAGGTCCCCTCTTCGGATACGGCAATGCAGCCCCAGGCCAGTGCCGAGCTGTGGGATACGGCAAGAGCCGTCGCAAGGACCAGGGCCGCAAGCCCTGTCCGCTTCATGGATGTCATGTGGAAGTCCCCCAAGTTGCGCGATATGCGCGGAGGAAGACTATGGCCGCGGCGGGGAAACTTGCAAGCGAATACGCGGCAAGCGTCCCGTCATTTCACGCCGGCGTTTCTAATCCCAAAACAAATCTGGCGGCGTTGGCGCGCAGGGCTCCTTGCCCGCATCAGCCGACATTGCGCTCCGGGTCGGACCGTGGCGGCACCTCCGCATGGGGGTCGAGGATGATCGCGGAGGGCGGCTCCGTCGCGTCGACCTCGCGAATCCACTCGCGCCAGATGGCGACGAGGAGAGCCATGAGGACCGGGCCGATGAAGAGGCCGAGGAAGCCCATGGTCTTCACCCCGCCGATGAGGCCGAAGAAGGTGGGCAGGAACGGCAGCTTGATCGGGCCGCCGACAAGGCGAGGACGCAGCGTCTTGTCGACGATGAAGAGTTCGACCGACCCCCAGACGAAGAGCGCAAGGCCCGCGACAGGCGAGCCGCTGGAGACGAGATAGACCGAGACCAGCGTGAAGGAGAGCGGCGCGCCGCCGGGAAAGAGCGCCATGATGCCGGTCAGGACGCCGAGCGTGACGGCCGAAGGCACGCCGGCAACCCAATAGGCGATGCCGAGCACGATGCCCTCGCCGATGGCGATCAGCGTCATGCCTGTCACGGTGGAGCTGATCGTCGCCGGCACGATGCGGGAGATGCGCTCCCAGCGCATCGGCAGGATACGCTCGCCGAGGCGATCCACCTGGCCGGCGAAGGACTGGCCATCGCGATATATGAAGAAGAGTGCGATCAGCATGAAGAGCATGGCGAGCAGCAGGCCGAAGGCCTTGCCGCCGGCGGCAAGTGCCACCCGGTAGATATTGCCGATATTGGCGCCGCTGACGATCTGCGTCAGTTCGCCGATCGCGCCGGGATGATCGAGGAAACGTGTCCACTGCATGTCGAGCCAGCCGCCGACGACCGGCAGCGCGCGAATCCAGTCCGGCGTCGGCGCGCCGGTGCTGTTCGTCTCGACGGCCCAGCCGATCCACTCGCGAACCTCGTGGAAAGCGTAAGTCGCAGCGAACATGATCGGCCCGACGATGAAGGCGAGGATCAGGAGGATGGCGATGGAAGCGGCGAGCGTGCGGTTGCCGTTCACCTGGGCGAGCAGGCGCGAATAGAGCGGCCAGCTCGCAAAGGCGATGACGAGGGCTGCGAGCACCGGCACCACAAAGCCGTGGAAGAAATAGATGCCGGCGAAGACGATGAGCACGAGGAGCCAGCGCGCCGCCGAGATGGGCGATATGAGCGCGACGCTGCTCGGGCGCGCCGCGCCGAGAAACCGAGGCTCACTTCTGCGATGTTCCTGATGCAGCAAACGCGTCTACTCCCATGAGGCCCACGCTTGGGGCCGGGCAACCTAGATAATGTGTAGCCCAAGAATGTTAAACATATACGCGGTTTTTTCGGCGAAGGCGCGCTGAGACGCCGCAGGCATAGCAGAATCGTGGGGAGCACAGCAGGAAGCGCCTGCATTTATTGACGTTTACGTTAATGTAAGATAGCGATGTCTCTTGATGGCGCCTTTCAAAAGCATCATCTTGTCCCTACGAATGGTTGGAGGACCGTTCGCGCCGACGGGACGGATGACGCCCTGCGCGCAACGAGGAGGAGCATGCATGACCGCCACGATCGAAGCCCCTTCTACTGAGCCCTCCGGCCGGTTCTGGCTGGCCTCCTATCCGGAGGGCATGGCAGGGCAGATCGCGCCGCTCGGCCACACCTCCATCGGCGCGCTTGTCGAAAGCTGCTGCGCGCAATACGCCGACCGCCCGGCCTTCACCAGCATGGGCAAGACACTGACCTTCCGGGACTTCGAACTGGCCTCGGCGAAGATCGCCGTCTGGCTGCAGGCACGAGGGCTGGAAAAAGGCGACCGGGTCGCGGTGATGATGCCCAACATCCTGCAAAATCCCGTCATCATCTTCGGCATTCTGCGCGCCGGCCTCGTGGTGGTGAACGTCAATCCGCTCTATACGCCACGCGAGCTCGAGCACCAGCTCAAGGATGCCGGCGCCAAAGCACTGTTCGTGCTGGAGAATTTCGCAAGCACCGTCGCACAGGTCGTCGCGCGGACGGCGGTCAAACACGTCGTCGTCACCACGATGGGCGACATGCTCGGGCTGAAGGGACTGATCGTCAACCTCGTTGTGCGCCGGGTGAAGAAGCTGGTGCCGGCCTGGTCGCTGCCGGGACATATCCCCTTTGCCCAGGTGATAGCGGAAGGTGCGCGTGGCCGCATCAAACCGGTCAGCATCGGGCCTGACGATACCGCCTTCCTGCAATATACCGGCGGCACGACAGGCGTCTCCAAGGGGGCGACGCTGACCCACTCCAACCTGCTCTCCAATATGGAGCAGATCAAAGTGTGGATCGAGCCGACCTTCCGCACCAAGAAGCGGCCGGACCAGCTCGTCTTCATCTGCGCGCTGCCGCTCTACCACATCTTCGCGCTGACGGTGAACGGGCTGATGGGCATCGCGCTCGGCGGCCACAACGTGCTGATCGCCAATCCACGCGACATCCCGGCCTTCATCAAGGAGCTGGCCAAGATCCGGGTGCACATTTTCCCGGGCCTCAATACGCTGTTCAACGCGCTGATGAACAATCCGGATTTTTCGAAGGCCGACTTTTCCGAACTGGTGCTGACGCTCGGCGGCGGCATGGCGGTGCAACGGCCGGTCGCCGAACGCTGGCAGGCGATGACGGGCTGCGCGATCACCGAGGGTTACGGCCTTTCGGAAACCTCGCCTGTCGCGACCGCCAACCGCTTCGACAAGCCGGAATTCACTGGAACGATCGGCCTGCCCCTCCCCTCCACCGACATCGAGATCCGCGACGACGATGGCAGGACACTCGGCCTCGGAGAGGTCGGTGAAATCTGCATTCGCGGCCCGCAGGTCATGGCCGGCTACTGGCAGCGGCCGGACGAGACGGCCAAGGTGATGACGCCGGATGGTTTCTTCCGTTCCGGCGATATCGGCTTCATGACGCCGGAAGGCTTCACCAAGATCGTCGACCGCAAGAAGGACATGATCCTCGTCTCCGGTTTCAACGTCTTCCCCAACGAGGTGGAGGAAGTCGCAATGTCGCTTCCGGGCATCCTCGAATGCGCAGCGATCGGCGTGCCGGACGAGCACTCTGGCGAAGCGGTGAAACTCTTCGTCGTGAAGAGGGACCCGGCACTGACGGCGGCAGACGTGAAGGCCCATTGCGCGGCGAACCTTACCAATTACAAGCGACCGAAGTTCATCGAGTTCCGCACCGAACTGCCGAAATCCAATGTTGGCAAGATATTGCGCAAGGATTTGCGGGGCTGAACGAGCGAGAGTTAAACCGATTTAATTTTTTCGGTAGAGTGACCTTTGCGGTCTTGATTTGGATAGGACAAAGCGACTAGCTAGCGGCATCGTCAAAAGCCAAGGACCACGCCGATGAACGCGCTTGTCGAAAAGCTGAAATCCATCGTCCGCGACACCAACGCCACAGACATCCGCGCCGCCTTCGCGGCCGACCCGCAGCGCTTCTCGCGCTACAGCACCACGCTCGGCGACTTCCTCTTCGACTATTCCAAATGCGCGGTGAACGACGCCGTGCTCGACGCGCTGGAGGCGCTGGCGAAGGATGCCGGCGTCGAAAAGAAGCGCGACGCCATGTTCTCCGGTGAGATCATCAACATCACGGAAGAGCGCGCCGTGCTGCACACCGCGCTGCGCAACCGTTCGAACACACCCGTCCTCGTCGACGGCACGGACGTCATGCCGGACGTCAACGCCGTGCTCGACGCCATGGGCGCTTTCGCCGACGGCATCCGTTCCGGCGCGCTGAAGGGTGCGACGGGCAAGACGATCACCGACGTCGTCAATATCGGCATCGGCGGCTCGGACCTCGGCCCCGTCATGGCGACGCTGGCGCTGGCGCCCTACCACGACGGCCCGCGGCTGCACTTCGTTTCCAACATCGACGGCGCGCATATCGCCGATACGCTGAAGCTTCTGGACGCGGAAACGACGCTGTTCATCGTCGCCTCCAAGACGTTCACGACGATCGAGACGATGACCAATGCCGCAACGGCCCGCAAATTCATCGCCGATGCGCTCGGCGACGCCGCTGTCGGCCACCATTTCTGCGCGGTCTCCACGGCGCTCGACAAGGTCTCGGCCTTCGGCATCGGCGCCGATCGCGTCTTTGGCTTCTGGGACTGGGTCGGCGGGCGCTATTCGATCTGGTCGGCCATCGGCCTGCCGCTGATGATCGCCATCGGCAAGGAGAACTTTGCCGAATTCCTCGCCGGCGCCCATGTCATCGACACGCATTTCCGCGAGGCGCCGATCCGCGAGAACATTCCGATGCTGCTCGGGCTCATCGGCTTCTACAACCGCAATGTGCTGAACTATCCCTCGCGCGCCATCCTGCCCTATGACCAGCGCCTGTCGCGCTTCCCGGCCTATCTCCAGCAGCTCGACATGGAATCGAACGGCAAGTCCGTGACCCTCGACAGCGAACCGGTCAAGTACAAGACCGGTCCGGTCGTCTGGGGCGAACCCGGCACCAATGGCCAGCACGCCTTCTACCAGCTCATCCATCAGGGCACCTCGATCATCCCGGCCGAATTCATGATCGCCGCCAACGGCCATGAAAAGAACCTGCGCCACCAGCACCAGCTCCTCATCGCCAATTGCCTGGCGCAGTCCGAAGCGCTGATGAAAGGCCGCACGCTCGAGGAAGCCAAGGCGCAGCTCACCTCCAAGGGCATGGAGGAGGCCAAGGCGGACAGGATCGCGCCGCATCGTGTCTTCGATGGCAACCGGCCGTCGATCACGATGGTCCATGACAGCCTGACGCCCTTCGCTCTCGGCCGCCTGATCGCGCTCTACGAGCACCGCGTCTTCGTCGAAGGCGCGCTCTTCAACATCAACTCCTTCGACCAGTGGGGCGTGGAGCTCGGCAAGGAACTGGCGACCGGGCTGCTGCCGGTCGTGGAGGGCAAGGAAAGTGCTGCCGGCCACGATTCGTCGACGGCTGGCCTCGTCGCCGCGCTCCTGAAAGCGGCGAACTAACGAAGGCTGAGACGGCGTGCCGCGAATGCATCGCGCGGCACGCGGATGAGATTGCTGAAAAATTCGCGGCCGCAGGCGCGCCAGCTGTAGGTCATGGCGCGGCCGCGCGCGGCGTCCTTCGGGACATCGAGGGCGGCGAGTGCGGCTTCGCGAAGATTTTCCGACAGGGCGCCGCCCTCGCCCAGAACGTCGCGCGGCGCCGTCACCGGGAAGGCGGCGACGGGAACGCCGCTTGCCAGCGCCTCCAGCATGACGTTGCCGAACGTATCGGTGCGACTCGGGAAGACGAAGACGTCGGCCGAGGCATAGACCGATGCCAGGTCCTCGCCGGTCTTGCGGCCGAGGAAATGCACATCCGGATAGCGCTGGCGCAGCGTTGCGAGATCCGGCCCGTCGCCGACGACGACCTTGCTGCCCGGCAGGTCGAGACCGAGGAAGGCCGGCAGGTTCTTCTCCACCGCAACCCGCCCGACATTCAGGAAGATCGGCCGCGGCAGGCCGAGGTCGCGGCGCTTGGCCGGATCGAACAGTTTCGTATCCACACCGCGCGACCAGCGCTTGATGCGCACGAAGCCGCGTGCGGCCATTTCCGCGGCGAGCGATTTGGTCGCCACCATCATGCCGTCACCGGCATTGTGGAAGCGGCGCAGCCACCAGTAGCTGACGCTTTCGGGAATGGGCAGGCGTGCACTGATGAACTCGGGAAAACGCGTGTGATAGGCCGTGGTGAAGGGTAGCTGACGTTCGAGGCAGGCGGCGCGCGCCGCCATGCCGAGCGGCCCCTCAGTGGCGATGTGGATATAGTCGGGCGCAACCTTCTCCATCTCGGCGAGCACGCGGCGCCTGGAGGTGATCGCCAGCCGGATCTCCGGATAGGACGGCAACGGCACCGTCGTGAATTCCTGCGGGGTCAGGAAGACGACATCGACGCCCTCTTCCGCCATCGAGCGGGCCAGCTCTTCGAGCGTGTGCACGACGCCGTTCAATTGCGGCCGCCAGGCATCCGTAACGACGAGGATGGTCGGAGCCCGTCCATCGGAGCGGGCAAGAGGGAGAGAATCTGGAGCGGTATGGTCGAGCATGGCCCCTTTGACCATGCTATGGTGACAGATGAATGAAGGCTCAGGCGAGCCCGATTTCCTTCGCCCAGGGCGGGTTCGCGCCGGCGCGCGACACCGTGACAGCCGCCGCCTTGGCGCCGAGCGCCAGCACCTTGGCGATCTGGTCTTCGGAAAGCTTCGCCACCTGATCCTTGGTGAGGAGGTTCTGCATCTTCAGCGAGGCCAGCACGCCGGCATCGAACGTATCGCCCGCACCGACCGTATCGACCACCGTGACGCGCTCGCTCGGCACGGCGACCTTGTGGTCGGCGGTGTAGCCGACCGCGCCTTCCGCGCCACGCGTCACAACGACCAGCTTTGCACCGTGGTGCAGCCAATGGCGGGCCAGCGCATCCTCGTCCCCCTCAAGCCCGAACCAGGCAAGATCTTCGTCGGAGAACTTTACGATGTCGGCCATACCAGCCATGCGGCGGATACGCCCCATATGGGCGTCCTTGTCCTTGATGAAGCCGGGGCGGATGTTCGGATCGAGCGAGATGACGCGCTTTTCGTGCTCACGGGCAAGCAGTGCCTCGTAGGTCGAGCCGCAAGGTTCCGGGATCAGGCTGATCGCGCCGAAATGCAGGGCCTCGCAATCGTCGCCAAGCGCCGGCAGCTCGGCCTCGGTGATCATGCGACCGGCAGTGCCCTCGTCGTAGAAGGCATAGGTCGCGTGGCCATGCACGAGCTTGACGAAGGCGACCGTGGTCGGGCGCGACAGCGTTGCGCAATAGCTGTCGTCCACGCCGCTTTCCGCCAGCGTCTTGCGCAGGATGTCGCCCATCATGTCGTCGGAAAGGCCGGTGAAGAAGCCCGTCGGCACGCCGAGACGGCCGAGCGCGATCGCCGTGTTGAAGATCGCCCCGCCGGCATAGGGCGCATAGGCGTCCTCGCCCAGCGTCGTCGTCCGCGGCAGCATGTCGATCAGCGCTTCACCACAACACAGGATCATACCGGTCCTCCCAGGAGATTTTCAATCGATTTAAACGATCCCGGCGAAAAGCGCCAGAGGCTTTTACGACGTCGGCAGTTCCGCGACACCGCCATGGGCGGCGGACCAGGCGAGCGGCGCATCGAAAAATGCGGCGACGGAGGCGAGCGTTGCGTCGTCGAAGAGTTTTTCCGCGCGCGCCACGGCGAGTACATCCTGCCAGGTGGCGATGCGGTGCAGCTTGACGCCGCCATTGGCGTAGCGCGCTTCGGCTTCCTTGAAGATGCCGTAGTAGAACAGCGACATGCCGTGATCGACCACGCCGCCGGCGGCACGGATCGCATCGATGAAGGTGAACATGGAGCCGCCGACAGTCACCAGGTCCTCGATGACGAGCACGCGCGCGCCCTCCGGCATCACGCCTTCGATCTGTGCATTGCGGCCGTGGCCCTTCGGCTTCTTGCGCACATAGACCATCGGCAGAGCGAGGCGATCGGCGAGCAGCGCGGCGAAGGGAATACCTGCCGTCTCACCGCCGGCAATCACGTCGATCCGCTCGAAGCCGACCTCGCGCGTGAGGGTGGCGGCGGCGAAATCCATGATCGCGGAGCGGATGCGCGGATAGGAGAGCAGTTTGCGGCAATCCATATAGACCGGCGAGGCCATGCCGGAAGCGAGCTTGTAGGGCTCCTCCGGGCGAAAATGCACCGCCTTGATCTCCCACAGCATGCGGGCCATCAGCTCCGCCATCACGCTCTTGTCCGGATAGGAATTGGAAAACATCGGCATCTCCCCACATGGCTGTTCGCCCGTGCGCATAGCAGCAAGAGCCTCCGCTTTCCAGCGGTTCGGGATTTTTCCCCGTAGCCCGGCAACAAAAAACCCTCCCCGGAAACCGGAGAGGGCTTTTGGAGGATCGGTGTATTCCGCTTAAGCAGCGACGGTCCTGGCAGCGCCGGAGCGGGCGTCGATCGAGTAGGCGCCCGGGCCGAAGGCGGCGAGCACGAGGAAGCCGCCGGCGATCGTGATGTTCTTCCACATCATCAGGCCGTTGAAGAGGGTCAGAAGACCGTTTGCGCCTTCCGGAAAGTCCGGAACGTTGATCGCGCCGCTGTGGAACACGAGTGCCGTGAACACGCTGAAGGCGGCGAGAAGATAGGCAGAGATCCGCGTCTGGAAGCCGACGAGAATGAAGAGGCCGGCGACAAGCTCGAAGAGGCCGGCGAGATAGGCGAGCGCGGTCGCGGCCGGCAGGCCGGCGCCGGCGATCATGCCCGCGGTGCCCGAGGGATCGATCAGCTTGGGATAGCCCGCCGTGATGAACATGAGGGCGAGAAGGATACGTCCGACGAGGACGACGACGTTCTGTTGCATGGTAAGCTCCTGAGGCTTGGCGTTTGCGTTGGCAAAGAGATATCAGCTTTCGGTCGTCAAACTAGTCAGGCGATCAGACTACAGATCGTTCTCTTTTTGTGAACGATGTGCCTGTTCCCGGCGAAACAGAGAGGCGGCGCCCGCCATGCGACAAGGGGGCGTCACATCCTGCCTCTCTCCTTCCGGAGCCTTCATGCGCCCCAATCTTGCCGCCCTCGCCATCGCCGCCGCCTCTTTCGTTTTCACCGCCCCCGGCCATGCCGGCACGTCCTATGGTGAGGGCTACTACGGGCACTATCAGCAGACCTGCATCACCAAGCGCATCCGCATGGAAAACCCATATGGCAAGACCATCACCAAACGCGTCCGTATCTGCCAGTAGGCGCTCTCCCAGCAATCCCAAGGACCTGCCCGGAACTCTCCGTTCTTTTCTGTTGCAAGCGTCCGGCGGCTGGGCGAAGATTTCGGCAAGGCGGCGCGTTTCGTTTTGCATCAGCGCGGTCGGGGGCATCAGGATATGAACGAGATCAACAAAAGCGCCGCGTTCTGGCGTTCCTTTGCGATTTTCGAAGGGTTCAGCAAGGAAACGCTCGGCGAGATCGCCGGCATCGCCACCTATCGCAAATGGTCGGCCGGCACGGTGATCTTCCAGCGGGGCGATGAAGGCACCTATCTCATCGTGCTCGTCACCGGCCGCATCAAGCTTTCGCTGATCACCCCGCAGGGCAAGGAACTGTCGCTGCGCCAGCTTGAACCGGGCTCGGTGCTCGGCGAAATGGCGATCCTCGACGGCCAGCCGCGCTCGGCCGATGCCACCGCCGTCGTCGCGACGGAAGGCTACGTCATTTCCAAGCGGGATTTCCTGGAAATCCTGATGCGCAACCCGACGGCAGCGCAGGCGATCATCCACTATCTCTGCACCAAGCTGCGCGAGACGACGGAGCAGCTCGAGACCATTGCGCTCTACGATCTCGACGCCCGCGTCGCACGTTTCTTCCTGGCGACGCTGCGCAACATCCATGGCGAGGAGCTGCCGGAAAGCGCAAATCTCCAGATTTCGCTGAGCCAGACGGAGATCGCCAGCATCGTCGGCGCCAGCCGGCCGAAGATCAACCGTTCGATCCTCGCGCTCCAGGAGGCCGGCGCCATCCGCCGCAACGACGGCATCATCCATTGCCATATCGGCCGGCTGCAAAACATCGCCGAGCCGGATGACGATTAAGCAGCCGGGAACGGCCGATCATGATCGCCAAGCGATACCGCCCCCTTCTCGCCGGCCTCATCGCGAGCCTTGCCGGAGCGCTGGCGCTGTTTTCGCTCGGCGAGACGGCGCTGGAGCGGCAGCGTGAATTCTATTTCGACGCGCTGACGCAAGGCGTGCCCCCCGAGGGGAGCGACCGGATCGTCGTCGTCGACATCGACCGAAAGGCGTTTCAGTCCGCGCCGAACCGCGACTGGACGCGCACCGAGACGGCCGATCTCATCGACCGCCTCGCCGCCGCCAAACCCGCCGCCATCGCTTTCGACTTCATCTTCAGCACCGATTGCGCCCCGGAAGAACCGGCAAATGCCGCGCTCGCCAGCGCAATCGCCAAGGCGCCGACCATCCTCGGCTTCCTCATCGGCGAGACGCCCGACGGGGCGCCGCATCCCGTGCCGGCGCTTGCGCTGCAACGGCCTGTCGCGGTGCCCGACCTCTGGTTCATCGACGGCACGGAAAGCTCCTGCGCCTTCCTGCAGGACAAGTCGTCAGCGGCGGCAGCGGCCTTCCTCGTCGGCGACGAGGACGCCGTGGTGCGTCGCGTGCAGGCCTACGCGATCGTCGGCAATGCCGCCTATCCGGCACTCGGCGTGGAGGCAGCGCGGCTTGCGGCCGGTGCGCGCACGCCGGTTCTCGGCGGCAATCCCGTCTGGCTGCGGCACGATGCCCGTATCCTGCGGCTCGACGAGGACGGCAGCCTGCGTTTTGTGGCGAGCGATGCGGAGACGATCCGCGCGCGCACCTTTTCCGCCGGTGATGTCGTGGCCGGTGCGGTGCCGGCAGACAAGATCGCCGGCAGGGTCGTTCTGATCGGCAGCAGCCTGCCCAATCTCGGGGGGCTGAGGACCAGCGCCTCCATGCCGCTCGAGCCGTCCGTGCAGATCCATGCGGATGTCGCGAACGCCATCCTCACCGACCACATTCCGACGCGCGATCTCGGGCTCCTGCCGTTCGAGGCGGGCGTCGCCTTCCTCGCCGGTGCGGCGGCAGCCTTCGCGGCGGCACGGCTCCGCCCGCTCTTCGCCGCTCTTGCCGGTGTCGCGCTGGTCGGCCTGGTCTTCACGGCCTCGGTTCTGCTTTATGCCCGCACGGCGCTGCTCTCCGATGCGATCGGGGTTGCGCTTGTCGTCGCTACTGCGGCGCTGGTCACCGGCCTTCTGCAATTTGCCCATGTGCGCCGCGCCGAAGCAACGGCACGGCAGCGCTTTGCGCAATACCTGCCGCAATCCGTCGTGGCGCGCTACATCGACAATCCCGACCTCGGCCGCGTTGCCGGTGAGGAACGGCAGGTGACGGCACTCTTCACCGATATCGAAGGGTTTTCAACGCTGGCGCAAAAAATCGGCCCGCACGACCTCGTCAAACTGCTCGACATCTACTTTTCCGAGGTGAACGCGCTCGTCGCGCAGCATGGCGGCATGGTGGACAAGGTGGTGGGCGACGCGGTGCACGCGCTCTTCAACGCACCCGATGATCTTGACCGGCACGTCGACAAGGCGCTCGCCTGCGCCGACGAGATCCGCGCCCTGACCGAAGAGATGCGCCGCCGCCCCCTCTTTATCGAACGGGAGTTCGGGCGCACGCGCATCGGTGTCGAGACGGGCATGGCTGTGCTGGGCGAGGTCGGCGCCGGCGGCAAGCTCGACTATACCGCCCATGGCGATGCGGTGAACCTTGCCGCGCGGCTTCAGGACGCCAACAAGTTCCTGGGAACGCAGATCTGCGTCGGCCCGCGCGCGGCCGGGGAAACCAACCGCACGCTACGTGCCATCGGCGAACACGAGATCCGCGGCTTCGGCACGATGGCGCTGTTTACATTGGATTAGCGCAGAAGGGATGGCACGCCGTTACCGCTTAGCCCCTTCTCCCCTTAGGGAGAAGGGGCTGGCAGGCGGAGGAGGGGGATGCCGGAGGCTAGAGAAGTCGAGGTTTCCAGCTGCATCGCCCCCTCACCCGACCTTCGGGCCACCTTTTCCCCGGGAAGAGAAGGGAAGATGCGGCAGCCCTCTCATTCCCCGATACCCGATCAACGGACGCCGGCGCTCGCATAGGCCTCGCGGATGCGGGCCTCGCCCCATTGCGTAACCTCGCCGGGAGCTGCGCCCGGCGCAGCGATCTCGACGCCCTGGCCGGGGCCGACCTCCTTGGTGACGCCGCCGCCGGAGACCTCGACGAGCCCGTGTTCGACGAACACGGCGAAGGGACCGCGGCTGGGGCCGGCGAAAAATTTCGTGCCGCGTACGCCGATCATCCCGAAGGCGGTGCGCACGGTAAGGTCGATCTTGGCGAGGCCCTCCGGCCGGTCGAAAATCATCTGCCCCGTGCCGAGCTCGATCGTGCCGCCCTGCCCGGCGATAAAGGTGTCGATCAGGAGCTCCGTCTCGCTGCCGAGCAGAAGATTGGTATCCTCGCCGAGCTCCAGCGCGGCAAAGCTCTTCTTGCCGGTCGTCACGAAATCATGATCTATCAGGCTCGCGCCAGCCTTCAGACCCTCCAGCAGGTTTGCCTGCTTGCGGTTGACCTCGCCGGTGATTTCCACCGCCTTGCCGATCACGGCGTTCGCCTGGGTAGAGCGGATACCGATGCCCGTCAGCGCGAGCGCCCCCCCGGTCATGAAGAGCCGGCGGCTGAGACGGACCGGACGAAAAACCTTGAGCGCTTCCATTGACGTGCCTTTCACGCGCAGCCGAACCCGGCGGCATGGAATTGAACCTGAGCATCCGCTGCGCCTTCCGGCTGCGAAAATGCTCTCCCTCTTCTCTATACGCAGTTTCCAAGGCAAATCCGCAAGGTGTCCTACCGGAATTTTGCGGGCACGGTGGATGTACCTCGCCTGCAATTCTTATGCTCCGCTCACTTCCAGCTTTCTGTTCCCGCGGAAACAGCCTTGGTTTGCCAGACCTCTATGGTGCGGTCATCAACGAAGGGAGACGGATCATGTTCATGCGATCCAATGGAATGAAGACGGCTGGCCGCGCCCTTTTCTTCGCGGTCCTTCTGTCCGGCGTCGCCGGCGGCGCGGCGGCCAGCACGATCGAAGCCCAGTGCGACGCGGCGGCCGGCAGCCAGTACGATATGACGCGCAACACGGCCTTCGCGCCGGTTGCCCGTGAGGACATCCGGATCGGCACGGCGCTCTCGGCCTGCCGCGAAGCCTATAATGCCGGCGGCGGCGCGCGCATGGCCTTCCAGCTCGGCCGCGCGCTGGAGCGCGCCGGCCAGGATCTCGACGCCATGAAGCTCTATGCCGAGGCCGCCGCGCTCGGCCATACCGTGGCGATGGTCAATTACGGCGCGATGCTCGGCAAGCGCGGCGATCCCGTTGCCGAGTTCAACCACTACAAGAAGGCCGCCGAAATGGGCGACATGCTCGGCGCCTACAATCTCGGCGTCGCCTATCGCGACGGCATCGGCACCGACATCAACGGCGAGGAAGCCGCGCGCTGGTTCGACAAGGCGGCGGCAAATGGCGACGAGACCGCCGCCTTCAATCTCGGCGTGCTCTTCGACGACGGCAGCCTGATTGCCGAAGACAACGCACGCGCTGCAGCCTTCTATCGCCTCGCCGCCGAAAAAGGCGTCGTCGACGCCATGATCAATCTCGGCCTGATGCTGGAATCCGGCGAAGGCGTTTCGCAGGATCTTGCATCCGCCGCCGGCTATTTCAAGCAGGCCGCCGACCTTGGCGACAGCTACGGCAACTTGAAATTCGGCCTGATGCAGCAAAGCGGCAAGGGCATCGTCAAGAATGTCGAGCAGGCGGTGAACAGCCTCGTCGCGGCCTTCGAGATGCGCGACGTCGATCTGGAGGTCATCCTGCGCGATACACCAGAGCAGCTCAGCGCCGACGCCCGCCTCGCCATCAAGCAGGTGCTCGCCAAGCGCAAGCTGATCGCCGGCGCCGAGAATGCCGAGATCGACCCAATCACCCTCGGCGCCATCGAAAAACACTACGCCGCGAAGTAAACGGCGAGGTCAGACGATCTCGCCGGCCTGCGGACCCCAGGTGTCCGTCATGGCAAAACCGTTGGCGAGCGGATCGGTCGGATCGAGCGCGATCTGGTGCAGGCCAAAGGTCCAGCCGCGGCCGGTGATGGTGGGGATGATCGCCGTGCGGCCGGCAACGACGGTTTCGGCCGCCAGCCCCACCTCGAACTCGGAGCCGATGATCGAGCGCGAGCGGAACGTATCGCCGACCTTGGCGAGACCGCGGGCATGCAGCACCGCAAGATTGGCGGAATTGCCCGTGCCGCATGGCGAGCGATCGACACGGCCGGGCCACATGGTTGTCGCGGTGCGCACCAGGCCATCGGGATCACGATCGCGGAACATGACATAGGCGACGCCGTTGATCTCGGGGATCTCGGGATGCACGACCGTCATCGATTTGTTGATCAGATCCTTCAGCGCCATGCCGGCATCGACCAGTGCGCGGGCATTGCCCTTCTCGATCTTGGTGCCGATCTGGTCGACATCGACCAGCGCATAGAAAATGCCGCCATAGGAGATGTCGAAGCGCACGCGGCCCCAGTGCGGCGTGTCGATCTCCACGTCCAGCGCCTCGACGAAGGACGGCACCATGGTGAGCTTGACCTTCTCGCAGCGCCCGTCGCGGCAAGTCGCCGTGGCCTTGACGAGACCGGCGGCCGTATCGAGCACCACCACCGTCTCCGGCTCCTTCATCTCGACAATGCCGGATTCCAGAAGCGCCGTGGTGACACAGATCGAGTTGGAGCCCGAGGAGGCATGCGCCTGGTCGGCCTGGAGGATGATGAAGCCTGCATCTGCCTCCGGACGCTTGGCGGGAACCAGAAGGTTTACTGAGCCGGTCGCCGCCGCGCGCGGTTCCAGGCAGAGGAAACGACGCAGGCTGTCGTCAACCGTGTTGATGTGGTTCAGCTGCTCGGCGATCGTGTTGCCGGGGATTTTCGGCACGCCGCCGATCGCCACCTTGCCGATTTCGCCTTCGCAATGAACATCCAGCAACTGGATCGTGCGCTTCCATCTCATGTCGGTCTGCTCCGTCTCGGCCAGGCTCGGCCCTTTTTTACTCTCTGATATATCAGATTGCCGTGCATTCCAACAGCTTTTCACGCGACAGGTTCACACGCTACGAAAGGGCATCCGGCAATCGCCGGATATCATCCCTGCTGCGAGACCTCTTCATGACCAAGCTCATCGTCTTTACCGACCTGCATATGGTGCCCGAGGGGTCGACCATTATCGGCCTCGATCCCTACAAGCGCCTGCTCACCGGCATCGAACACGTCAACCGCTACCATGCCGATGCCGACCGGGTTATCTTTACCGGCGATTTGACGCACCGCGCGGACACGCAATCCTACGAGCGCCTGCGCGATCTCCTGTCACTGCTCGTGCCGCCGGCCGCCATCACCATCGGCAACCACGATTATCGCGAGCGCTTTCTCGAAAGCTTCTCCTATGTGAAGCCGGACGAGAATGGCTTTGTGCAGCAGGTGATCGATTTCGACGACTGCCGCGTGGTGCTGCTCGATACGCTTTTCGCCCCACCCTACGATTATCCGCGCAGCCATGCCGGCTATCTCTGCGAAACGCGCCTGACCTGGCTCGACAATACGCTTTCCGGTGCCGGCGGACGTCCCGTCCTCCTCTTCATGCACCACCCGCCGCACAAGACCGGCTTTACCGGGATGGACGCAATCCGGCTTTCCAACGAGGGCGCCTTCTACGAAATCGTGCTGAAACACGGCAATGTGCGCCACATCTTCGCCGGCCACGTGCACCGTACGATCGGTGGCTCGCACCGCGGCATTCCTTTTTCAATCCTCAAGAGCCCCGTGCACCAGCAGCCGATGCCCTTTGACGCGCCGAACGCGTCGCTCTCGGTCGACGAGCCCGCGGCCTATGGCATCGTCGTCGTCACGGAAGATGGCCTGCAGGTACACAACGAGGACTACGAAATCGCACGGCGCGATTCGGAAATTGCCTGAGGGAGAGGTTAACGCGCGTTACACATCGTGATGCGCCGCCGCGTCCTGCACGGAACCGAAGACAGAAAGTGACGTTGTCTCTGCCGAAGGGGTGGGAAAACCACATTCGAAGGAGAATGACATGCGTAAGTTTCTGATGGCCGGCGCCGCACTGGCGCTCATCGGCGCCACCGCGGCCCATGCAGATGACGGCGACAAGGAAGTCCTCGGCGGTGCGGCCGGCGGCGCAGCGGGCGCGGCCGCCGGCGCCGTCGTCGGCGGCCCGGTTGGCGCCATTGTCGGTGGTGCCGTGGGCGTTGCCATCGGCGCGGAAGCCGCCGTACCGGACGATGCCCGTGTCTACGTGCTGGAAAACCCGACACCGCCCGTCATTCTGGAAGGTCAGGTGACGTCGGACACGCGTTTTGACGACACCGTCACGCTGACGCCGATCCCCGAGCACCCGGACCTTGCCTATGTCTATATCGACAATCGCCCGGTGATCGTGCGAACCGATAGCCGCCAGGTGATCTATGCACCGGAGGTCGAAACGACAGCCAGCATCTCCGCCGACATTCCGGAAGCGGCGATCACCTATGTCGAGCGCCATCCGCTGGAGCCCGTCGTGCTGGAAGGCCCGGTGGAGGCCGGTGCGCTCATCCCGGATACGGTTGAGATCGTCGAGGTGCCTGAGAGCCCGAGCTACGGTTACATCTATATCGATCAGCGTCCGGTTCTGGTCGACCGCAATACCCGTGAGGTCATCTGGGTCCGCTGACCCCACGGGATTTGCGAAGCGAGGGCGGCTCCTGCGAGAGCCGCCTTTTCATTGCCCGGTCGCCGTCACCGCAGTGTCTTCCACGGATTGGCCGAAGCGCAGCCACTGGTCGTTGTAGTTCTTGCGCGTCACCGGATCGAAGACCGCGATGGGCGTGGAGACGGCGATGCTGGCGACGCTGCCCACCGTCTGGGCAGTGCCGAGCGCCACCGCACCGAGCCGGTCGCCGAGACCGACCTCGGAATCCGTGACGGTCTGGCCGGCGATCAAGCGGTTGCCGATCAGCCGCACCACTTCCGGGCTTTCGGCAAATTTTCCGTGGTTGAGGCTGTCACCCGATTTCAGCGCCGTCAGGTCGAGCACGATGATGCCCTGCTTTTCCAGCATGCTGCGATAGGGTTCCTGCGAGGGGTCGATCTGGCCGAGCCGGTCGACATTGCCGGAAATGCGCCGCGAGAGCGTCAGTGCCCGATCATCTTGCGAGACGAACAGCGTGAATTGCGGACGCTCCTTGCCGATGGCGCGCAACTGCTGGCCGAAGACGTCCACATCAAGATCGGGCGAGGCAAGGATCACCTGCTGGATCTTTTTCGGAACGCGACCGTCGCGGATCGCCATCTGGCGCAGCGTCTCCACCGCAAGCCAGGTGCCCATGGAATGCGCCATGATGGTGATCTCGCCGACCTCGGGCGAGTTGACCGCAGCGCGCAGCAGTTCCTCCAGCGCGTCACGTGAGTAGTTGGTGCTTTCCTTGTCGTAGGAATAATCGAAAATGCTGGCGCGCGAGGGCCAGGTGAAGATCACGGGCGCGGCATCGGTCTTCGAATCGTGCACGATCTGCGCGAAGCGATAAACGGCATCCTCATAGCGATTGTTGAAGCCGTGTACGAAGACGAGCACGCGCCGGCTCTTCGGCAGGTGCCCGTCAAGCCAGGCACGGCTCTTCTGGGCACTGTCGACCGGCGTCACGCTGACAGTCGAAAAATCCTTTTGCGGATTGGCCGGCAGCTTTTCCGGCCATTGCACCTGGCCGACCTTGCGCTTGTCATCCGGAGGAATGGAAACCCTGATGTCGCGCATCACGAGTTCGGAGCCGCGCTCGCCGGAGAACAGCACGCCCGGCTGGTGCGAGGGCGCGCGCGTGGTGGCGACGAGGAGATCGACCGTCGAGACACCCGCCGGCGCTTCGCCACTCGGCACGAGCACACCTTCCGGCCGGCCGGCGCAGCCCGCAAGGGCAAGCAGTCCGGCGAAGATCACGCGACGCAATACGCGCGGCATTTCGCGGTTCATCATGCCCCGCTTCCTTCCGCTTTCTGGTTTCGCCGGTGCAGGCAGCACCGCTTTCCCCTGCTTAGCCGAGCGGCGCGCGGTTTTGAAGAGCGGCAAGCACCCAGCAGGGCGTACGGCGGCAAGGCGTGGCATATCGGTCACGTCGCCTGCCGGTGACCGAGGATGGACTTGCTGGCGACAATCGATCGTACCCAGATCAAAAATGGACGGAGACCACGGGAGATCCGTGCCCTAGCCTACCCGGGATGAGCGGCCATTCGGCCGCCGGACGACGGGGCCCGAGACCACGATACGGACAGGGACCTTGTTCAAAAATTGACAGGCAAGGAGCGCTTTCATGGCAATGGTCGGAGGCACGATCACGCGTGTAAACACGCAGTTGGATTTTCCGGAGAGGGCCTCATCTGTTACCGGCCTCAGCGACGGCGGCAGGGTCGTTACCTGGGAGTCCGAGAACACGCCCACTGGGCGGACTGATGTTTACCAGCAGGCCTTCAATGCAACCGGAACGCGCAATGGCGGTGAAACCTGGATCGACGGATCGATGAACGGCAATGATACGATGTGTGGCGGCGAGGGCAATGACAGCCTGAGCGGCGGCGATGAAAACGACCAGGCCTATGACGGCAAGGGTTCCGACAGCCTCTCCGGCGGCAGGGGCCGTGACACGATGGGCGGTGGAGAGGGGACGGACAGGCTGTTCGGCGGCCAGGGCGCCGATATCCTTGCCGGCGCGGGCCGCGATGTGCTGGCCGGCGGCAAGGGGCGGATGTGTTCCTGTTCACCGCCAAGAGCGATTCCGGCACCAATGCCAGGATACGGGACACGATCACCGACTTCAGCCAGAAGGGAGGCGACAAGATCGACCTCGGCAGGATCGGTCTCGACAACGGCAACGGGGAAGACCCGTTCTTCACCTTCCTCGGAAAGGGGGCTTCACCGGCAAGGCCGGGGAACTGCGCTACGAGATCAAGGACGGCAAGACGACGGTCCTCAGCGATCTCGACGGCGATGGGGATGGGGATGGGGATGGGGATGGGGATGTCTCGATCCTGCTCGACGGAACAATCAACCTCAAGGCAACCGACTTCATTCTGTTACGGCGGGAGGCGGCCGCCATGCGAGAGCGGGTCGAAACGCTAGCGATCTCCTGCCGGCTGGTATGGGCACGCGAAAGACCGAAGGCTTCCGCGAGGGAAGAGATGGTGCTCACGTCCGTCAGCATGTTTCCCGCCTCCGGAACCACCCCCTCTTCGAGGCCGGCGATGAACCGGTCCATCAGCAACCCTCCCGCATCGGCCCACGTGAAGATGGTGTAGAACGGGCCGGGCCTGTAGAGATCAGCATCCGAAACCAGGGGCCATCCCGACGCGTGGCGCAAGATGCGTCAACAGCCGCTCGGGTTCGGCCAGGAAGCGCGCGCTCCGGCATCGGCCATCGATAAGATCGAAGACATGAAGATGCAGGCCTACCACTGCGTCAGGATCGACAGGGTCAGGGCGGACGGGACGACCTCTTCTCCCATGCCCACCGGGAGAACAACTTCGTATTTCAGCGCCTCATCGAAAAAGGCGTAGGCGGTGTTGCGGCTGGCAATGCCGTGCTGGCGCGCCAGGAGGCCGAGG
Source organism: Shinella sp. HY16 (assembly GCF_028534175.1). NCBI lineage: Bacteria > Pseudomonadati > Pseudomonadota > Alphaproteobacteria > Hyphomicrobiales > Rhizobiaceae > Shinella > Shinella sp. HY16. Next base: position 77,337 of record NZ_JAHYXL010000001.1, on the reverse strand, counting down.
CCACGCCGCGTGAGCCCCGCACCGCCGCACCGGGCCGCCAGGAAATACTGCGCCAGGCCCGCATGGCAGAGCAGCCACCGTTGCTGGGTGGCGAAGAGCGCGGCCGTACGCGGCGCAGCCTCGTGCGCGGCAAGGAACCACCGCGCCATGAAGCGGAGAGCCAGCGGGAACGCCCGCTCCGCGATCAGCCTATCTGCGGAACCCGCTTGCTGCACTGCTGGCGGCAGGCAGATATCAGATACCTCCAGGGGGATCGGCATGGTGGACCGTCTTCCCGCTCGAGCAGACCGGAGGGGGCCTGCCGCCGGGACAGCCGGCCGCTCATCGTTTTCTCTCATCAACGGCTTGGCATCACGTCTCCCCGGGCCCCCGCATGGCGCTTCGGTTTCCGGCCTTCACGGTGTGATAGGTCTCAAGCCGCGCGAATGTCCTGACGGCGCGGGGCGCAGTTCTGAAATTTTCTGATTTTTTCTGAAACGGGGCCGATGGCGCCACGCATGCAAATCCCAGGCAAGCAGACAGGCGGAGGCATCCACCGGTTGACGGCGGCACCGGCGCTTCTCTATTTTGCGCCGGACCGCGACTGGGGATCGTGAGGAGCCGGTGTTGTTTTTTTCGGGATTCGCTCTGGATCCGGACCGCGCCGAGTTGCGTGGTCCAGACGGCGCTGTCATCCGGCTGCGCCCGAAGGCCTTCGAGCTCCTGCGGCTGCTCGTGGCCCACAGCCACCAGCTTCTTCCCAAGCGGGTCCTGCTGGACACGGTCTGGCCCGGCGTTCATGTCGGGGAAGACAGCCTCTTCCAATGCATTCGCGAAATTCGCGCTGCGCTTGGCGATCACGAGCGGCAGATGGTCAAGCTCGTGTCGGGCCGCGGGTATCTGTTCGCGGTCGATGTCTCCACCGCGACCGACGCCAAGCCGGCCATCCAGGCCTTGCCGATCGAGGCCTCCGGCGTATCCTCCCGGTTTCTCCGGACACGCAGGACCACGGCACGCATGATTGCAGGGGGCGCCACCGCCGCCCTGCTGCTCGGGGCTTTTGCCATCGTGAAATCCGGCCTTTTTTCCGATCGACCAGCCCCGGTGGTCGAGGTCATGTCGTTCGTCGATACAACGGCCGAGCCGCGCGAGGCAGCCCTCGCGCGCGGTGTGTCGGCGCAGCTGATCGCCGGCCTCTCCCGCATCGACGGCCTCCAGCTCATTGCCTCGGCGGGACAGGCAACAGCAGCCAGGACCGCCCCGACCCATCTGGTCCAGGGCGAGCTGCGCAAGAGCGCCCAATCCTGGATTCTTCAGACCCGCTTGATCGATACGGCGAGCCGCGAGGTCCTGTCGGTTGTCGAGGCCAAGGTCGATGCACAGCAACCCGATGCGCAACGGGTGCAATCCCGGCTTGCCGCCGGCGTGGGATATACGCTGGCCCTGAAGCTGGGAAGGCTGCGTGAGGACAGCCCTACACCCGGGAGCAGCACGGCCGATATCGCGATCCAGCAGGCCGCCGCATCGATCAACCAGACGACGAAGGAGCGCTTTGCAACGGCGCGCACGATTCTCGAGACGTATCTCGCCGGCGATCCGGACAATGTCGACCTGCAGGTTGCACTGGCGACGCTGCATCTGCGCGGCATCCAGATGACCTGGTACAGCCCTGCGCAGATCAACGCAGCGGAGAATGACGCACGCAAGCTGCTTGAAGAGGCCGTGGCGGCGCAGCCGCTTTCCGGATCGGCCATGGGCGCCTATTGCCGGTTCCTGACGGCGACGAACCAGTTCGCCGAAAGCCTTGTCGCCTGCACGAAGACCCTCTCGCTCAATCCCTGGGATGGCGCCGCCCTTTTTCAGCTCGGCCTGACGCAACTTCAGCTCGGCCGTTTCGAGGATGCGTTCGCGACCTTCCTGGAGGCAGACGGCTTCGACACGCCGGATGTTTCCCGCTGGACGTGGCTTCTGGGCGCGGGCCTCGTCTGCATCGTCCAGGACCGCAACGAGGAGGCGCTCGGCTGGCTGCAGCGTTCGATCGCAATCACGCCCGCCTCGGGGCGAGCCCACATGCTTCTCGCCGTCGCCTACCACCGTCTTGGCCGGGATTCCGAGGCCAAGGAAGCGCTCGCGAAGGGACTGGCGCTACGACCGGGAACGACGGCCACCAACATCGCCCTGCGCAAGGACAATGCAAGCGACGCTTATCTCCGCGCTGCCGGGAAAATCAGCAGCAACCTGGTCGAAATCGGCCTGCCGCCGTAACGCGATCACAGTGCCATGGATGATGTCGGACGTTCGGCCGCGGCGCGACAAAACCTCGTTCGCCGTGCCAGTTTACAGCAGCAAGCCACATGCCCCTGCAAACCGAGGAGACTTCGTCTTAATCTAGATCTTTGGAAAAGAATGGCGCACCCGAAGAGATTCGAACTCCTGACCCCCAGATTCGTAGTCTGGTGCTCTATCCAGCTGAGCTACGGGTGCGCTGGCAGTTGCGGGTGTGTTGCCCGGCTGCGAGGCGGTCTCTAAAGGGTCCTCCGGCCTATTGCAAGCGTCTTTCGCAGAAAAAATGTACTTTTTTCATCGGCTCGTCACACAGCACCGGCAAAACCCCGGATTATGAGGCGCGGTGGCGGAACGCATCGAGGGGGACGGGACGATCCGGCAGTTCGATGCGGAACAGCGTGCCGGGCGTCTGCTTTTCGACCAGCGTGATCGTCCCCCCATGGGCGAGCACCAGCTCGCGGGCGATCGCAAGGCCAAGACCCGTGCCCCCTGAACGCACGGAGCCGCGGAAGGCGGCAAAGAGGTTGTCTCGGGCCTTTGCGGGCATGCCGGGGCCGTTGTCGTCGATGGCGATGGACACGACGCTTCCGGTGCGCAGACCTGTGACAAGCACGGTGCGCCGCTCTGCGCCGCTGTCCTGCGACAGCGCCTCGACGGCGTTGCGGCACAGATTGTGGATGACGCGGAAGAGCTGCTCGCTGTCGGCGTCGACCTGGAGGCCCGGCTCGACCTGCGCCACGAAATCGATGTCACTGCGCGAATCGAGCGCCAGCACTTCGGAAACCTCCTGCACCAGCGGGCGCAGCGCGACGAAGCGGCGGCGCGGCTCCGGCTCGCGCATGCGGCCGTAGGAGAGCACCTCGTTGGTATAGCCCACCGCCCGGTCGATGCTGCGCAGAAGCTTCGGCGCCACGCGCTTGACCACAGGGTCGTCGACATCGGACAGGCGGTCGGACATCAGCTGGGCCGAGGAGAGGATGTTGCGCATGTCGTGGTTGATCTTCGACACGGCGAGACCGAGATCGGCGAGGTTCTTCTGCTCCTTCAGCGTGCGTTGCAGCGTCTGCTGCATGGCCGCGAGATGGATGCCCGCAACGGCGATCTCGTCGCGACCGCCGGAGGGTTCCAGCACACGCGCCGGGTTCGAGGGATCGGCGGCGAACTCCTGGATGTTCGCGGTCATGCGGCGGATCGGGCGGATCAGCAGCCGATTGAGCGCGAAGAAGATGGGGCTTGCGGTAACCAGCGAGATGATCATCGACAGGGTCAGGACATTGCGGGCATGCCCGAGCATGGCGCGGCGCAATGCCCGCTCGTCAAGCAGGAGTTCGATACGCGTGCTGGTTTCCCCAACCGGACCGAAAACGCGGATGACGCGCTCGCCGCCGAAAAGCAGCGTCTCAAAGGCATCATAGACGGATGCGAGCGTCGAGACGTCGGAGAGGTCGTATTGCGCGTCGATGCTCGGCGGCATATCGACGGCGGCAACCATGCGTGAGGCATCCTGGCGCCTCAGGATGATCGCCTTGGTGCCGGTCGCCATCAGCGCCTCTTCCTGCACGGGGCGCGGCAGCTCGTGATCCGGCAGGCCCTCGATGACGACGCTCGCGGCGGCGGCCGTATTCAGGCGGTCGCGCAGCCATTGAAGACGCATGTTGGCGACCGACGGCACGAAGATCAGCACTTCCGCGATCAGGACGAAGATGGCCGTGACCAGGAGGAGCCGCCCGGACAGACCGGACAGAAAGCCGACCGCCGGCACCGGCTTCTCGGTCAAGGACGGTGTCCCGTCTCTGTCCACCATGTTTCAACTCCCAGGCAGGCCGCGGCGCGGCAAACGCATCGTGACCGAAGGTCGACGACGTATTTCAGCCAATCATAGGAGATTGCGGCAAATTTTCCAACGCTGCCGCGGAAACGACAAAAACGCGGCGATCCTGCGATCGCCGCGTTGAAAGGCTGAATCCGGCTACGAAATGCCGCAGCGCTCCCGAACGCGCCGGGAATGACCGATCAGAATTCCTCCCAGTTCTCCTGTGCGACCGCTGCCGTTGCGCCGCCGCGATTGCCACCGAAGGCGCGGGCGACATTACCCATCATGCGACGGGCGGGCGATTCGACCGGTCGGGTCTCGGCGCGCACGGCCGCGACACGCTGCACGGCATCCCCCGTGCGGAAGCGGGCGACGAGGTCGGCCAGGCCGTCGGCTTCGCCCTTCAGCTTGTGCGTCGCAGCCGAGGTTTCCTCGACCATTGCGGCATTGTGCTGAGTGACCTGATCCATCTGGTTGATGGCAGTGCTGATTTCCTGGAGGCCCGTCGCCTGCTCGCGGGCGGCGGTGGCGATCGCGTGGATGCGGTCGTTGATGGTGACGACGCGGCTTTCGATGTCTGAGAGGGCCGCCCCCGTCTCCTGCACATACTTGACGCCAACGGACACTTCGTCGCCCGACTTGGTGATGAGGCCCTTGATGTCCTTGGCGGCGCTCGCGGCGCGCTGGGCAAGCTCGCGCACCTCCTGCGCGACGACGGCGAAGCCCTTGCCCGCCTCGCCGGCACGCGCAGCCTCGACGCCGGCATTCAGCGCGAGAAGGTTGGTCTGGAAGGCGATCTCGTCGATGACGGAAATGATCTGGCTGATCTCGTTCGAGGCCTGCTCGATGCGGCTCATCGCGCCGATGGCATTGCGCACGATATCGCCCGACTGCTTGGCGCTCTGCGTCGCCTCGCCAACCATCGATGTCGCCTCGTTCGCCCGTTCCGTCGAATTCTTGACGGCAGCAGTGATCTCTTCGAGGGCAGCGGAGGTTTCCTCGAGCGCGGCGGCCTGCTGCTCGGTGCGCTTGGAAAGATCGTCGGAAGCCGTGCGCAGCTCGCCGGAATTGGCGTTGATCGCATCCGTCGAGGCACGCACCTCGCGCATGGTGCGCTGCAGGGTGGCCAGCGTGGCGTTGACGTTCTGCTGCAACTCGGCAAAGGCGCCGCGGAAGGAACCGTCCATGGTCTGCGTCAGGTCACCCTCGGCGAGCGCGCCGATGACGCGGCGGGTTTCGGCAATTCCCTCCTCCACGCCGGCGACCAGCTCGTTGACGCTGCGGGCAAAGCGGTTGAGATCGTCGTTCTGGTAGTCCTTGCTGATGCGCGAGGAGAAATCGCCCGCCGCTGCGGCATGCACGACGGTGGCGATCGAGGACTGCAGGTCGGCGCTCTTCTCGCGCAGGATCTCTTCCTGGGCGTTGAGGTCGCGCACGGTGATGGCGTTCTGGCGGAAGATGGCGACGGCTGCGGCCATTTCGCCGATCTCGTCCTTGCGGCCGGCATAGGGCACTTCCGTGTCGAGATCGCCGCCGGCAAGGCGGTTCATCGTCTCCGTCACCTTCTGGATCGGACGGCTGAGTTCGTTGGTCGCGATATAGAAGGCAACACCGCCACCGAGAGCAAGACCGACGCCGACAGCGCCGAGCACCAGAGTCAGCATGAGAGTTTCAAAGGCAGCGATCTCAGCCTTGATGGCGGTGAGGTTCTCGTTGTCCGTCTGGACGACGGCGTCGATCTCCTTCTGGAAGGCCTTGCGGTTCGCACGGTTGAGCTCGTTGTTGCCCTGTTCATTGGCGGCAACGATCGAGACCGTTGTGCCGAGGCTCGCCGTTTCCATGCGGAAGGTGCGGAATTCGGCTGCACGCGCCACGACGGCGTCAAAGGCGGCCTTCTGCGTCTCCGGCACGATCGGGCGCCATTCGTTCAGCGTCTTGTCGATGCCGTCGAGTTCCTTGGCGATGCCTTCGGCAAATTTCTTGGCGCCGTCGGTGTCCTTGGAGGCATAGATGCCGCGAGCTTCCATGACGACGGCAGTGACCTGCCGGTTCAGGTGCTCGCCGAGGAAGGCGCGGTCTGCGGCATTCTCGTATTCATGGAGCTTGTTGCTGTATTCCGAGACCACATGGACGGCAATGCCGCCGATGAGGACGGAGATGAGGCCCATCAAGCCCACAATGAGATAGATCTTGCCGCGTATCTTCACGTTCGCACTCCAAAGAACGGTGGGTGGCAAGAGGGCACGACCCACCTCACCTTCGCGAAGGACGGTAAACGCTAAAGGTTAATTAGACTTTGATACAACCGCCCAAATATTGAGCGTATTCACAACCGCTAATGCATTGATGCAAGAGAGGAAACCGGGAAATCCGGGGGGAATTACCTCACGTAACGTGACAAAAACATGACAAAGCACAATTTACATGCAACTTTTGAGTGCTATTCCGTTAACGATTGTGACAGCCGCGCGCACCAGCGACTGCGCAATTGACTTTCGACCGTTTTTGCCCCTATAAGCCGCGCACGTCCGGAAAGCATGGCTTCCCGCGAGGGCAATCCTATGCCGGACTTCAACGCTCCTTGCGTAACGCAAACCCAAGAAGGGCCGCACACCGCGGTATTAAATAAATGTCGAAGCGTACCTACCAACCCTCCAAGCTTGTTCGCAAGCGTCGTCACGGTTTCCGCGCCCGCATGGCAACGAAGGGCGGCCGCAAGGTCCTGTCCGCACGTCGCGCCCGCGGCCGCGCACGTCTCTCGGCCTAAGGCCGTGCCTGCCCGAACAGAGGCGACGGGCATATGACGAAAACTGTTGAGAAATCTGCTGTCGGGCGGCTGAAAAGCCGTCCGCAGTTTCTTTTTGTGCGCGAGGGCGAGAAACGCAAGGGACCACTGTTCCTTCTCGAAGTGCGCGACCGGCAGATGCCGGACGAAGCGCCCCGCGTCGGCTTCACCGTCACCAAGAAGCACGGCAACGCCGTGGAACGCAATCGCATGCGCCGGCGCCTGAAAGAGGCGGTGCGGCTATCGGCCGGGTTTGCAATGGAGCCCGGACACGACTATGTGGTTGTCGCCAGACGGGACGTGTTGAGCGCACCCTTCAAAACCCTTGAAGCCCGTCTGAACGACAGGATCGCGACGGTCAAGAAACAGAAGCAGCAGCAGCGCCCTGCTGCTCCCGGGAAAGAGTGATGGAAAAAAACCGCAATTACTTCGTGGCGATCGCGCTGTCCGTGCTGATCCTCGTTGCCTGGCAGTTCCTTTATGTGAACCCCAAGCTGGAGAAGGACCGCGCCGCGCTCGAGGCGCAGCAGGCCGCCCAGAGCCAGCAGACCACCACCTCCGGCGGCACGACGACCGCGACCGGCACAAGCGGCACGCTGCCCGGCGGCACGGCGGCCACCACCGCGACCGAGACGCGCGAGACGGCACTGGCCCGATCCGCCCGCGTCGTGATCGACACGCCCTCGCTTTCCGGCTCCATCAGCCTGACGGGCGCCCGCTTCGACGACCTGAAGCTGAAGGATTTCCACGAGACCGTCGACAAGACGAGCCCGATCATCACGCTGCTCAGCCCCGCCGAGACCGAACACGGCTACTTTGCCGAGATCGGCTATGTCGGCAGCGAGGCGACCGGCCAGGTCCCCGGCCCGCAGACCGTCTGGACGCAGGACGGCACCGGCAAGCTGACGCAGACCACCCCGGTCAAGCTCACCTATACCAACGACAAGAACGTCACCTTCACCCGCACCATCTCGGTCGATGAACACTACATGTTCACGATCTCGGACAGCATCGAGAACCGGACGGATGCGGCAATCGCGCTTTCGCCCTACGGCCGCTCGACGCGCTTCTTCAAGCCGACGGACCCGTCCGTCTACGTGCTGCACGAAGGCTTTATCGGCGTGCTCGGCGAACTCGGCCTGCATGAGGTGAAGTACACCGAGACCGAGGACGACACGACCGTTTCGCCCGGCAAGGCGACCGGCGGCTGGCTCGGCATCACGGACAAGTACTGGGCGACCGCGCTCGTGCCGCCGCAGACGACGCCCTACGAGACGCGCTTCTCCTATTTCAAGGACGGCCGTCCGCGCTACCAGGCGGATTATCGCCAGGACGACATCTCGATTGCGCCGGGCCAATCCGTGGAAGTCAAGAACCTGTTCTTCGGCGGCGCCAAGGAAGTGCCGATCATCGACCAGTACGAGACGTCCTACTCCATTCCGCAATTCGACCTGATGATCGACTGGGGCTGGTTCTGGTTCTTCACCAAGCCGATGTTCCAGCTGATGGACTTCTTCTTCCGCTACTTCGGCAATTTCGGCATCGCGATCCTCATCACGACGATCGTCGTCAAGGGCCTGTTCTTCCCGCTTGCCAACAAGCAGTACGCCTCCATGGCGAACATGAAGAAGATGCAGCCGAAGATGGAGGAGTTGAAGGCCAAGCACGGCGACGACCGCATGGCGCTGCAGCAGGCGATGATGCAGCTCTACAAGGAGGAGAAGATCAATCCGCTCGCGGGTTGCTGGCCGATCCTCCTGCAGATCCCGGTGTTCTTTGCGCTTTACAAGGTGATCTACGTCACCATCGAAATGCGCCATGCACCGTTCTTCGGCTGGATCCAGGACCTTTCGGCGCCGGATCCGACCTCGCTGTTCAACCTGTTCGGCCTTCTGCCCTACGACGTGCCGCACTTCCTGATGATCGGCGTCTGGCCCATCATCATGGGCATCACGATGTTCCTGCAGATGCGCATGAACCCGACGCCGCCCGACCCGACCCAGGCGATGATCTTCACCTGGATGCCGCTGATCTTCACTTTCATGCTGGCAACCTTCCCGGCCGGGCTCGTCATCTACTGGGCCTGGAACAACACGCTCTCGATCATCCAGCAGGCGATCATCATGAAGCGCCAGGGCGTGAAGATCGAGCTCTTCGACAATCTCAAGGGATTGTTCGGAAAGAAGGCCGGATCGTCCTGACGACCGAACAACGAAACTCCAGGAAACCCCGGCCCTCGCGCCGGGGTTTTCTTTTGCCGTTTTTTCTGCAAGGCCCGCTTGCGACATCGCGCCGTCGCTGGCATGGAAGCAGTGCGGGCGGATCCCTGTCATGCTCGCGACGATCCCTTTGTCCCGACACCGTTCCGAACGCAGAACCGCTTTCCGCCCTTTTGCCGGACTTGTCCTTGCGAGCGCATCATCATGTCTGCCTCCACGCTTCCGGTCACTCCCACGCTTCCGGACAGAAGGGGGCAAGGCTATGGCGCCGCCCTCGTGCTCGGCTCGGCCGTCGTCTGGAGCTTCGGCGGCACACTGGCGCGCTTTCTCGCCATTGAGGACGGCTGGACTGTCGTCTTCTGGCGCTCACTCTTTGCCGCCCTCTTCCTGCTCGGTTTCATGCTGCTGCGCGACGGCCCACGCGGCACTGTGCAACTGTTCCGGGGCATGGGCCTTGCCGGCATCGCGGTCGGCCTCTGCTTTGCCACCGCCTCCACGTCCTTCATCCTCGCGCTCGCCTATACGACCGTCGCCAATGTCGTGCTGATCCAGGCCGGCGTGCCGCTGATCGCGGCGCTGATGGCCTGGCTGCTGTTTCGCGAGAGGATCGCGGTCCACACCTGGGTCGCCATCGCGGCGGTGATCGGCGGCGTTGCCATCATGGTCTCGGAATCGCTCGGCGGCAGCGTTTCCATGATGGGCGATGCGCTCGCCCTGCTGATCGCCTTCGCCTTCGCCACCGCAACGATCATCACCCGGCGCTTTGCCCATGTGCGCATGACGCCCGCCGTCTTCTTCGGCACGCTCGTCGCCTGCGCGGTGGCGGCAAGCCAGGCTTCCGGCTTTGCCGTGAGCGGCCGGGAACTCGTCGTTCTCATCGTTTTTGGCGCGCTCAATTTCGGCCTCGGCCTTGCGCTCTTCGTCACCGGCGCCCGCCTGGTTCCCTCGGCGCTCGCCGCCCTGCTCGGCACGGCCGAGACGGTGCTGGCGCCGCTCTGGGTGGCGATCATCCACGGAGAAGTGCCCGGTGCGCGCACGATCGTCGGCGGCATCATCGTGCTGGCGGCACTCCTGTGTTATCTCGGCCTCGAACTCTGGCGGCAGCGGCGCGCTTGACTTTCGCAGCCAAAACCCGGAAGCCGGGGGCCGGACAACAAGGGCACGATTTATGACCGAGACGACGTCGCAGGACGACAAGCCGCTGTTCGGCAGGCCGTGGATCTTCATCCGCGGCGTGCCGGCGATGAAATTCCTGCCGCCCGAGGGGCCGCCGGAGATCGCTTTCGCCGGTCGCTCGAATGTTGGTAAATCCTCGCTGATCAACGCACTGGTCGGCCACAAGGGCTTGGCACGCACATCCAACACGCCCGGCCGAACGCAGGAACTCAACTACTTCGTCCCGGATGGCTTTTCCGGCGCGGAGGACGACCTGCCGCCGATGGCACTCGTCGATATGCCCGGCTACGGCTATGCCCAAGCGCCGAAGGAACAGGTCGACGCCTGGACCAAGCTCGTCTTCGACTACCTGCGCGGTCGCTCGACGCTGAAGCGCGTCTATGTGCTGATCGACAGCCGCCACGGTATCAAGAAGAACGACGAGGAGGTTTTCGCCCTGCTCGACAAGGCGGCCGTCTCCTACCAGATCGTGCTGACCAAGACCGACAAGATCAAGGATGCCGGCGTGCCGCGCCTCGTTGAAGAAACGCTGCAGAAGATCGCCAAGCGTCCGGCCGCCTATCCGGAGGTGCTGGCCACCTCCTCGGAAAAGGGTCGAGGGCTGGACGAATTGCGCAGCGCCATCATCACGGCCATCACGCGATAAAAGAGCCGCCGGCAGAACCGGCGGCCCAGGGCTGACGAAGGCTGATCCGAGCCGAAAGAACGCGGGCCCGGATTTTCGAGGTCAGGCCTTCGGCAGCAGAACCTTGTCGATGACGTGGATGACGCCGTTCGACTGCTTGACGTCGGCGATGGTCACGGACGCCGTGCCGCCTGTCTCATCCGTCAACGTGATCTTGTCGCCGTCCATCTTGGCGGAAAGCATGCAACCGCCGACGGTCTTCACGGGGTGATTGCCGCCATCATCGGCGATCATCTTGCCGATTGCTTCCGACAGCGCATTTGCCGCCACCACATGGCAGGTCAACACCTTGACCAGCTGATCCTTGTTTTCCGGCTTCAGCAGCGTGTCGACCGTACCGGCCGGCAACGCCGCGAAGGCCTCGTTGGTCGGCGCGAAGACGGTGAAGGGGCCGGCACCCGACAGTGTCTCGACGAGCCCGGCGGCTTTCACGGCAGCCACCAGCGTCGTATGGTCCTTCGAATTGACGGCGTTTTCGACGATGGTCTTGTTGTCGTACATCGGCGCGCCGCCAACCATCGGGTTTTCCGCGCGAGCCGCAAAGGCACCAAGCGCGAAAACCGTGACGAGGGCAGCGGTGCGAAGCGTGAAACGGGTCATGGATAGGGTCCTTTTTTCCGGCCCCGCGGCATGCGGGTCCTCCCGGTTGTGATGCCCGAGGGGCGATCACTGGGAGCAACGGGCGCCTTGAAAAAAGAGTTTCAGGACAGGCGAACTTTCTTACAAACCATTGTCCGGAAAACGAAAAAGCCGCGAAACGCGCGGCCCTCTTCGTTTTCTTCGTTCCATCAATCGAAGCGGGCTGCACCTGATGCGATGACCGGACCAGTCACGCTACCGCTCATCGATCCGCCAAAGGGCTCGACGCTGACAGCAAGGACCGAACCCTGCACGATGCGGCTACGCATGACCGCCGGCACAGCCAGCTCACCTTCGCCGGTTTGCGGCAGGACGCCAAGCGAGACCGGCGATTTTCCGTCCTCGACGAGCCAAAGCTCCAGCGATTTTTCCTTTTCCTTTCCGGCTGCGACGGGCGTGACGCGCAACGCACCGTTCGCCTCGTCGTAGCGCGCAACGAGATTGATCGCAGCTCCCTCGCCGGCAAGATCAGCGACCAGCCGGCCGCCGCTCTGCGGGCGGGGCGCCAGAAGCGTGCTCATCGAGAAGGCAAGCCCGGCAGCAACGGCAAGCGAGGCGAGTGCAAGCGAACGCCAGAGGGCCAGCGAATTCCAGAAGCCGCCGGAGACCTTGCCGGAAAAGGCGGCGTCCGGCGGTGAGGTGCCAAGGATGCGCTGCTCGATGGCGGAGAAGGTGCGGGGCGGTGGTTGCAGCACCTCGTAATCGTCATTGAAGGTGGAGAGGTTTTCTTCCCAACGGTTCACCATGGCGGCGAACTGGCGATCCTCGGCAAGCCGCTCCTCCACCTTGCGGCGGTCTTCGGCGGAAAGCACCCCGAGCACGTATTCGCCCGCGATCACCTCGTCGCGGCGGGGGTCTCTCATGTCTTTGTCGGGCGCCGTCATCGGCTCATGCACTCTCTCAGTTTCAGAAGGCTTCGGCGAAGCCAGGTTCTCATCGTGTTCAGTGGCACATTGTGGATTTCGGCAAGCTCTTCATAGCTCAGACCCTCTATATAGGCACGCCGGACGGCCGATGCCCGTCCGGGCTCCAGCTCCTCCATGCATGTATCGATCCGACGGCCCTCCGACTGCAACACGACGGCCTCCTCCGGCGTCATGAGCGGGTCGGCAATATCATAGGCCTCATCGATGTCCGTTGCCACCGGTCTTCGCGCACGAATGACGTCAATGGCGTGGTTGCGTGCGATCGCGGCGAGCCAGGCCATCGGGTGCACATTGCCGGCCACGTAGCGATCGGCACGCTGCCAGATCTTGACATAGACCTCCTGCAACGCCTCCTCCGCTTCGCTCCTGTCGCGCAGGATACGGAGGCAGATGGCAAAAAGTTTCGGGGCACTCGCCTCGTAGAGCACGGCGAAGGCCTTGCGGTCCTTCAGTGAAACGCGGCCGATGAGGTAGGAGATGTCATTGCCGGTCACGCGCCGCTCCCTGCCTGTCGCGCCGCAACCCTAGTCTTTTTCCCCGACCATACGCAATCTCGTATCCAAATCATTCCATCGTCACGAAACATGCGTTAAACAGGCGCCCACCCGTTCCCAAGAGGCCGCCATGTCCCTATCCGAAAGCGAAACCCAAGCCCGCCTTCTCGCGCAAGCCCTGCCCTTCATGCAGCGCTACGAGAACAAGACCATCGTGGTGAAATATGGCGGCCACGCCATGGGCAATGCGGAACTGGGCAAGGCTTTCGCCAGCGACATCGCACTGCTCAAGCAGTCGGGCGTCAACCCGATCGTCGTGCATGGCGGCGGCCCGCAGATCGGCGCGATGCTGAGCAAGATGGGCATCGAATCGAAATTCGAAGGGGGCCTGCGCGTCACCGACCAGAAGACGGTCGAGATCGTCGAGATGGTGCTCGCCGGCTCGATCAACAAGGAGATCGTCGCGCTGATCAACCAGACCGGCGAATGGGCGATCGGCCTTTGCGGCAAGGATGGCAACATGGTCTTCGCCGAAAAGGCCAAGAAGACCGTCATCGATCCGGACAGCAATATCGAGCGTATTCTCGATCTCGGCTTCGTCGGCGAGGTGGTGGAGGTCGACCGCACCCTGATCGACCTGCTTGCGAAATCCGAGATGATCCCGGTCATCGCTCCCGTCGCGCCAGGCCGCGACGGCCATACCTACAACATCAATGCCGACACCTTCGCCGGCGCCATCGCGGGCGCACTGAACGCGACGCGCCTGCTCTTCCTGACGGACGTACCCGGCGTGCTCGACAAGAACGGCCAGCTCATCAAGGAACTTTCCGTGGCCGAAGCCCGCGCCCTCATCAAGGACGGCACGATTTCCGGCGGCATGATCCCGAAGGTAGAAACCTGTATCGACGCCATCAAGGCCGGCGTGCAGGGCGTCGTCATTCTGAACGGCAAGACCGCCCATTCCGTGCTGCTCGAAATCTTCACCGAGCATGGCGCCGGCACGCTCCTCGTGCCCTGATCCGGCTTCGGCGCTGCTTCAGCCGTAGGCGAGCAGCGCCAGCACCCCGACGACGATGAGCGCGCAACCGGCGATTTCCAGACGGTTGATGCGCTCCTTGAAGATGAAGACTGTGGAGGCGAAGGTGAACAGCATCTCCACCTGCGCGAGCGCCTTCACGACGGCAGCCTGCTGCAACGTCATCGCCATGAACCAGCCGAACGAGGCGGTGGCGCCGACGAACCCGACGAGAAGCGCCGGGCGCCACGCGGCCGCGATGCGCGGCAGTTCGTTCCTTTCACGCAGCAGGATCCAGCCGAGCATCAGCACGGTCTGCAACACGATCACAAAGACCAGCGTATAGCTTGCCTGCATCATGTAGTCCGGCACCGGCAGTGTCGGTGCAAGCGCCAGCGAGGCGGAGCGGTAGGCGACGGCGGAGATGCCGAAGAACGTGCCCGACAACAGACCGATCGCAGCCGTCCGCGAAAAGACCGACGTCACGAGCGTGCGCAGCGACACCACGCTGCGGGCCACCGAGATGATCATCACGCCGGCAACGGAGATGGCGATGGCGACGAGTGTTCCGGCCGAAGCCCGTTCGCCGAGGAAGACCAGCGCGAAGACGGCCGCTTGCGCCGGCTCCGTGCGCGAATAGGCCGTCCCGACCGCGAAATTGCGGAACGAGAAGAGGTGGACGAGGAGGAAGGTCGCTGCGATCTGGCCGATCCCGCCGAGAACGGCCCAGAGGAAGAAGGCCGCACCCGGCACCGGCAGCGGCCTTGCCAGCACGACGGCGAGGATGCCCATGTAGAGGAGCGCAAAGGGCACGCCGAAGCCGAAGCGCACAAAAGTCGCACCCGTCGTCCCCATTCTGCCTTTGAGATGTTTCTGCATGGCGGAACGGACGTTCTGGAGGAAGGCCGCCGCGACTGTGATGAGAACCCAGATTTCCATATCCTGCCGCTAACACGCGGGCCTTGCCGAATCCATCACCGGATCCGAAAGGCATGGAAAATTCCATTTCCCTCGGCGCGGGCCCATGCCATAAGACGCCCATGAGCGATCTTCCGAACAAAGCCGATTTCAGCCATGTGCGTGACTGGGTCTTCGACCTCGACAACACGCTGTACCCGCATCATGTCGATCTCTTCGCCCAGATCGACAAGAACATGACGGCTTACGTCTCGGCCCTGCTCGGCCTGTCGCGCGAGGACGCGCGCACCCTGCAGAAGCAGTATTATTTCGATCATGGCACGACGCTGAAGGGCCTGATGATCCATCACGCCATCGATCCGGCGGACTTCCTCGAAAAGGCGCATGCGATCAATTACGACGTGCTGTCGCCCGACCTGCCGCTCGGTGAGGCGATCCAGGCGCTGCCGGGCCGCAAGTTCATCTTCACGAACGGCAGCGTCAAGCATGCCGAGATGGCGGCAAGGGCCCTCGGCATCTTCCACCATTTCGACGACGTCTTCGATATCGTGGCTGCGGAGTACGTGCCGAAGCCGGCGGGCGCGACCTACGACAAGTTCATGGCACTGCACCGGGTCGACACGAAACAGGCGGTGATGTTCGAGGATCTGCCGCGCAATCTCATCGTGCCGAAGACGCTCGGCATGAAAACCGTTCTGCTGACCCCGCGCGACGAGAATCATGAATTCGTCGATGCCTGGGAGAAGCGGACGGACGGCGACAAGCATATCGACTATGCGACGTCAAACCTGACGGCCTTCCTCAACGCGCTGCTCTAGGCAAGAGCCCGACATATTACCGACACGGAAAAAACCCTTTTCCGTCAAAAGCTTGAATTACCAATTTGTAACTGGTGCCGGCCGGCATTCCCCCTATCCTGCCTTCCCAAGGGACTTTGATGGATGGAAAGGAATGACCATGACCAAAAAGGAACTTCTTCTCGGCGCCGTCGCCGCCGGCCTTCTTCTTTCGGGCGCCGCCGCCCCCGCATTTGCCGCCAAGGGCGAGGGCCGGCACGGACCGCGCCATGCCGCGATGGTCGAGCGTCTCGACACCAACAAGGACGGCAAGGTCTCGCTCGACGAGTTCAAGGCCAACATCTCCGCCACTTTCAAGACCTTCGATGCCGACGGCAACGGCCAAGTGACGAAGGACGAGATCAAGACCCGCCACGACGCGTTCCGCGAGGCCCGCAAGGTCGTGCGCGATGCTGCCGATGCCGACAAGGACAAGGCCCGCGAGGCGCTGCGGGCTGCCGGTCCCTTCATGCTGCCCGGTGCCGGCCGCATGTTCGACCGCGCCGACACCGACAAGAACGGCACGCTCTCCGAAGCCGAGGTGCTCGCCTCTGCCGAGACGATCTTCGAACGCCGCGACAGCAACAAGGACGGCGCGATCGACACAGCGGATGCTCGCCCCCACAAGGGTAAAAGCTGGGGCAAGGGCAACCACGGCAAGGGCGGCGAAGAGCGTGCCGAGCACATGCTGAAGCGCCTCGATGCCAACAGCGACGGCAAGGTCTCGCAGGACGAATTGCTGCAGCGCGCCGTAGAAACCTTCCAGCGTTTCGACGCCGACAAGAACGGCGAGGTGACGAAGGCCGAGGTCGATGCCAAGCGCGAAGCCTTCCGTGATGCCCGCAAGGCCTACCGCGCGGTGAAGGCGACCGATGGGGAGGCCAAGGAAGCCGCGCTCAAGGCGCTGAGTGAAGCCCGGTTCGACCGCATGGGTGGCCGCATGTTCGAACGTGCCGATGCTGACAAGAACGGCGCGCTGACCAACACGGAGATGGAAACCGCCGCAGCGGCGATGTTCAAGCAGCGCGACCGCAACGGCGACGGCTTCATCACCGCCGACGAGATGGGCAAGCGCCACAAGTAATCAGCCCGTCGGATACAAAACGCCCCGGTCGATGCCGGGGCGTTTCTGTCGGTGAAGCCACTCCCTCGCCTCGATACGGGGCGGGAAAGACAGAGGAGCAGCCTCGCGGCGTGTCAGCCTTGAGCGGCAACCGCCTGCTCGGCTTCCAGATTCTCGGAAAACTTCACGATGATGTCCCAGGCCTCGTCGGCCGTCTCGACGAACTGCATCAGCTCCACATCACCCGGCGCGATCGTGCCAAAGGCCGCGAGCGCTTCGAAATCGATGATCTTGTGCCAGAACGCCTTGCCGAACAGGATGAGCGGCACCAGCGCCATGCGGCCCGTCTGCATCAGCGTCACCGTCTCGAACAGTTCGTCCAGCGTGCCGAAGCCGCCCGGAAACACCGTCACGGCCTTGGCGCGCAGCAGGAAGTGCATCTTGCGGATCGCGAAATAGTGGAAGTTGAAGCTGAGCTCCGGCGTGACATAGGGGTTCGGCGCCTGCTCGTGCGGCAGCACGATGTTGAGGCCGATCGACGGCGCGCCGATATCGGCCGCCCCGCGATTGCCCGCCTCCATGACGCCAGGCCCACCACCGGTGACGACGACATACTCCTTGAAGTCGAGCTCGGCCGATTTTTCCGAGCACATGCGCGCGAACTTGCGCGCCTCCTCGTAATAGACCGAAGCGGCTTCGAGGTTGATACGCTGGGTCTCGTTGCGCGCTGCCCAGGCCTCCTGGCCGGGCGCGGGAATACGCGCGCCGCCGAACATCACGACCGTCGACTTGATGCCGCGTTCGGCAAGCATCATCTCGACCTTCAGGAGTTCCAGCTGGAGGCGGACCGGGCGTAGCTCCTCGCGGCAGAGGAAATCGTCATCCACATAGGCAAGCCGATAGGCCGGATGGGCCGACTGCGGCGTCTGCGGCACCACCGCGGCGCGGTGCTTGTCCTGCGCGCTGTCGGCCAACGGATCCCACACGCCATCCTTGCGACGCAGATTCTTCTTCTTCAGTCTTGCCATGTCACTTTCCTGCTTGCTGGCCTGCTTTCCGGCCCCACGGGATTACCATTGCGCCCGTGCGACAGTATCTGCCGGAAAGGGGCTTCATCTTTTCCGGCACTTGCTCTAGAGCATTTTGCAGATCGATGAAATCAACCTTCCGGCATCCCGACAATCGAAAATAAGCCTCGAAGTTTAAGGAATTCCGATGAGCCTGTCCGACCTCGCCACCCTTTCCGCCACCATCGAGCGCGCCTTCGAGGAACGCGACGGCATAAACACCGGCACGCGCGGTGAAGTGCGCGATGCCGTGGAGACGTCCCTCAACCTTCTCGACGCCGGCAAGGTGCGCGTTGCCCAGCGCGGCGAGGATGGCACCTGGACCGTCAACCAGTGGCTCAAGAAGGCCGTTCTGCTCTCCTTCCGCCTCAACCCGATGGAGATCGTCAAGGGTGGCCCGGGCGATTCGTCCTGGTGGGACAAGGTGCCCTCCAAGTTCGACGGCTGGAGCGTCAACGAATTCGAGAAGGCCGGCTTCCGTGCCGTGCCGAACTGCGTGGTGCGCCGCTCGGCCTATATCGCGCCGAACGCCATCCTGATGCCTTCCTTCGTCAATCTCGGCGCCTATGTCGGCGAGGGCACGATGGTCGATACCTGGGCGACGGTGGGATCCTGCGCGCAGATCGGCAAGCATGTGCACCTCTCGGGCGGCGTCGGCATCGGCGGCGTTCTGGAGCCGATGCAGGCCGGCCCGACGATCATCGAGGACAATTGCTTCATCGGCGCCCGTTCGGAAGTCGTCGAGGGCTGCATCGTGCGCGAGGGCTCCGTGCTCGGCATGGGCGTCTTCATCGGCAAGTCGACCAAGATCGTCGACCGCGCGACGGGCGAAGTGACCTATGGCGAGGTGCCGCCCTATTCCGTCGTCGTCGCCGGTTCCATGCCGTCAGACAAGACCATGCCGAACGGCCTGCCCGCGCCAAGCCTCTACTGCGCCGTCATCGTCAAGCGTGTCGATGCGCAGACCCGCTCGAAGACCGGCATCAACGAACTGCTCCGGGACTAAGTCATGGCGGTCGTGGAAGAGCAGAGGCCGAGCCTCGCCTGGCTCTTCTTCGGCTGGTCCGGCCGGGTCAGCCGGGTGCCCTTCGCGCTCGGCTGGGCGTTCTGGCTCATGCTGCTTTCGGCGGCGCTCGCCCGCATCATCATCGTGCCGAAGGAGGATCCGTCTTTCCTCCTCTGGTCCTTCGTCTTTGTCGGTATGGCGCTCGTCTCCACAGTCTCCTCCGTTCTCCTGACGGTCAAGCGGCTGCACGACATGAACCTGCCGCTGCCGCTGATCATCTGCCTGTTCATCCCGGCCATCTCCTTCTTCGCGCTCTTCGCCTTCATGGTCTGGCCGGGAACGAACGGGCCGAACGACTATGGCAGCCTGCCCAATCGGCCGAAAGACTGACAGGCCCTCTTCTGGCGCGCGTGACAGCGCACGGGCGATCGGCTAAATCTCGATTCTCACTCCTCCCTTTCGTGCCGTGACCGCATGTCCATGACCCCCGCCGATCCGATCGCCAATCTCGCAACGCTCATCCGCTGCCCCTCCGTCACCCCTGCCGAAGGCGGAGCGCTGTCGGCGCTCGCCGCCATGCTGGAGCCGCTCGGCTTCACGGTGGAGCGCATGACGGCGCGCGAGCCCGGCATGCCCGACATCGAGAACCTCTATGCCCGCATCGGCACCGAGGGACCGCACCTGATGTTCGCCGGCCACACGGATGTCGTACCCGTCGGCAACGCGGCAGCCTGGACGCATGCGCCCTTCGGCGCCGAGATCGCCGACGGCGAGATGTTCGGCCGCGGTGCGGTGGACATGAAGGGCGGCATCGCCTGCTTCGTCGCCGCCGTCGCGCGCCAGATCGCAAAGAACGGCCCGCCGAAGGGTTCGCTCTCCTTCCTCATCACCGGTGACGAGGAAGGCCCGGCCGTCAACGGCACGATCAAGCTGCTGCAATGGGCCGCGGAGCGTGGCGAACGCTGGGATGCCTGCCTCGTCGGCGAGCCGACGAATCCGGACCAGCTCGGCGACATGATCAAGATCGGCCGGCGTGGCTCCGTCTCCGGCACGATCACGGTGCATGGCGTGCAGGGCCATGCCGCCTATCCGCATCTTGCCGACAACGCCGTGCGCGGCGTGATCGCGCTCACCGACGCCCTGATGCACCCGCCCTTCGACGCCGGCACGGAGAACTTCCAGCCGTCGAACCTCGAGGTGACGACGATCGACGTCGGCAACCCCGCGACCAATGTCGTACCGGCACAGGCGATCGCCCGCTTCAACATCCGCTTCAACGACAGCTGGACAGCCGAGACCGTGATGGCCGAGATCGTGCGCCGGCTCGATGCCGCAGCGCGCGACGAAAGGCTGCGGCCGGGCCGCCCGCCACTCCGCTACGACATCGCCTGGGCCGAACGCCCGAGCCACGTCTTCCTCACCCGCAACGACCGGCTGATCGCCTCGCTGTCGGGTGCCGTGGAGACCGTGGTCGGCCGTGCGCCGAAACTGTCGACGACGGGGGGCACCTCCGATGCCCGCTTCATCAAGGACTATTGCCCGGTCGTGGAGTTCGGCCTCGTCGGACAGACCATGCACATGGTCGACGAGCACGTGGCCGTCGCCGATCTCGAGACACTGACCGTGATCTACGAGACCTTCATCCAGCGCTGGTTCGGCGATGCCCAGGCTTGACGAGGTCCTGTATTATCTCACCGGCGTCTTCCTGCTCGTGCGGCAGAAGCAGGAAGGCTTCGGCTGGCTGGACCTGACAGCGCGCGGGCTTGCCCGTTCCTTCTGGGCCTTCGCCTGGTGCCTTCCCGCCTTTGCCGTCATCTGGGCATCCTGGCGGCTCTATTTTCTCGGCAGCATGCCGGCGGGAACACCTGCCGGCCTCCCCTTCTTCGTCAAGCTCCTGGTGATCGACGTGGCGGGCTGGCTGCTGCCGCTGGTGCTGCTTCTGGCGCTTGCGCGCCCGCTCGGCTACGGCAGGCATCTGGCAACCGTCGTGACGGCGAGCAACTGGATCGCCGTGCCCTTCGCCTATGCGGCGGCGATCCCCTTCGCGCTGACGCTGGTTCTGCCGGGGAGCGCGCCCTTTGCCGGCCTGCTGCTCTATGCGGTCTTCGGCGCCAGCGTCGTGCTGCAATTCCGCCTCGTCTGGATGTGTGTCGGCAAGCAGACGCTGCTCGCCTCCGCCATCACGGCGATCTACGTGCTGCCGCCGATGATTGCCGGGCAGCAATTGCAACAGGCTCTCGGCACGCTGCCGGGCTGACCGGCATTCCTGCGTCCGGAAACGGTTAGTAGTCGACGGCCATGAAGTAGAGCCCGTCCGGCGGCGCAACGGGGCCGCAGGCCTTGCGGTCGCGTGCCTCAAGCGCGCTGCGCACATCCTCCGGCGTCCACTTGCCCTCCCCCGCCAGCTTCAGCGTGCCGGCGAAGGAGCGGATCTGGTTGTGCAGGAAGCTCTGCGCCGAAACGCGCATCTCGATCAGGTCGCCGCTGCGCGTCACGTCCAGCCGGTCGATGGTGCGCACCGGGCTGTTCGCCTGGCATTGGGCAGCCCGGAAGGTCGTGAAATCATGCCTGCCGACCAGCAACTGCCCGGCGGCATGCATCATCTGGTGGTCGAGCGTCCTGGTGACAAACCATGCCCGGTTCGCCTCCAGCGCCAACGGCGCCGGGCGTGAGATGATGCGATAGAGATAGTGCCGCTTCACCGCCGAGAAGCGGGCGTCGAAATCATCGGGCACCTCAGCGGCATCGAGGATCACGACCCGCTCGCGGGCCATGCCGAGATGGGCGTTGAGCGCGTTGCGCAGCGTGTGGTCCTTCCACACCCGTGAAAGATCCGCATGGGCCACCTGTCCCATGGCATGCACGCCGGAATCCGTGCGCCCCGCGCCGCGGATCGAGACGGTCTCGCCCGTCAGCGACAGGATGGCCGCCTCGATGGCCCCCTGCACGGAGTGCCCGTTGTCCTGCCTCTGCCAGCCGACATAGGGCGTGCCATCATACTCGATGCGGAGGCGGTAGCGCGGCATCAGCCGATGACCTGGCCGGCCGCGACCGGCGTGCCGCGAAGGAAATCCGCTGCGTCGAGCGGCTTGCCGCCCGCCTTCTGCAGGCGCACGAGCCGCACGGCTTCGCCATCACCGCAGGCGACCGTGAGCCGGTCGTCGAGAACCGTGCCGGCAGCCTTCGCCGTGGTTTCACTCGCCCGCGCACTCGCCAGCACCTTCACCCGCTCCGGCTTGCCGCCGACCGGCAGCTCGAACCAGGCGCCGGGGAAGGGCGAGAGACCGCGGATATGGTTGTGCACATCGCCAGCCGGGCGGGAAAAATCGATGCGGGTCTCGGCCTTGTCGATCTTGGCGGCGTAGAGCACGCCCGTCTCGGCTTGCGGGGTCAACGGCAGGTCGCCGGCCTCCAGCTTTGCCATGGCCTCCGTCATCAGGGCGCCACCTGCCTGCATCAGGGCGTCATGCAGCTCGCCGGCCGTCATGCCGTCGCCGATCGCCACCCGACGGGTGAGCGCGACCGGGCCGGTATCAAGCCCCTTTTCCATCTGCATGACCATCATGCCGGTTTCCGCATCACCCGCCATGATCGCCCGCTGGATGGGCGCCGCGCCGCGCCAGCGGGGCAGCAGCGAGGCATGGCCGTTGTAGCAGCCGAGCCGGGTACCGGTCAGGATCGCCTCCGGCAGCAGGAGACCATAGGCGACGACGACGGCGACGTCCGCCTTCAGCGCGTGAAAGGCCGCGCGATCGGCCTCCTCGCGGAAATTGAGCGGCGTGAAGACCGGAAGCCCAAGCTTTTCCGCCGCCTGGTGCACCGGCGACTTCACCAGTTCGAGGCCACGGCGGCCGGCCGGGCGGGGCGGCTGCGAATAGACGGCGACGATCTCGTGGCCGGCTTTCACCAACGCCTCCAGCGTCGGCACGGAGAAATCCGGCGTGCCCATGAAGATGATGCGAAGGGCCATCGGTCAGCCTCCATGAAAGCAATACCGGCAAAGGCGCGAAGCGTTTTGCCTCCGGCATTGCGGGAAAACGGAAACCTGGGCGGTTGTCGCCTCAGAGCGCCTTGCTGCCACGCAGCTTCGCCGCCTTGGTGAATTTGCGGATCACCATCTCGCGCTTCAGCTTTGAAATATGGTCGATGAACAGCACGCCGTTGAGGTGATCGATCTCGTGCTGAAGACAGGTCGCCAGCAGCCCGTCGGCCTCCGTCAGCTGCTCCTTGCCGTCCCGGTCGAGGTGCTTGACGGTGATGACGGCAGGACGCTCGACCTCTGCATAATAGTCCGGGATCGACAGGCAACCCTCCTCGTAGACCGAGCGGGTATCCGAAGCGGAGACGACTTCCGGATTGATGAAGACGAGCGGCTTCTTGTCCTCGCCCTCCTTGGAAACGTCGAGCACCAGCATGCGGCGCGCCACACCGATCTGGATGGCGGCAAGGCCGATGCCCGGCGCATCGTACATGGTTTCCAGCATGTCGTCGGCGAGCTTCTTCACCTCGCTGTCGATGGTCTCGATGGGCTTCGAAACCTGGCGGAGGATCGGATCGGGAAGGATAATCAGCGGCTTGATGGTCATGCGCCTCCTTAGCGCGGTTTTTTGACGCTTTCAATCGGCTTCGACTGCCGCCGGCGCTGCAGTGCGCGCATCTATGTTCACGTTATGATCTAGTTTCCGCCGCAATCCGTGTTATGGTCGCGGCATGATCGATCCGACCTTTGACATGTTGCTTGCCTCCTTCCTCACTCGACTTGGCGGCCCCGGCCCGGCACTCATGCTGCTCGCAGCCGCGCTGATCGCCGTTTTCGGCCTCCTTTCGGCCCGCCGCAGCCAGGCGCGCCAGCGCGAGGCTGCGGGCATGGCGGAGTTGCGCTTTGCCGAACTCCTGAAAGCGCAGACGGAAATGCAGGGACGCGTCGCCACCATGGCCGAGGTCTTCGGCTCCAAGCAGTCGGAAACAAACCAGGCGATCAATGCCCGGCTCGACGGCCTGACGCAGCGGCTCGGCCAGTCGATCTCAGAACAGACCCGCTCGACGCACGAAAACCTGCGCCGCCTGCAGGAACGGCTTGCCGTCATCGACAATGCGCAGAGCAACATCCAGTCCCTGGCGAAAGACGTGGTCGGCCTCCAGGCGATCCTGTCGAACAAGCAGACGCGCGGCGCCTTCGGCCAGTCGCGCATGGAGACGATCATCGCCGATGCCATGCCATCGGGCGCCTACCAGTTCCAGGCGCAGCTTTCCAACGGCGTCAGACCGGATTGCACGATCCGCATGCCGAACGGCCAGCCACCCCTGGTCGTCGATGCGAAATTTCCGCTCGAGGCATGGAATGCCCTGTCGGACGGACGTTCTCCCGAGGCCGCCAAGCTCGCCGCGCAACAATTCCGCCGCGACATGGAGACCCATATCCGCGATATCGCCGAAAAGTACCTGCTGGCCGGCGAGACGCAGGACACCGCCTTCCTCTTCGTGCCCTCGGAATCGATCTTCGCCAGCATCCACGAGAATTTCGAGGCTATCGTGCAGCGGGCACACCGGGCACGCATCGTCATCGTCTCGCCATCGCTGCTGATGCTCTCCGTGCAGGTATTGCAGGCGCTTCTGAAGGATCAGCGCATGCGCGAGCAGGCCCATGTCATCCAGGGCGAGGTCGCCAGGCTGATGGACGATTTGACGCGGCTCGACGACCGGGTGCGCAAGCTTTCCGGTCATTTCACCGCAGCCCAGAAGGATGTCGACCTCATCCTGACCTCCACAGAGAAGCTCACGCGGCGCGGCGCGCGCATCGGGGACATGGATTTCGAGGCAACCGCACCGCTTTCTCCACCGGCGGAGGCGGCTGTCGAGACCCGAACGGGACAGCTTCGCCTGAGGGTGGTTGACGAAGACTGACCGCCTCGGGCAGTGTCCGGCGGAAACCATAAGGGGCACCTCTCATGATCACCGTCTTCGGCTCCATCAACATGGACCTCATCGCCACGCCAGAACGCCTGCCGAAGCCGGGTGAGACGGTGATGGGCAGCAGCTTCACCACCGCCGCTGGCGGCAAGGGCGCCAACCAGGCGCTCGCCGCCCGTCGCGCCGGCGCGATCGTACGCATGGCCGGCGCCGTGGGCGACGACCGGCTCGGCAGCCAGGCGCTGGCCCTGCTCGCCGACGCCGCCGTGGACCTCAACGGCGTACGCTCCGCCGCCGAGGCGACCGGGACGGCCCATATCCTTGTGGACGACGAGGGTGAGAACGTCATCGTCGTCGTACCGGGCGCCAACGGCACCGTCAGCGAGGAGGACGCCAAGCGCACCGTCGGCGGCATGACGCGTGGCGACTATCTGATGCTGCAGTTCGAAATTCCCAATGCCGCCATCGAAGCCGCGCTCGTCAGCGCCAAGCAGAAGGGCGCCATCTCGGTCGTCAACATCGCGCCGTTCAGCGCCGATGCCCGCCGCCTCGGCGCGATGGCCGATATCCTCGTCGCCAATGAAACGGAATTCGACCTCTTCGTCGGCAAGGGCGAGCTCTCCGACGAGGCGCGCGAGACGACGATGCGCGCACTGCATGCCGACAGCGGCCAGACGATCATCGTCACGCTTGGCGCCGATGGCGTCGTCGCGATCCGCAAGAACGAGATCTTCCGCGCCGCCGGCCTCAAGATCGAGCCTATCGATACGGTGGGGGCGGGCGATACGTTCTGCGGCTATCTTGCCGCCTCGCTCGATGCCGGCCTCGGCTTCAAGGAGGCGCTGCGCCGTGCAGCCGTCGCCGGATCGCTCGCCTGCCTGAAGCCCGGCGCCCAGCCCTCCATCCCCTTCGCTCCCGCCGTCGACGCCGAAATCTGACGTCGATGCGGCGGCTCCGCCCGCCGGATTTCGCAATTGGCACATCGGGCGTCGCATTGGCTGCGGCGCCTGAAAAATCAGCTGGTTGCGCCGAGAAGTGGTGGCGATATTTGGCTATTTATTAATATTTTATAGGTTACTGAAGTCCTCAGGCGCGGCCCTTCCGGTCGGCTGCCGTCGGCGCTGGTCGCGCGCCCCGACCTCCATGATGGAGACCCCCTGCAAACGAATGTGCTCCTCCGCGGTGCCGCCGCGGACGTCTCTCATCGTGAGGATTTTATGTTCAAGTTCCAGGCCAAGTCGCTCGCGACGAAGCTCATCGCGGTTACCGGCGGCACGATCGCCCTGGTGATGCTCGCCTCCAATACCGTACTCATCGGCCAGACGCAGAGCCGCGTCGCCGATCTCGTCTATTCCGAAGCCGACACCGAGGCGAAGGCGATCGCCGCCGACATCGCGACCGATATCGGCCAGCTGGCCAGCGCCGCGCGCTCCATGGCGGGCGTGATCGAGCAAGGCCAGGCCGGCGGGCATTTCGACCGCAAGGAAGTGGTCGACCTCATCAAGGCGAATGCGGAAAAGAACAGTTTCGCGCTCGGCAGCTGGTTTGCGGAAGAGCCGAACGCCTTCGACGGCAAATCGCGCGAGACGGCCGAACAGCTGGAAACCGGCACGTTCAAGGACGGCTCGTTCAACCCTTACTGGACGAAGCGCAAGGACGGCTCCATCGCGCTTTCCACCTTTGAATCCGACTACAAGGCCGAGTGGTATTCGCTGGCTGCCGGCAGCGGCAAGGGTGCGATGAGCCAGCCCTACAAGGAAAGCTCGACCGGCGAAGGCTTCACCATGGCCTCCATCGCCTTTCCGGTCGCTCCGGGCGGCAAGCTGATCGGCGTCACCGGCGTCGATGTCTCGCTGAAGACGCTCAACGAAAAACTCAGCCAGCTGAAGCCCTTCGGTGAGGGCCGCGTCATGCTGCTGTCGCAGACCGGCAAGTGGATCGTTGCGCCGAACGCCGACCTCCTGATGACGGATTATGACGGCCAGGGTGCCGAGATCGTCAAGGAAGCCCTTGCCACAGGCAAGACCGGCCGCATCGAGAACCTCTCCTTCGACGAGCTGGCCGCCTTCGACCGCGTCGTCTACCCCTTTGCGCTGCCGGACATCAACACGACCTGGATCGTGCTGGTCGACGTGCCGCGCGCGGCAATCGCCGCACCGATCAACGACCAGACCCGCATGATGATCCTCGGTGGCCTGATCGTTCTCGGCGCCGTGCTTGCCGGCCTCTACATCGCCATTCGCGTCTTCGTACAGAAGCCGCTTGCCGGCCTCGTTTCCGGCGTGGCAACGCTCAGCAGCGGCGTCTATACCCAGCCGATCGCCGGCCAGGAGCGCTCGGACGAAACCGGCTCGGTCGCCAAGGCTCTGGAAGGGTTCCGCCACCAGCTTGCAGACACCAAGCGCCTGGAAGCCGAAGCCGACAACCAGCGCCAGCTGACCGAGACCGAGCGCAACCGATCGGAAGCCGAGCGCGCCGAATCGAGTGCCCTCCAGCGCGACATCGTCGCCCGCCTCGGCGACGGCCTTGCCCAGCTTTCCTCCGGCAACCTGACCTTCCGCCTCTCCGGTGATTTCCCGGGCGAATACGGCAAGCTCAAGAACGATTTCAACTCGGCGATCGCCAGCCTCGAGGAAACGATCCAGACGGTCAATGCCTCGGTCGGGAACATCGGCGGTGGCACCGGCGAGATTTCCAAGGGCGCGGCCGATCTCTCGCACCGCACCGAACAGCAGGCGGCAAGCCTGGAAGAGACGGCGGCCGCCCTCGACCAGATCACCTCGCAGGTCAACTCCAGCGCGGACAATGCCCGCGTCGCTGCCAAATCGGTGGAAACGGCCAGCAACGACGCCAGCAAGTCCGGCGAAGTGGTGCAGAAGGCGATCGACGCCATGCGCGGTATCGAGCACTCCTCGCACGAGATCTCCAACATCATCGGGGTCATCGACGACATCGCCTTCCAGACAAACCTTCTGGCGCTCAATGCCGGCGTGGAAGCGGCGCGCGCGGGCGAAGCCGGCAAGGGCTTTGCGGTCGTCGCCCAGGAAGTACGCGAGCTCGCCCAGCGCTCGGCCAACGCCGCCAAGGAGATCAAGACGCTGATCAACACCTCCGAGGTGCAGGTCCGCGAGGGCGTCGATCTCGTCGGCAAGGCCGGCAGCGCGTTGGAAAACATTGCCGACCAGGTCATCCAGATCAACAGCCTCATCCGCCAGATCTCCTCGTCCGCCTCCGAACAGGCCGTCGGCCTCAAGGAGATCAACGCGGCCGTCAACCAGATGGACCAGGTGACCCAGCAGAACGCCGCGATGGTCGAGGAGACCACCGCCGCCTCCATGGCGCTCAACGACGAGGCCCAGACGCTGAAGTCGCTCGTCGCCCGCTTCCGCGCCGGCGCGGCCACCATGGCCGCCCAGCCGGTACAGCAGGCAACCCGCCGCGACGTCCAGCCGCAGCGCACCGCCTATCAGGCGCCGCGCACGACGGCCCGCGCCATGCCGCAGGTCGCGGGCAACACGGCGCTTGCTCAGGATGATTGGGAAGAGTTCTGAGGCGGACCGAATGACGAAAAAAGGGCCGGCGGAGACGCCGGCCTTTTTGTTTATGGGACTTACTTCCGCTCCGTCGGCTGCGCCTGGAGCCGGCCGCGGGAGCGCGATCGGCTGGCGCTCGCAAGGCGTTGCGTGGCCTCCTTCAGCTCCAGTTCGGAAAAGAGGTCCCGGTATTCAGGCCGCAGCATCATCGCCTCCATGGAGAGCTCCGGCTTGCCCGCGTCGAGCAGCCGCTCCAGCCCGGTCGTGCCGGGTTTGAACACGAGTTCTTTCGCGGCCCCCACGCCGCCATTGAGCAGCACGAAGCGGCGCAGCAGGACCGGGCGGAAGCCAAGCGTCGCGAAGCGATCGTAGAGCGCCATCATCTCCTTGTGGAAACGGCCTTCGGCACCCGGTCCGGCGCTGCGGGGGCCACGCATCAGAGACGGCCGACGCGCTCGGCGAGGAGAGCGAAGAAACCGTCGGCATCGACATCCTTCATCACCCGCGCATTGTGCTTTCGGTCGGTAACCTGCCACCAGTCGACGACGGTCATGCCAACGGTGAGCGGCGAAGCGGTCTCGATCTCCACGTTGCAGTTACGGCCGGAGAACAATTCCGGCTTCAGGAGATAGGCGATGACGGTCGGATCATGCAGCGGGCCGCCGTCGGAGCCGTATTTTTCAACGTCGAAACGCTCGAAGAAATCCAGCATCTCGACCAGGGCCTTGGCGGGGCGGCTGCCGATCGCACGAAGCCCGGCGACGCGGCTCTTCAGCGTCAGAACCTTGTGCGTGACGTCGAGCGGCATCATGACGATCGGAATGCCGGACTTGAAGACGGCAGCGGCTGCTTCCGGATCGACATAGATGTTGAATTCGGCGGCCGGCGTGATGTTGCCGCCCTCGAAGAAGCCACCGCCCATCATGACCAGTTCGCGCACACGGCCGGCGATGTCGGGCGCCTTTTCCAGCGCCGTCGCGATGTTCGTCAGCGGACCGAGCGTGCAGAGCGTCACCGTGCCCGCCGGTTCGTGCCGGAGTGTCTCGATGATGAAGTCCACGGCGTGCTGGGCCTCCAGCGGCATCTGGGGCTCGTGCAGCTCCGGGCCATCGAGGCCGGTCTTGCCATGGACATGCTCGGCGGTGATCAGCGGACGGGCGATCGGCTTGTCTGCGCCGGCATAGACCTTCACATCGGTGCGGGAGCAGAATTCCAGGATGATGCGGGCGTTGCAGGACGTACGCGCCAGCGGCACGTTGCCGGCGACGGTGGTGATACCGAGGATATCGAGTTCTGGGCTGCCGAGCGCCAGCATGATTGCGGCGGCATCGTCCTGGCCGGGATCCGTGTCGATGATGATTTTCCGTGGCTCAGACATGCCGTCTCCGTTTCCTCACTGGTTCTGTTCTTGGCCCGCGCTGCGCAGACGAAGCGGCGACTATATTTGCGAAATCGCCGTTCGCAAGCGTCTTGCGCCCTGCATCGGCAATCCCCATATTGCAACCATCGGGATGCCGAGGTCGGGTCCCGCCACAAAGTCGCTTGAAAGCCAAGGACTAGACGCATGTCACGCATGACCCCTTTCACGAGCCCGCTGCTCCTGGGCTTCGACGCCATGGAAAAGACCCTTGAGCGCATCGCCAAGGGCAATGATGGCTATCCCCCGTACAATATCGAGCGGCTTCAGCCGAACGGCGAGACGGGCGCACCGGAACGGCTGCGCATCACCCTAGCCGTCGCAGGTTTTTCCGACGAGGAGCTCGATGTGACGACGGAGGAAAACCAGCTCGTCATCCGCGGCCGCCAGGTCGACAGCGGCGAGCGGGATTATCTCTACCGCGGCATTGCGGCCCGTCAGTTCCAACGCACCTTCGTGCTTGCCGACGGCATGCGCGTTTCGGGAGCGGAGCTGAAGAACGGCCTGCTCTCGGTTGACCTCATCCGGCCCGAGCCTGTGCGAATGGTAAAGAAAATTAACATTTCCGTATCAGACTAGATCATGAGCCGTTCCTGCGGGAACACCCGCCGGAACGTTTCAAGCGTAACCTGATCGCCTGACGTACCGATGGGCCATGGTGGCCATGGACGTCCGGTGGCCGGCCCTGCCGGCATTGCCATGGAGGCAAAGATGGGACTGAAGAGCGTAACCCCCACCGTTTCAAAGGCAGACCTCGCGCATCTTGGCGCCGGTGAAGTCGGCTACATCAGGAAGATGAAGGCCGATGAAGTCTCGCGCGTCTTCCCGGAAGCGCCGGAAATCGACCCGAGCCTGGATCTCTGGGCCCTGTTCGGCGCCGATGGCACGCCGATCCTCCTGACGGACAACCGCTCGAGCACCTTCTACAAGGCGGCCGAGGACGACCTGCGCACCGTCAGCCTGCACTGATGTCCCGAAAACCTTCCGTCAGAGACGGCGGAAGGTGAGATAGGCCGACTTTCGGCCCTCGCGCTTGGCCTTGGCCTCGTAGCGCGTGCCCGGCCAGCCGGCAAACGGCGTCAGCCAGTCGACCGCGTTTTCGGCGGTCCACACGAAAGCGGGATGAGAACCGCAGTGCATAAGCGTCCAGTTGACATAGGTGTCGATGTCGGACGCGAAGCAGAAGAGCCCGCCGGGCTTCAGCACCCGGGCAAAGCGGTCGAGATTGACCTTCGAGACAAAGCGTCTCTTCCAGTGCTTCTTTTTCGGCCATGGGTCCGGATAGAGCAGATCGATCTGATCGATCGAAGCTGCCGGAAGCCAGTCCAGCAACTCCGTCGCATCGTCATCATAAAGCCGGATGTTCTTCGCGCCCGTCTCCTCGATGCTGCCGATCAGCTTCGCCATCGAATTGACGAAGGGCTCGACGCCGATGAAGGCGGTATCGGGCGTTTCCTGCGCGCGGTGGATGAGATGTTCCCCGCCGCCGAATCCGATTTCGAGGCGCATCCGGTTCGGGGAGAAATCGTAAAGCGTGGTGATATCCGCCGGTGCCGGGGTCGAAAGGTCGACCTTCAGCACCGGCAGCACGGTTTCAAGATGCTGCGCCTGCCGCTCCCGCAGCGGTTTTCCCTTGCGGCGACCGAAGAAGGCTTCGCTCGCGCGGCTGCGGCGCTCTGCATCCGTCATGTCGGCCTCAGTTCTTCAGGGCTTCCTTGAGAGCCTTGACGAGGTCGAGGCGCTCCCAGGCGAACGAACCGTCACGGCCGGCCTTGCGGCCGAAATGGCCATAGGCGGCCGTCTTGGCGTAGATCGGCTTGTTGAGGTCGAGGTGGCGGCGAATGCCCGACGGGGAAAGGTCCATGACCTTGCGGATCGCCTCCTCGACAGCATCTTCGCTGACCTTGCCGGTGCCGTGCAGGTCGACATAAACCGAGAGCGGCTGGGCGACGCCGATGGCGTAGGAGAGCTGGATCGTGCAGCGGTCGGCAAGGCCGGCTGCAACAACGTTCTTGGCGAGGTAGCGTGCGGCATAGGCGGCGGAGCGGTCGACCTTGGTGGTGTCCTTGCCGGAGAAGGCGCCGCCGCCATGCGGGGCTGCACCGCCATAGGTGTCGACGATGATCTTGCGGCCGGTGAGGCCGGCGTCGCCGTCCGGTCCGCCGATGACGAACTTGCCGGTCGGGTTGATGTACCAGGAGCAATCGTCGGCGATCTCGATATCGTGCAGCGCCTCGCGGATATAGGGCTCGACGACCTCACGGACCTTCTTGGAATCCCAGCTGTCATCCAGATGCTGCGTGGAAAGCACGATCGAGGCGACATCGGCGGGCTTGCCGTCGACATAGCGCACGGTCACCTGGCTCTTGGCGTCCGGGCCGAGCTTGCCCGCATCGCCCTCGCCCTTCTTGCGCGCGTCGGCGAGAAGCTGGAGGATGCGGTGCGAGTAATAGAGCGGCGCCGGCATCAACTCCGAGGTTTCGCGGCAGGCGTAGCCGAACATGATGCCCTGGTCGCCGGCACCCTCGTCGCCCTGCTTGTCGGCGGCATTGTCGACGCCCTGGGCGATATCTGCGGACTGCGAGTGCAGGAGCACGTCGATCTTCGCCGTCTTCCAGTGGAAGCCATCCTGCTCGTAGCCGATATCGCGGATCGCCTTGCGGGCGGCGGACTTGAACTTGGAGGGGTTGATGACGTCGTTGCCGTCCTTGTCCTTCTTCAGAAGGCTTGGCGGCAGGCGCACTTCACCAGCAATGACGACGCGGTTGGTCGTCGCAAGCGTTTCGCAGGCAATACGGACCGACCAAGGATCGACCTTCGACTTCACGGCTTCGCGGTAGACCAGATCGACGATTTCGTCGGAGATGCGGTCGCACACCTTGTCCGGGTGGCCCTCGGCGACGGACTCGCTGGTGAAGAGATAACTGCTGCGCATGCGGGAATTCCCCTCAAAGAAAATGGACTTCGACGTTGTTATTCAGTTCGCAGGGGAAAGACAAGCACAGAAGGACATAAGAATATGTTTATGTCCCGGCATTCCAGGTGTTGCCGCACGCCTGTCACGCCCACGTGGCAGGCTCCCGTACAAACGAAAAGCGGCCCCGAAGGACCGCCTTTTCTTTGCCAATCTCACCGGGAGGTCACTCGAGTTCGGCCTCGGCAGCGAGCGCCTTCACGAGGTCCACGAGCTTGCGGCGCACCTTGGGGTCGCCGATCTTGACGAAGGCCCGGTTGAGCTGGAGACCCTCGGAGGACGACAGGAAGTCGACCACATAGTTTGAACTCGATGCTTCGGCAAAGCCCGTCTGGGCATCCGCCTGCTCGCCCGGCGCATCCTCGAAGAAGAAGGAGACGGGCACGTTGAGAATGCTCGAAATGTTCTGCAGACGGCTGGCGCCGACGCGGTTCGTGCCCTTCTCGTATTTCTGGATCTGCTGGAAGGTGATACCGAGGCTTTCGCCGAGCTTCTCCTGACTCATGCCGAGCATGGTCCTGCGAAGCCGGATCCGGCTGCCGACGTGAATATCAATCGGATTCGGCTTCTTTTTGTTTTCCATCATCAATGTGTCCTAACGCGCGGAAATGGCCCCACCCTGCCGACGGCCCTCAGGAGACTTAACGTCACGTTGTATGCGCAAACCCTGAAGGTCGCCACAATACAAGAAAACCGCCGACGGCGTGCACTATGCTATTTTAGGGGTTTTCGGTCAATTCGTCCTGTTTCCAAAACCAATGCGAGAAATGCCTGCTGCCACGAATAGAACGGCAAGCACAATCAGAAACGACCAATTCCGCCACTTTGCCAACTCACCGGGCGCAAACCTTCCCGGAACGGTTGCATCAACAAAGCCCGGAACGTCATGAGCAAGACCCGCAACCACCCTGCCCTTGGCATCCACCACGGCAGAAATGCCGTTGTTGGCGGCGCGAATCAGCGGGAGACCGCGCTCGACAGCGCGCAGCTGCGCCTGCTGGAAATGCTGGTAGGGGCCGGGCGTCCTTCCGAACCAGGCATCGTTGGTGACGTTCAGAAGAGCAGCGGCCGTATCGGCCGACCCGGTAATCTCCGAGGGGAAAATCGCCTCGTAGCAGATCAGCGGATAAAACCCCTTGCCGAGCGCGCTCAGCAGCTGCGGCTCGCGGGCGGCAGAAAAGCCGCCCGGCATTGCGACGGCGTCGACGCCGAGACCTTCGAACATCTCCGCAAAGGGCATGTATTCGCCGAAGGGTACGAGATGCACCTTGTCGGCTGCGCCGGTTATCTGTCCCTTGCCGTCAATGGAATAGATGGAGTTGTAGTAGCGCGGGGCCTTGCCGGAGCCGGCGCTTTCGGTGCGCACGGCACCGGCGATCAGCATCTGGTCATCCTCCAACACGGCTGCGATACGCACCAGCGCGTCGGGATTGTCCGTCAGGATGAAGGGAATGGACGTCTCCGGCCAGACGATGATGTCAGGTCGCTTGCCACCCTCCGCCGGCTTGGCGACACTCAGGGCGAGATGCCGCTCGAAGATTTCCGCGCGCGCGCTGTCGTCGAGCTTCATCGCCTGATCGATGACCGGCTGGACGAGGCGGATGACGGCCGTCTCGTCTTCGCGCGCCGGCACGAGGTAAAGGGCATAATAGCCATAACCGAGCTGAGCAGCGAACAGCAGACCGGCGAGCGACAGGCCGATCCCGCGGCCGCGCCGCGTACCGATCAGTGCCGGCGCAGCGAAGACGAAGACGGCAAGCGCGTTCATACCGGCTATGCCGACGACGCCCGCCGACTGCATGAGCAACGGCACGGGCATCGCTCCATAGCCGACGGCATTCCAGGGGAACCCGGTGAACAGCGTGCCGCGCAGCCATTCCGCAATGCCGAAAGCAAAGCCGAGCGCCGCGATGCGCCCCATGCCGTCCGACCAGAGGAGGCGGGCGAGCGCCGCCGCAAAGCCGTAATAGAGAGCAAGGAAGGCCGGCAGACCAAATACGGCGAGCGGCAACGCCCACGCGAAGGCGTCCGCCTCGACGAGCAGCGCGTTGCCGAGCCACCAGAGCCCACCAACGAAATAACCGAAACCGAAGAGCCAGCCGATACGGAAGGCGGGCGCGAGGCGCCGCAGCAAGCCTGCCTCCGGCGCGGCGCTCGCACCGTCGAGCAACCAGACGAGCAAGGTGAAGGAGACGAACAGCGCCGCAAAGAAGCCGAAGGGTGGCAGTGCCAGCACCCCGATCAAGCCCGCAAGAAATGCCAAAAGCGCCCGTCTTGTCCCAGACAGGAGCATGACCCTGCCCGCAAGCCGCTCCATGCTGTCCCCTTTTTATGTCCCCGAATCAGCCGCGCCAGTTTCCCAAAAAACCAGCGCCTTGTCCCGCGTCACGGCGGCACAAGGCGCAGATCGTTTTTCGAAGGTGCCGCCCGACTATTCGGCGTTCGCCCCATCGTTCTGCTGTTCCGGCAATTTTTTCCGCTCGCCGGCAAGGGACAGTCCCTCACCCTCGGGCTTGCGCTCGCGGCGGCGAACGGAGCCGGCGCGCTTGCGGGTGACACGCACCCGTTTGACGCGACGCGGGTCGGCGTCGAGGATATGGAATTCGAAACCGGGCACCGCCTGCACCACCTCGCCGCGCACCGGAATGCGACCAAGCGAAGCGAAGATCAGGCCGCCGAGCGTATCGGCGTCTTCCAGTTGTTCGCGGATGTCGAAGTCCGGGCCGATCGCCTCGGCCAGTTCCTCGAGTTCGACACGGGCATCGGCGATGAAGACGTCGTCGCTCACGCGCTGGATCATGGCTTCGTCGTCGTCGTGCTCATCCTCGATATCGCCGACGACCATCTCGACGATGTCTTCCAGCGAGGCAAGGCCGTCCGTGCCGCCGTATTCGTCGATGACGAGGGCCATCTGCGTGCGGTCGGCCTGCATGCGTGCCATGAGGTCGGCGGCAAGCATGGAAGGCGGCACGAAAAGAACCTGACGGATGATACCGGCTTCGGCGACGGTCTTCGACAGATCGACGCGGCCAAGGTCGAACTCGGCCTTTGGCGTGCGGGCCGGCTTCTCGCCACTGGCGGGTGCGGCCCTTGCACCGGTACGCCGCTTGTTGCGAGCCTG
This sequence comes from Shinella sp. HY16, assembly GCF_028534175.1. NCBI lineage: Bacteria > Pseudomonadati > Pseudomonadota > Alphaproteobacteria > Hyphomicrobiales > Rhizobiaceae > Shinella > Shinella sp. HY16. The sequence goes on along the minus strand of NZ_JAHYXL010000001.1, from coordinate 41,475 downwards.
CTTGGTGACATAGGCGAGCAGGTCGCGGATATGGACCATGCCTCGCGGATCATCGAGGCTTTCGTTGTAGACCGGCATGCGCGAACGGCCGGAATCCTCAAAGATCACCATCAGTTCGGCAATCGTGATGTCCTGATCGACGGCCTCGATATCGGCCCGCGGCACCATGACATCCTCGACCCGCACCTCGCGGAAACGAAGAATGTTGTGCAGCATCGCCCGCTCTTCGGGCAGGAAGGTCGGCTCGCCGCCGCTCTCTTCCGTCATCAGGGCCTCGGCAAGGTCCTTGCGCAGACTGGAGGCACCTGTCATGCGCCAAAGCCGTGCTGCACGGGACCAGAAGGATGTCCGGCCCCCGCTTTCCGGCTTCGGCGCGCTGCTACTACTGCCCGCCTCGTCCTGACTTGAGGCGTCCGCCTCGCTCTTTTCCGTCGCTACGGACTGGTTTCTAAAGTCGCTCATTGGTCCAAACTATTCATCGGGGTCATCCCCGTAGGGGTCAGATAGGCCAAGCTCGGCAAGAATGCGAGTCTCCAGCCCCTCCATTTTTTCCGCTTCTTCATCGTCCATATGATCATAGCCGAAGAGATGCAGAAATCCATGCACCATCAGATGCGTGAGATGATCGTCGAAGGACTTGCCGAGATCGGCCGCCTCGCGGGTCAGGGTTTCCTCGGCGAAGATGATGTCGCCGAGCATCGGGCCCGGCACTTTTCCAGGCGTCAGCGGAAAGGCCGGGAAGGACAGGACATTGGTCGGCTTGTCCTGGCTGCGCCATTCCGCATTGATGCCGCGGATGGCTTCGTCGTTGGTGAAAACGAGCGAGACTTCCGGTGCGCCGGTCTTCGGGAAGGGTTGTTTTTCCTCCCGCCGAAGGAATTTTGCGGCCGCACCAAGGACCCGCCCGCTGATGTCGAGCAAGCGTTCTTCGGAGGGCCATGCGCCCTCTTCGATGGAAATCTGGATGTCGAGTTCGCTCATGAGGATCGAGGACCGCCTCAGCGGTCCAGCTGCTCGCTTTCGTCCTGCACTGCCGTCTGGGCTTCATAGGCCCGCACGATGCGGGCGACCATCGGGTGGCGGACCACGTCGACATCCTTGAAGCGCACGACCGACACGCCCTCGACGCCCTTGAGGATCTGCAGGGCTTCGACGAGGCCGGATTTGACGCCGCGCGGCAGGTCGACCTGGCTTGGATCACCCGTGACGATCATGCGGCCGTTTTCGCCGAGACGCGTCAGGAACATCTTCATCTGCATCGAAGTCGTGTTCTGCGCCTCGTCGAGGATGACAGCGGCATTGGCGAGCGTACGGCCGCGCATAAAGGCGAGCGGCGCGATTTCGATGACGCCGGCCGTGATGGCGCGTTCGACCTTGTCGCCCGGCATCATGTCATAGAGCGCGTCATAGAGCGGGCGCAGATAGGGATCGACCTTCTCCTTCATGTCGCCCGGCAGGAAGCCTAGGCGCTCACCGGCCTCGACGGCTGGACGCGACAGGATGATGCGGTCGACCGCGCCGCGCTCCAGAAGCTGGGCGGCATAGGCGACGGCGAGATAGGTCTTGCCCGTGCCGGCCGGGCCGACACCGAAGACGAGCTCGGAGCGCTCCAGCGCGCGGATATAGGTATCCTGCGTCGGCGTGCGGGCGGCGATGGTCTTCTTGCGGGTGGAGATCTGCGACATGGTGAGTTTGGCCTTGCGCTCCATTGTCGGCAGCGAAAGCTGGTCGTCCGCGGCGATCGCCATGCGGATCGCGCCTTCCACGTCGGAAAGCTCGATCGAGCCGCCCTTCTGGAGACGATCATAGAGATAATCCAGCGCCCGGCGGGCCTGGTTTGTGGCCACCACGTCGCCGGAGATGGAAACGGAATTGCCGCGCGCCCGCGCATCGATGTTGAGGCGCTGCTCCAGGAGCTTCAGGTTCTGGTCGAACTGACCGAAGAGCTCGCTCGCGTATCGATTGTTCTCGAAGGTCAGCACGAACTGGTTGGCGTCGGTCTGGCTTTTCGACTGGCGCGGCGATGACGTCGTCAATTCGTGTCCGTTCAAGCGGTCAGGCTCCTTGCGATCCGCCCGTCAACCGATCGCTTCCGCGAAAAGGCTGTTGGGCCCGGTATCGGTGATTCGTACCCGGATAATGTCACCGATTTCCGACAGTTTTGCATCAACATTCACAGGCTGCAGCCAGGGCGAGCGGCCGACGAGCTGGCCGGGCATGCGGCCGGGCTTCTCCAGAAGCAGGTCGATCTCCTTGCCGACACAGCCGCGGGCGAATTCGCGCTGCTGTTGAAACAGCAAAGCCTGCAATCTTTCAAGGCGTTCCGACTTAACGTCTTCCGCGACATGGCCATCCATGTCGGCGCCGGGCGTACCGGGGCGGATGGAATACTTGAACGAAAATGCCTGTGCATAACCGACCGCCTCGATGAGGCGCATCGTGTCCTCGAAGTCCTGATCGGTCTCGCCGGGGAAGCCGACGATGAAGTCGCCGGAAATCGCCAGCTCCGGCTGGACGGCGCGAATGCGCTCGATAAGGGCGATATACTCGGCCGCAGTGTGGCGCCGGTTCATCGCCTTCAGGATGCGGTCGGAGCCGGACTGGACGGGCAGATGCAGGTAAGGCATCAGCGCCGGCAGGTCGCGGTGGGCCTCGATCAGACGATCGTCCATGTCACGCGGATGGCTGGTCGTATACCGCAGGCGCGCAAGGCCCTTGATCTCGGCCAGCCGGTAAAGCAGGTCGCCAAGGCCCCATTCGCCACCATCCGGGCCGAGGCCGTGCCAGGCATTGACGTTCTGGCCGAGCAGCGTGATCTCCCGCACGCCCCCTTCGACGAGACGCTCGGCCTCCGAGACGATCTGTGAAACCGGACGGGAGACTTCCGAACCACGCGTATAGGGCACCACGCAGAAGGTACAGAACTTGTCGCAGCCTTCCTGCACCGTCAGAAAGGCGGTGACGCCACGGGCGCGGGTCCTTGCCTTTTCCGGCGCAGGAAGGTGCTCGAACTTGTCCTCGATGGCATAGTCCGTCTCGACGACGCGTTCGCCACCCTTGGCGCGGCGCAGCGCCTCCGGCAGGCGATGGTAGGTCTGCGGTCCGATCACCAGGTCCACCGCCGGCGCGCGGCGCAGGATTTCCTTGCCTTCGGCCTGGGCGACACAGCCGGTGACGCCAATCACCATTTCGCGGCCGTCCTTGGCGCGCGCCTTCTTCATCTCGCGCAGGCGCCCGAGTTCGGAATAGACCTTTTCCGCCGCCTTCTCGCGGATGTGACAGGTGTTGAGAAGGACGAGATCGGCCTCTTCCAGCACGTCCGTCGCCTGGTAGCCGTCCTTTGACAGCGCATCCGTCATGCGGTCGCTGTCATAGACGTTCATCTGACAGCCATAGGTCTTCACGAAGACCTTGCGGGTGTTCGGGCGCACGCTCGGCGTGGCGCTGGCTTCGGGCGGGAGGACGGATTGTTCGCTCATGGCCGCTTCCATAGTGGAAAAGCCCCGGAAAATGAAGCCCCGTTGCGCCCGCCGTTCTACCGCCCGCGCAGGCGCGCGCCCAGCATGGCGCGAATGCGCGCCTCGACCGTGCGACTCACCTCTTTGCGATTGCTGCTGCGGGAATAGTCAACCCGCTCGCCGAAATCGACATCCACATCCACCGCCCCTTCCCGCGCAATGCCGAGGAGATGCGGCAGAAGCTCGATATCGCCCGGCCAGGCGGCAAGCGGGCGGTGGAAGCGGCCCATGGCCATGCCGTGCACGCCGGTATAGGCGATCGAGACCGGCTGGATGAACACGACACCCTCAGGCGCATGAGGCACGGCGGACGCGGCAGCGCCGAAGAGCGACGTCTTGATCTCCAGCAGGCGGTTGCCGTCCGACGTGGTTCCTTCCGGGAAAAGCACGACGATCTCGCCATCCGCCATGCGCCGCGCGATCTCGTCCACCTGGTCGCCGGTCTTCTGGCGCTGCTCGCGCTCGACGAAGATCGTTGCCTGGAGACGGGCGAGAATGCCGAAGACCGGCCAGCCGCGCACCTCGGATTTGGCGATGTAGACGACGTCGGCCACCGAGCCGAGCACCATGATGTCCTTCCAGGAGACATGGTTGGAGGCAAGCAGCAAGGGCCGCTTCGTTTCCAGCGTGCCATGCACCCGCACCCTGAGGCCGAGCCCCCAGCAAGCGACGCGATGCCAGAGGCGCGGCACGTGACGGCGGATCTTCAGATTGAAGCGCAGGCCGACAAGCTGGATGGGCAGCAGGATGACTGTCGCCGCGACGAGAACAAGAAAAGCGAAGGCAAGACGCAGCCAGACGATCAAGAGATCACCGGCCGAGGGTCAAGGGAAACGGGATCCGCCTCACTCGCCCTCCTTGAGCGGAATGCCATAGAGCTCGAGGCGGTGATCGACCAGCTTGAAGCCGTGTTCGCGGGCAATACGCTCCTGCAAGGCTTCGATCTCCGGCGAGTGGAACTCGATGACTTCGCCGCTCTTCAGGTCGATGAGATGGTCGTGATGCTCGTCCGGCACGGTCTCATAGCGCGAACGCCCGTCGCGGAAATCGTGGCGCTCGATAATGCCGGCGTCCTCGAAGAGCTTGACCGTGCGATAGACGGTGGAGATGGAAATGCGCGCATCGACCGCCGACGAGCGGCGATAAAGCTCTTCCACATCCGGGTGATCGGCCGAAGCCTCGAGCACGCGCGCGATCACGCGGCGCTGCTCGGTCATGCGCATGCCGCGCTCGACACAAAGCTCTTCCAGCGATTTCTCGACATCCGACATGCGATCCTGCCCTCTTTCGTTCGGCCCCCCGATAGGGGACTAGCGAAGATCGCGCCGCAAGACAAGCGCCGTGGATCTGTAACCATCGGCGGCGACATAATAGGCCTTGCGCTCGCCAACCTTGGCAAAGCCGAGCTTGGCATAGAGCCCGCGGGCCGCGACATTGCCTTCGTCGACCTCCAGAAAAATGTCTTCGGCACCGCGCATCTTCGCCTCGCGCAGGGCCGCCTGCATCAGCCGCCAGCCAAGGCCCGCACGGGAAAACCGCCCATCGACGCCGATCGTCAGGATCTCCGCCTCCCCCGCTGCGGCACGGGCCAGCACGAAGCCGCCGGCCATGCGGCCGAGCGCACCTTCCTTCAGCGCCAGGAAACCATAGACCGGCTCCTGCAGCAGCAGCGAGTGGAATTCGCCATCGTTCCAAGGCTGGGGAAAACGTGCGCGATGCAGCGCCGCAGCAATGCTGGCATCAGCGGTTTCCAGGGGGAAGATGTCAAAGGCCGGTTTGCGGGTGAAGTAATCGCTCAAGGACATGCCGTCATGCCCTCTTGATCGCGAAACCCGCCTGCGGCTTGGCATCGGGACCGCGCAGATAGAGCGGCTTCGGAGGGTGATCCGCAGGGTCCAGGCCGGCACCGAGACGGGCGACGGTGGCGATGGCGACACTGTCGCTGCCCGGCTGCGCGCCGTCACGCAGCAGCGAGGAAGCCGAGCCGGCGATCACACCGTCATGGCCTGCCGCAAACGTGCGCGCCTCTTCGAGGGCGGCGATTGTCGGTGATGACAGCGCGGTACCATCGGCGGCAAAACGCTGCCAGTAGACCTCGCCCCGTTTGGCATCCATCGCAACAAGCAGTGGTGAGGTGGCCCGATAGTCGGCCGCAAGCGCCGACAGGGTGGAAACACCGACGGCGGGGACGCCGAGCGCCAGCGCAAGGCCGCGCGCCGCCGCCACGCCGACACGGATGCCGGTAAAGGAGCCGGGGCCGATGGCGACCGCGATCCGGCCGATATCCTTGAAGGTGAGGCCGGCGGCATCAAACGCCGCATCGACGAATTCCATAAGCCGCTCGGCGTGGCCGCGGCCGATATCGGCGCCAGCGGCGCCGAGGATCCGGTCTTCATCAGGGTCATAGAGCGCCGCATGGCAACCCGTACCCGCCGTGTCGATCGCAAGAACGATCATGGCGGGCACCGGCGCGTTGCGGGGCAGGCCTTACATGACGGCTTCAACTTCCTGCACTTCCGGTACGAAATGACGAAGAAGGTTCTGCACGCCGTGCTTCAGCGTCGCCGTCGAGGACGGGCAACCCGAACAGGCTCCCTTCATGTTGAGATAGACGACGCCGTCACGGAACCCCTTGAAGGTGATGTCGCCGCCGTCCTGGGCCACGGCCGGGCGCACGCGGCTGTCGAGCAGCTCCTTGATGGTGGCGACGATCGTTTCGTCGCCGTCGTCGAAGAATTCGTCCTCATCGCCTTCATTGCCGCCGAGCGCGCCGCTTGCCATGACCGGCTGGCCGGACATGAAGTGTTCCATGATATTGCCGAGGATCGCCGGCTTCATGTGCTGCCAGTCGGCGTTGTCCTTGGTGACGGTAATGAAGTCATAGCCGAGGAACACGCTCTTGACGCCGGGAACGGCAAACAGGCGGGCGGCCAGCGGCGAGGCGGCGCGTGCTTCCGTCTCGTCGCGGAATTCGGCGGTGCCGGTTTCCAGCACCACCTTGCCCGGCAGGAATTTCAGGGTCGCCGGGTTCGGCGTCGCTTCGGTCTGGATGAACATCTTTCTCTCCGTGCGGCCGGGCGCTCGCCGACCGGCCAGAATATTTAGAATTATTCAAAAGAAGATAGGCGTTTCCGTACCGCTCTTCAAGGCTGGAGATCAGCTCAGCGCGTCCAGTTCCTCGTCCGAAAGCGAATCCGGAATGACCGTCACCGGAATCGGGAAGGCCTGGCCGCGGCTGGCGAGCGAGGAGACCAGCGGCCCCGGCCCTTCCTTGGCGGAGCCGGCGGCGAGCACGAGGATGGCGACATCCCTGTCTTCCTCGATCAGCCCGTTGATCTGCTCGCTGGCAACACCTTCCCGGATCACTGTTTCCGACTCGATGCCGACCGATTCGCGCAGGGCCTGTGCCGCCTTGGCCAGCACGGATTCGGCCTCTTCGCGCGCTTCGGCCCGCATGATCTCCTCGACGCCCAGCCATTGCTGGAAATCACCGTTGGCGATCACATAGAGCAGAACGACGCCGCCGTTGGAGTTCTTCGCCCGCATTCCCGCATAGTGGACGGCGCGCTGGCATTCCGGCGTGTCGTCGATGACCGCCAGGAATTTCCGGCGGTGGCCTTCAAGGCGGGAAAGTCGTCGAGAAACCATACGGCCCCCTTCTCTCAAGGACGTTTCGAGGCGACCTTACTGCACAAAACCGATGATGTCGCGAACTTCCTTCATGGTTTTTTCGGCCCGCGCCCGCGCTCTTTCGCCACCGTCACGCAGGATGCCGTCGATATGGCTGGTATCGTCCATCAGGCGGCGCATTTCGTCCGTGATGGGCGAGAGAACATTGACCGCGAGGTCGATAAGCGCCGGCTTGAAGACAGAAAACTGCTGGCCGCCGAACTCGGCGAGAATCTCCGCCTTGGACTTGTCGGAGAGCGCGGCATAGATGCCGACGAGGTTCTCCGCTTCCGGACGACCCTTCAGGCCCTCGGTTTCACTCGGCAAGGCATCCGGATCCGTCTTGGCCTTGCGGATCTTCTTGGAGATCGTGTCGGCATCATCGGTGAGGTTGATGCGCGAGAGATCGGATGCATCCGACTTCGACATCTTCTTGGTGCCGTCGCGCAGGCTCATGACGCGCGGTGCCGGGCCGCCGATCAGCGGCTCGACCATCGGGAAATAGGCATGCACGGGTTCCTCGCCGACGACGATATCGACACCGGTACCGGCCTTGCGGATATGGCTGCCGAAATCGATGTTGAACTTCTGCGCGATATCGCGGGTCAGCTCCAGGTGCTGCTTCTGATCGTCGCCGACCGGCACATGGGTGGCACGGTAGACGAGAATGTCGGCGGCCATCAGACTCGGATAGGCGAGCAGCCCGAGCGAGACCTGTTCGGCATTCTTGCCACCCGTCTTGTCCTTGAACTGGGTCATGCGCTCCATCCAGCCGATGCGCGCCACGCAATTGAAGATCCAGGCCAACTCGGCGTGCTGCGGCACGGCCGACTGGTTGAAGACGATGTGCTTCTTCGGGTCGATGCCGGAGGCGATGAAGGCCGCGGCAATCGAGCGGATCTGGCCGCGCATATCCTCATGCACGAGCTGCGCGGTGATCGCGTGCAGGTCGACCACGCAATAGATGCAGTCGTTGTCTTCCTGCAGGGCGACGAACTTGCGGATCGCGCCGAGATAGTTGCCGAGATGGAGGTTTCCTGTCGGCTGCACGCCGGAGAAGACGAGGGGCTTGAATGCGCTCATGGCGATATCCTTCAGGCGGGTGGAAGGCCTGGTTCCGTTGGTGAAGCAATTCCGGGAAACGGCGAAGCGGCTTTCCGGCCGGAACTGCATAAAAAAATACGCGCCGCTTATGCACGGCAGAGCGACCGCGATCAAGACCGCCCCTGCGCGGCCGGGGAAACGGCCCATCAGAGGCTCCTCATAAATGACACTTTCCGGGCCTTCTCTCCCCGCGGGGATCAGGGACACAGGTTTTGACAAGCCGCGTTTCGACGCAAAGGCGCAAACCGGAGTGTGCCATGCTAAAAAGCTGTTCGACCCTGCTTGCCTGCATGATGGCGCTGACTTCGTTCTTCGCGAGCGAAGCCACGGCAAGTGGCAAGCACAAACATGCCGCAAGAACCGAGAGGGGCGCGGCGAAGATCTACACCGTCCAGACGCCGCGCGTGCGGCACCGATGTTTCCCCGGTAAGCTGCGGGGCATCCTGTCCCACATCGCCCGGCAGGTCGGTCGAAGACCGCTCGTCACGTCCGGCCATCGCTCTGCCGGGCGCAAGGGATCGCTGCATCGCAAATGCCTCGCCGCCGATATCCGCGTGCCGGGCGTATCGGTGAAGCGGATCGTCGCGGCCGCAAGATCCGCGCCGGCCATCGGCGGCATCGGCACCTACTGCAACGGGATCGTGCATGTCGATGTCGGGCCGAGACGCAGCTGGCACTATTGCCGCGGGTTGGCACGCCTTGCCAGGCGTGCCCGGTTCGCAACACGCTGAGGCGTCTATTCCGCGCTTTCCTCGCTCTGCGTGGCCTTGGCCTTGCGCTTGAGATTGCGCCGGATCATGCCGAGATCCGCGCCGCCGATGAGGAAGGCAACGGAGAAATAGACCACCATGGCAAGGGCGATCAGCAGGCCGAGCGCCATCAGCTGCTCGTAGAGCGGTGCGGCGGATGAAAGGCGATCAGCGAAATGGAGGGAAGCGTAGTCGAGCACGACGGCCATGACGACGGTCGCGGCAAGCAGGCGCGCGACGCGCCAGAGCAGTGCCTTTTCCAGCGGCCAGTGACCGCGCCGCACCAGCGTGACGAAGAGAAGCACCGCCGTCAGCCAGCCGGAGACCGCCTCGGCCGTGGCGATGCCGCGCTCGTAGAACAGCGGAAAGAGCGACACTGCCAGGATGCAGTTGACGACCACCGACAGCAGCGTGATGCGCATCGGCGTCTTGGTATCCTCGCGGGCGAAGAAGCCGGGATTGAGCGCCTTGATCATCACGAAACCCGGCAGGCCGAGCCCGTAGATGGCGAGCGTTCCCGCCACGATGGAGGTGGTTTCCGGGCTGAAGGCACCGCGCTCGTAGAGCACGCGCACGATCTCGTCGGAGATGACCCAGATGGCGCCGGCGGCCGGCAGCGTCAGGAAGAGCACGAATTCCAGCGAACGGTTCTGCAGGTTGCCCGCCTCCCGCTCCTGCCCGCCCTTCAGCGCGCGGGCCAGTTCCGGCAGCAGCACGACGCCGACGGCGATGCCGACGACGCCGAGCGGAAGCTGGTAGACGCGGTCGGCATATTGCAACGCGGCGATGGCACCGTCTTTGGTGGAGGCGATCATCTGGCCGATCAGCTGGTTGATCTGGGTGATGCCGCCCGTCACGGCCGCCGGGAAGGCAAGCCAGAGCAGGCGCTTGACGTTCGGCGTCATGCGCGGCCGGCGAAAGCCGATCTTCATGCCGGCATGGCGCACACCCGCATAGAGCACGGCCATCTGCAGGAGACCGGCGGCCAGCACGCCCCAGGAGAGATACCAGGCCGTTTCCAGCGGCGAGGCGCCCTGCCAGAGCCCATAGCCAAGCGCGCCGATCAGCACCACGTTGAGGAAGACCGGCGCGACGGCGGCGGCGAAATAGTGATGCAGCGAATTCAGCATGCCCGACAGCATCGCCGTCAGCGACATGCACATGAGATAGGGGAACATGACGACGGCGAGCTTCACCGTCACGTCAAACTTTTCCGCGTCCCCCACGAAACCCGGCGCGATGATCCAGGCAACGATGAGCGGCATCAGCAGCTCCATCGCAATGGTCAGCATCAGGAGAATGGAGAAGAGGACACCGAAGACCTCCTCGGAAAAACGCTTCGCGCCGTCGATGCCGCCGGCCTCGATCTCCTTGGCGAAGAGCGGCACGAAGGCGGCGTTGAAGGCGCCTTCGGCGAAGAGGCGCCGGAAGAGGTTCGGGAAGCGGAAGGCGGCATAGAAGGCGTCGGCCATCGGCCCGGTGCCGAGCGCGGCCGCCATCAGGGTTTCGCGCGCAAAGCCGAGCACGCGGCTGCCCAGCGTCGCGCCGCCCACGGTCGCGAATTTCTTCACCAGACTCATTGTTCCGTCCTGATCCTCTTCGGCGTGGCGGCAACGGGTGCGATCATGCCGGGCGGCATGCGGTCGCGCAGCTCGTCCGCCTCGTCCGCCATGACGGCCTTCAGCCGCGCGGCGATGTTGGCCTGCCGGTTGTCGTTGGTGACCTTCTGGCCGACGAGGTCGGTGACGTAGAAGGTGTCGATGACCTTCTCGCCGAAGGTGGTGATATGGGCCGAGGCGATGTCGAGCGAGAGGTCCGACAGCACCGCCGTCACCTCGGACAGGAGGCCGGGACGGTCAAGGCACTCGATCTCGATAACCGTGAACTTGTTCGACAGCGTGTTGGAGATCGTCACCGCCGGAGAGACGGTGAAGGTCCGGTTGCGCTTGCGGCTCTTCGTGCGGGTGGCGATCACCTCGGGCAGGCGCTTGCGGCCGGAGAGCACATCCTCGATCATCCGGCCGATCGTGCCGGCCCGGCGCATCTCGTCGGCATCGTTCGGGAACTCGCGGTTGACGAGGATCGTGTCGAGCGCCCGGCCATCGGAGGTGGTGAAGATCTGCGCATCGACGATGTTGGCCCCCGCCGCCGCGCAGGCTCCGGCGATCACCGTCAGGAGGCGCGGATGGTCGGGCGAGAGCACGGTAATTTCCGTGATGGCGTGGAAGGAGTGGGTGCGCACCGTCGTCGCCAGTGGCTGCTCCGCCTTGTCCGCCTCGCGGATGAAGGCGGCATGGCGCACCTGATCTTCGAGCGAGACCGTCAGCAGGTAGGGATCGTAGTGCAGGCGCGTATAGGTCTTGCGGTCCTTCTGGCTCCAGTCGGCCGGAAGCGCGCCGGAGAGGATTTCGCGCGCGGCATGGGCGCGTTCCTTGCGCGACAACTCGGAAAAGCCGCCGGAGATCAGGAGTTCGGTCTCGTAATAGAGCGTGCGCAGCAGCTGGCCCTTCCAGCCGTTCCACACGCCCGGGCCGACGGCGCGGATGTCGCAGACCGTCAGCACGAGTAGCATCTTCAGCCGTTCCAGCGATTGCACCTTCTCGGCGAAGTCGACGATGGTCTTGCGGTCGTTGAGGTCGCGGGTCTGCGCGACCATCGACATGGTCAGGTGCTCCTCGATCAGCCAGACGACGAGTTCCGTCTGCTTCGGCGAGAGCCCGAAGCGCGGGCAGAGCTTGCGCGCAACCTTGGCGCCCGCCTCGGAATGGTCCTCCGGCCGGCCCTTGGCGATGTCGTGCAGCAGCACGGCGACATAGAGCGAGATGCGGTCCTCGATGCTGGGCATCAGCTGGTAGCTCAGCGGATGGGCATCCTTCTCGCGCCCCTGGTCGATATCCGCCAGTACGCCGACGGCACGGATCAGGTGCTCGTCGACCGTGTAGTGATGATACATGTTGAACTGCATCATCGCGACGATCTTGCCGAAATCCGGAATGAACCGGCCGAGCACGCCCGCCTCGTTCATGCGGCGCAGGATGAGCGCGGGATCGCGCGGCGAGGTGAGGATAGACAGGAAGAGGCGGTTGGCCTCCTCGTTCTCCCGTAGCGCCGCATTGACGAGTTTCAGCGAGCGCGTGACCTGCTTCAGCGCATCGGGGTGGAACTCCAGCCCGTTGATGTCGGCGATGTGGAAGAGCCGGATCAGGTTGACGGGATCGCGCTTGAAAACGTCAGGGTCGGCGATGGTGATGCGCCCGCGATCCTCAAGGAAATCCAGCGTGCCGGCGATCTTGCGCGTGCGGCGGGTGAAACGGCTGATGACGGCGGTGATGCCGGGTGCTTCCTTGGCCTGCTGGTCCTCCAGCGTGGCGCAGAAGATGCGCGTCAGGTCGCCGACGTCCTTCGCAACCAGAAAATAGTGTTTCATGAAGCGCTCGACCGCCGAAAGGCCGGGATGTGGCTGGTAGCCGAGGCATTCGGCAATTTCGCGCTGGATATCGAAGGAAAGCCGCTCCTCCGCCTTTCCCGTCAGGAAATGCATGTGGCAGCGAACCGCCCAGAGAAAGTCGTCGGCCTTCTGGAAGAGCTTGTATTCCTGGCGCGAGAGGACACCGAGCTTCACCAGCTCGGCGGGGTCGCGGATATGATAGAAATACTTGGCGATCCAGAACAGCGTGTGCAGGTCGCGCAGCCCGCCCTTGCCTTCCTTGACGTTCGGTTCGACGAGGTAGCGCGTATCGCCGGCCTTGCGATGGCGCTCGTCGCGCTCTGCAAGCTTGGCGGCGATGAATTCCGGGCCGGTGCCCCGCACGATCTCGCGGTCGAAACGAACGGCAAGATCTTCGAACAGGGCCACCGAGCCGCAGATGTAGCGCGCCTCGAGGATCGCTGTTCGGATCGTCATGTCACCCTTGGAAAGCTGGATGCATTCCTCCAGGTTGCGCGTCGCATGACCGACCTTGAAACCGAGATCCCAAAGGATGTAGAGCATGAACTCGATGGCGGGCTCGCTCCAGGCGGCCGGTTTTGCGGGCAGCAAAAAGAGCAGGTCGATGTCCGAGCCCGGCGCCAGTGTGCCACGGCCGTAGCCGCCGACGGCCGTCACCGTGATACGCGCGGCGGGCGATGCCTGGCCGGCGCTGAAGACGTGGTTGAGCGCAAAATCGTGCAGGACGGCGATCAGCTGGTCCTGCAGCCAGGAAATGCGTGCGGCGCATTGCAGGCCGCTGCCATCGGCAAAGAGCAGTTCGCGCGCCCGTTCGCGGCCGACAGTGTTCACCTTCTTGAACTCGGCGAGCAACTCGCGGCGCATGCGGTCGCGGTAGTCGGCATTGGTGCTGGCGATGAATTCGCATCTGGCGCGCAGCGCGGGCACGTCGATCAGTCCGGAATCGGCCGGCGCCAGGAGCTTCTTTTCCATCGGATGCCGGCCTGCGTCCCGCTTCTCGTCGATCGCCCGTTCGGTTCGCATGCGCTATAGACCCTTTCCGCAGGCGAGGACAATGACCTCAGGCGCTAGCGATTGCCAAGTTCTTTCTTCAGCGCATAGAGGGCATCGAGCGCCTCGCGCGGCGTCATGTCGTCCGGGTTGAGGTCCTTCACCAGCGTCTCCACCTTCGACGGGCCGGAGCTGCGCTGGATCTCCTCGCGGCGCACCGCGACCTGGAACAGCGGCAGATCGTCGATGAGCTGGCTTGCCGGATTCTTGCGGTCCGCATCCTCCAGCTTGGCCAGCACATCCTTGGCGCGCGAGACCACCGATGGCGGCAGGCCTGCAAGGCGTGCCACCTGGATGCCGTAGGAGCGGTCCGCCGCGCCCGGGCCGACCTCGTGCAGGAAGATCACGTCGCCGTCCCATTCCTTGACGCGCATTGTGGCGTTGGAAAGACGGCCGAGCTTTTCCGACAGCACCGTCAGCTCGTGGAAATGCGTGGCGAAGAGACCACGGCAGCGATTGGCTTCATGCAGGTGCTCGACGGCGGCCCAGGCGATCGAAAGACCGTCGAAGGTCGCCGTGCCGCGGCCGATCTCATCAAGGATGACAAGCGAGCGGTCGGTCGCCTGGTTGAGGATTGCCGCCGTCTCAACCATTTCCACCATGAAGGTAGAGCGGCCGCGGGCAAGGTCGTCCGACGCGCCGACGCGCGAGAAGAGCCGGTCGACGACGCCGATATGGGCGCTTTCGGCCGGCACATAGGCCCCCATTTGGGCAAGGATGGCGATGAGCGCGTTCTGGCGCAGGAAGGTCGACTTACCGCCCATGTTCGGGCCGGTGAGCAGCCAGATCGCGCCGTGGCCCTTGCCATCAGAGGGCGAGAGATCACAGGAATTGGCGACGAAGGCGGCGGCCTGCTGGCGGCGCAACGCCTGCTCGACCACCGGATGCCGCCCGCCGACAATGGCGAACATCGTGGAGCGATCCACGATGGGCCGGCAATAGGCCTGCTCCTCGGCGAGTGCCGCAAGCGCGGCAGAGACATCGACGACGGCGAGCGCCCGCGCGGCCGCCTTGATGGCCTCGGCTTCCGCCACCACCGCATCGACGAGGTCGTTGAACGCAGCAAGCTCGATGGCAAGCGCCCGGTCGGCGGCGTTGGCGATCTTCGTTTCCAGCTCGGACAGCACCGTCGTGGTGAAACGCATGGCGCCCGCCATGGTCTGGCGGTGGATGAAGCGCGCTTTCGCCTCGTCGCCGTCGGTCAGCGCCGAGGCATTGCCGGCGGAGACCTCGATGAAGTAGCCGAGCACGTTGTTGTGCTTGATCTTCAGCGACTTGACGCCCGTTTCCTCGGCATATTGCAGCTGCAGCCCGGCAATGACGCGGCGCGACTGGTCGCGCAGTGCCCGCATCTCGTCGAGTTCACCATCCGCCCCCTCGCGAATGAACCCGCCGTCGCGCTTGAGGAGCGGCAGCTCGTCCGCGAGCATCACCGCCAGCCTGTGTGAGAGGTCGAGCGGCAGGGCACCCACAGCGTGCGCTGCCTCGGCGAGCTCGCCGTCCAGCTGCTCGCCCCCCATCAACCGGGCGACGTCGCCGGAGATCGAAAGGCCCTGCAGGATCGCGCCGAGATCGCGCGGCCCGCCCCGGCCGAGCGCAATGCGCGACAGGGCGCGCGGCATGTCGGGCAGCCGCTTCAGCACCGCGCGCAGATCCTCCGAGAAGGAGGGCCTGTCACCAAGTGCCCCAATCGAATCGAGCCGCGCGTTGACCGTGTCCGGATCGGTCAGCGGCGACATCAACCGCTCGGCGAGAAGGCGCGCACCGCCACTTGTCGCCGTGCGGTCGATCGCTTTCAGGAGCGTGCCGGAACGCTCGCCGGACAGGGTGCGCACCAGTTCGAGATTGGCGCGCGTCGCCGGATCGATGAAGAGCGTGGAGGCGGAGCTTTCCCGCTCCGGCCGGCCGAGCGGCGGGCGCTCGGCGATCTGTGTCTTTTCCACATAGGCGACGGCCGCCGACGCCGCGGCGAGTTCCGCGCGAGAGAAGGTCCCGAAACCGTCGAGCGTAGAGACGCCGAAATAGCGGGCGATGCGGCCTTCCGCCGTCGCGCTGTCGAAGAGCACGGCCGGCTGCGGCACGGCCACGCGGCCGAGCACGTCGAGTGCCGGGCGGAATTCCGGATCGTAGAACACGGTGTCCGGCACGATCAGTTCGCGCGGCTCGATGCGCAGGATATCGGCAAGAAGCTGGCTCTGGCTGGTTTCCGAAAGCCGGAAAATGCCGGTCGAAATATCGATCCAGGCAAGAGCCATCGAGGGCTCAGCCCCACCGCGAATGCGGGCGACGGCCATCAGGTAATTGGCGTCGGAAGGCGAGAGCAGCTTCTCCTCGGTCAGCGTGCCCGGCGTGACGAGGCGCACGACATCGCGCCGCACGACGGATTTCGAACCGCGCTTCTTCGCCTCCGCCGGGTCTTCGACCTGCTCGCACACGGCGACACGGAAGCCGAGCGAAATCAGTCTCTGCAGATAGTCGTCCGCGGCGTGGACGGGCACGCCGCACATGGGGATATCGAGCCCCATATGCTGGCCGCGCTTCGTCAGTGTGATACCGAGCGCGCGGGCGGCGTCCACGGCGTCCTGGAAGAACAGCTCGTAGAAATCACCCATGCGGTAGAACAGCATGCTGTCCGGGTTGGCCGCCTTGATTTCGATATACTGCTCCATCATCGGCGTTGCCGATGCGCGGCTTTCGTCAGTGGCAAGGTCTGCCGTCGACAGTATATCGTTCGGACGCACGATCTGATCGTTCACGGAGAGTCAGTTCTTCCTAAAAAAGAGGTGTCACCCTAGCCACGGGGCGCTATAGAAAACAACACCTGCGAGGAGTTATGGGCCTATCGCCCACAGGAGTGTGAAGGGGGAAGCATGCCGGGAACCGACAAATCCGACCGCCAGAGGGCAACAGTCACCGACACGGAGGCACTGGATTTCCACTCGTCCGGGCGCCCCGGAAAGCTCGAGATCACGCCGACCAAGCCGATGGCGACACAGCGCGACCTTTCGCTGGCCTATTCGCCGGGCGTCGCGGTACCGGTGAAGGCCATCGCTGCGGATCCGGCGACCGCCTACGACTATACGACACGCGGCAACATGGTCGCTGTCATCTCCAACGGCACCGCCATCCTCGGCCTCGGCAATCTCGGCGCTCTCGCCTCCAAGCCGGTCATGGAAGGCAAGTCGGTGCTCTTCAAGCGCTTTGCCGATGTCGATTCGATCGACCTCGAGGTCGATACCGAAAATGTCGACGAATTCATCAACTGCGTGCGCTACCTCGGCCCCTCCTTCGGCGGTATCAACCTCGAGGACATCAAGGCACCCGACTGCTTCATCATCGAGCAGCGCCTGCGCGAACTGATGGACATCCCGGTCTTCCACGACGACCAGCACGGCACCGCCATCATCGCTGCCGCCGGCCTTATCAACGCGCTGGCGCTGACCGGCCGCGACTTCAAGACGACGAAGCTCGTCTGCAACGGCGCGGGCGCAGCCGCCATCGCCTGTATCGAACTCATCAAGGCAATGGGCTTTTCGCCCGAAAACGTCATTCTCTGCGACACCAAGGGCGTCATCTACCAGGGCCGCGAAGACGGCATGAACCAGTGGAAGTCCGCCCACGCGGTCAAGACCGACCGCCGTACGCTCACCGAAGCCATGGAAGGCGCCGACGTTGTCTTCGGCCTTTCGGCCAAGGGCGCGCTTTCGGAGGAGATGATCCGCTCCATGGCGCCGCGGCCGATCATCTTTGCCATGGCCAATCCCGACCCGGAAATCACCCCGGAAGAGGTCGCCCGCATCCGCGATGACGCGATCGTGGCGACCGGCCGCTCGGACTACCCGAACCAGGTCAACAACGTCCTCGGCTTCCCCTACATCTTCCGCGGCGCGCTCGACGTGCGCGCCTCCACGATCAACGACGCGATGAAGATCGCTGCGGCCGAGGCGCTTGCCCATCTCGCCAAGGAAGACGTGCCAGATGACGTCGCCGCCGCCTATCAGGGCGTGCGCCCGCGTTTCGGCGCGCAGTACATCATTCCCGTGCCCTTCGATCCGCGCCTCATCTCGGCGATCCCCGTCGCCGTCGCCAAGGCCGCGATGGAAACCGGCGTCGCGCGCAAGAACATCTCCGACCTCGACGCCTACGCTCGTGACCTCAGGGCACGCCGCGACCCGATCGCCTCGACGCTCCAGCAGATCTATGCCCGCGTGCGCCGCCAGCCGAAGCGTGTCGTCTTTGCGGAGGGTGAGGAAGAGCAGATGATGCGCGCCGCCGTGTCCTATGCCAACCAGCAGCTCGGCACCGCCATCCTGCTTGGCCGCGAGGAACACATCCGCGAGACGGCGGAACGTGCCGGCATCGATCTCGACCGGCCCGGCATCGAGCTGGTCAATGCCCGCATCTCCAAGCGCAACAACGTCTATATCGACTATCTCTATGCCCGCCTGCAGCGCAAGGGCTTCCTCTATCGCGACGCCCAGCGCCTGATCCACAACGACCGCAACCATTTCGCGGCCTGCATGGTGGCGCTCGGCGATGCGGACGGCATGGTGACGGGCCTCACCCGCAACTATTCCACCGCGCTGGAAGACGTGCGCCGCTGCATCGACGCCAAGCCCGGCCACCGGGTCATCGGTGCATCGCTCGCGCTCTGCCGCGGCCGTGCCGTGCTGGTCGCCGACACCGCGGTGCACGACATGCCCTCCTCGGAGGAGCTGGCCGACATCGCGGAGGAAGCGGCCGGTCTCGCCCGCCGCCTCGGTTACGAGCCGCGCGTCGCCATGCTTGCCTACTCCACCTTCGGCCACCCCTCTGGCGAGCGCTCTGAACGGGTGCGTGAAGCGGTGAAGATCCTCGACCGCCGCCGCGTCGATTTCGAGTATGACGGCGAGATGGCGGCCGATGTGGCGCTCAACCCGCGCATCATGGAGCAGTATCCGTTCTGCCGCCTCTCCGCCCCGGGCAACGTGCTCGTCATGCCGGCGTTCCACTCGGCATCGATCTCGACGAAGATGCTGCAGGAACTCGGCGGCTCGACGGTGATCGGCCCGCTGCTCGTCGGTCTCGACAAGTCGGTGCAGATCGTCTCGATGGGCGCAAAGGACAGCGACATCGTCAACATGGCGGCGCTGGCGGCCTATAATTCCGGCGTCTGACACGCCGGAGCGTTCCCGCACGCCGCTGCGGGAACGCCTTGCCTTCGCCCCTGCCGCGAACGCAAAAAAGCCGCCCGTCCCGGAGATCGGGAACGGGCGACAAATCAGACTATGCTGACCTTCAATGAAACTGTTTAGCTGGCGAAACGCCCGGCATCCGCGCCGTAGTAGTTGAGGTAGCGGCCCGAGATCTTGCCGATCGGCAGCACGATCAGAACGTCCGTCGTGTTGAAGCCGTGATCGACGACGGCACCGCTGCCGACAGTCGCGCCAAGGCGCAGATAGCCCTTGATAAGCGGCGGCAATGCCGACAGCGCCTTGCGCGTGTCGATACCTTCCGACGGCATCAGGTCCATGGTGCGGAAGAGTTCCGGCCGGGCCGAAACGGTCCATTCGTCCTTCGCCAGCACGTTGTGGTGCAGGAAGGATAGCGCCAGCGCATGCTCCTCCGGCACGATGCCGTGGAAGGAGGCGCAGCCGAACATCACGTCGATGCCGTGCTTCAGCGAATAGGCCCAGTTGCCCTGCCAGAGCAGTTCCACCGTACGTTTGGTGCGGTAGGCCGGCAGCACGCAGGACCGGCCGAGCTCCATGAAGCGCTTTTCCGGATGACGCGCGATCAGCGCGTCGACGTCGAATTCCGACTGGGAATAGAAACCGCCGGAGACCGCGGCGACGTCCTGGCGCAGCAGGCGGTAGGTGCCGACGATCTGCTCTTCCGCATCGCCCTCGATCGAGGTGTCGAGCACGAGGAGATGGTCGCAGACCATGTCCCAGGCATCGATATCGCGCTTGCGGCGAACGGCGTCCGGCGAAAGCTTCGCCTGCATCTCCTCGGCGAAAACGCGGTAGCGCACGGCCTGGGCTGCGTCGATTTCCGTGACCGAACGGGCGATGCGTGTTTCGAGATTGCCGATGCGGCCGAGCACATCCGTACCCGAGCGGCCCGCGGCCGGGGCCGTCTTCTGGAGAATCTCTGCCGGTGCGATGGTCTGGGCGAGGTCGAGCGTCATGGCAGTGTACCCGTCAAACGAAACTTCGCGGTTTTAACCACGATTCTGCAACAAGATAATGACGCAAGGCCTGCTTGGATAGCGAAAACCCGTAAGCCGGCGAAGATCAGGCGGATGCGCGCCGGGCGAGGCGGGCGATTTCCGCAATCAACTGAACGGGATCGGCGGGCTTGGCCAGCACGGCATCGGCGCCTGTCGCCAGAAGCTCCTCGCGCAGCCCCGTCCGGCTGTCCGCCGTCAGCACGACAACCGGCAGGCGGGCATTGCCGTAATCGCACCGCACGATGCGGGTGATCATCTCCTTGCCCTCGCCGCCCGGCATGCCGAGATCGGTGAGGATGAGATCGGCGGCAAAGGGTCCTGCATCCGTCGCCCCCGCAAGCGCGGAGACAAGGGCCGGATAGTCCGGCACATGGCGTACGATATGGCCGGCCCGCTCCAGCACCGAGCGCACCAGCATGGCATTGACCGGATCGTCTTCGGCGAGAAGGATGCGCGCACCCGTCGGGACTGCCTCTACCGGCTCGGCGGCGGCGGGCGGCAGATCCTTCAGGATCGGGCGATTGTCGTTGATCGCATCGCGCACCTCGATGCCCTTCATGCGGCCGCGCAGCACCTCGACCAGCGAGCGTTCGCGCAGAGGCCGGATGAGCCAGGAATCGTAGCCTTCGCCATTGCCGATCGCGCGGCCGCTGCGCTCCTCCGGATTAACGAGATAGATCCGGCGCGCACGGCTGTCGCGGAACATCGCAATGTCGGCAAGCTCCCGGCGGAAGACGCCGGCAAGGCGGTTGTCGACGATGATGTCGGTCAGCTCGACCCGCTTGCCGGCAAGGCCTTGGGCAAGGTCGAGCGCCTCGTCGAGACCTGTCGCCAGATGGCAAGTGCCGCCGAGCGCAGCGATGGTACGCACCAGCGCCCTGGAGGCCGGGCCGGCGGGCGCCAGAAGGAAGACCACGCTGCCCTTCAGAACGCCCTTGCGCGCACCGCCCGCACCCGCGACCTTGTGCGGACGATCGACCGGCATGCGGATGGTGAAGGTACTGCCCTTGCCGGGCGTGCTTTCAAGCGTCAGCGCACCACCGGCCTCACTGAGGATGCGGGCGGAAATGGCAAGGCCAAGGCCGGTGCCGCCACTGCGCTGGGCGGCGCTTCCGGTCTGCTCGAACTCATGGAAGATACGTGCCTGTTCCTCGGCATTCATGCCGGGCCCGCTGTCGGTGACGCGGATGATAACGGCGCCGCGATCGAGCGTGGTTTCCAGAAGGACACCACCCGTGTGGGTGAATTTCACCGCATTGCCGACGACGTTGTAGAGCACCTGGCGCAGGCGCGGCGCATCATAGAGGAGAAGGCCCGGCACGTCGGGCGAGACGTAGGAGCCGATCTCGATACCCTTTTCATGGGCACGATGGGAGAGCATTTCCACGACGCTTTCCAGCATCGGCCGGACCGGCTCTTCCGAGGGGCGCAGCTGGAAGCGGCCAGCCTCGATGGTGGAAAAGTCGAGAAGATCATCGACGAGCTGGACGAGCGCGTGGCCGGACTGGCGCATGCCGGCAAGGTAGTTCTTCTGCTCGGCCGTCAGCCGTGTCTGGCCGATGAGATGCGACATGCCGAGGATGCCCGACAACGGCGTGCGGATCTCATGGCTGACGGTGGCGAGCAGGCGGGACTTTGCCGCGCTCGCCTCCTCGGCGCGCTGGCGGGCGCGCTCGCGCTCACCCTCGGCACGGCGCTCTTCGGTGACATCACGGGCAATGGAATGCACGACGAGATCGCCGGATACGGGATCGCGCACCGTGACATCGTGCCAGGAATAGATGCGCTTGCCCGCCGGGCCCTCGACATCGACGTCGTAGCGATGGGCGATGGCCTGTGAGCGGAAGGTGAGGCCGAGCCCCTCGCAGGTTCGCCCGACGACCTCGCTTGCACCCGTCAGGTCGCTGAGAACGGCATTGGCACTGAGAATGCGGCCATCGAGCGCGCGCATGACGACGATGTCGCCGAGCACGTCATGGATGGCGGAGAGGATTTCAGAGGTCTCGCTACGCTCCCAGGAGCGGTCATGTGTCGTCTCGATGCCGGATGCCGGTCGATGCGCGCGCAAGAGGAAGACCCCACCGGCAATACCGGCCAGGCCGAGCACGACAGCGGCGATGTAGAACCCGGCGGCAATGCCGGTGGCCAGCACGAGCGCACCGAACAGCAGGCCGACGCCGGCGACCATGCTGCGGACCATCGCATGGCTTTCCGGCTCGGACTTGGGGGCGGGCACCGTCGCCGCAACGGCTTGCGGATCGGCCGCCGCATCCGTCTGTGTGCGTGTACGGCCGGAAGGGCGCGGCGCTTCGACAAATTCGGCCTTGAGCCGGTCTTGTAGCTTCACAGGTTCGCTCATGACCGTCCGCATAACACGCGGACCGTTCAAATCGGCTTCAGCAAGTCGTTCGAATTTTAACGATCGCGCCGGCGCAGCAGGAGGAGTTCATCGAGGATGACCAGTGCGGCGCCGATGGTGATGAACGTGTCGGCGAGATTGAACACCGCGAAGGACCAGGTTTCCGTATAGAAAAGCACGTAGTCGATGACGTAGCCGAAGATGACCTTGTCGATGATGTTGCCGAAGGCGCCTGCGATGATGAAGGCATAACCGGCATGGGCGACGCCGCGCGCCTTCGGCGTCTGGCGCCAGAGCCACACGACGAAGCCGACGACGAAGAGCCGCAGCGCGATGATGAACCAGGTCTCCATGCCCGAAAGCATCGAGAAGGCGACGCCGTAGTTGTAGGTGCGGTAGAGCGCCAGCATCGGCATCACATGCACCGCTTCCTGGAAGGGAAGCCACATCTCGACGGCGAACTTCACCACCTGGTCGACGGCGAGCGCCAGGAGGATGACGACGACGACAGGTATCGGCCGGGACATCAGCGGAATGCGTTCGCTCATGCGCGGGCTTCCAGCGTCAGCAGGTGACGGCGGGCTTCGAAGAGCATGATGCCGGTGGCGATGGCAAGATTGAGCGAATCGGCGCGGCCAGCCTGCGGGATGCGGGCAAGCGCATCCGCTGCCCGGGCCAGCTCGTCCGGCAGGCCGGATTGCTCGTTGCCCATCAGGAGAACGACGGGTTTCTTCCTGTAATCGATGCTGCGGTAATCGACGGCGCCGGCAAGGTGCGTCGCGACGACCTCGACACCCGCCGCCTTCTTCCAGGCGAGGAAATCGGCAACGTTCGTCTTGACCAGCGGCACAGCGAAGACCGAGCCCATCGTAGCGCGCACGGTCTCCATCGAGAACGGATCGGTCGCCTCGCCAACGAGGATGACGCCGCTCGCGCCCGCCGCATCTGCCGTGCGGATGATCGTGCCGAGGTTGCCGGGATCGCGCACCCGGTCGAGCGCGACATAGGTTTCGCCGGTCTGCGGCTTCAGGTCCCGGAGAGGCGTCCAGCGCTGGGTGAAGATGCCGACGACCATCTGCGGGTTGTCTCGTCTGGTGATCGAGGCCAACACCTTCTCGCTGACTTCCAGCACCAGTCCGCCGCGCGCCACCGTCTTCGTCGCGCACTGCACGACCTGGGGCTTTTCCTTGACGTTCTTGGCATAGACCAGCGTCCGGATCTCGAAGCCGAGCTCCAGCGCGTCGATGACCAGCTTCAGGCCTTCCGCCATGAAGCTCTTCGTTTCGTCGCGGTCCTTCTTGTTGGCGAGCGCCTTGATGTCCTTGACGATCGGGTTCGAAAGGCTCGTCACCTCCTTCACCTGGCCGACACGGCGCGTGGGAGAATGATCGTGGCTCATGCGCTGACCCATCGGCTGAAGAGGGAGGTGGAGAGCGCACGTCCGGCATCCCTGCCGTCAGGGCCGCTCTCGCGGATGACGAGTTCGCCCGATTCCACCGTGCCGCCGGCACCGCGCATGGTCTCGCGCATCAGTTCGTGGATGGAGTAGAAGCTCGCGCGGATCGAATAGGCCGTCAGCACGAGGCCGATCGCCTTGGGCGACAGGATTTCCCGGCAGACGTCCAGCATCAGCGGCAGATGGTCGAAGAGGTGCCAGACCTCGCCGTTCGGGCCGCGGCCGAATTTCGGCGGATCGGTCAGGATGATGTCGTATTTGCTGCCGCGGCGCTCCTCGCGCTGGATGAACTTCATCGCATCCTCGCAGATCCAGCGGATCGGCAGCTTTTCCATGCGGCCGAGCGTCTGATTCTCGCGCGCCCAGCCGATCGCCTTCTTCGAGGCATCGACATGGGTGACTTCCGCACCGGCGCTGGCGGCGACCAGCGAGGCGACGCCGGTATAGCCGAAGAGGTTGAGTACCTTGACGGGCCGGCCGGCCGTTTCGACCTTCTCCTTCATCCAGCTCCAGTGGGCGAGCTGTTCCGGGAAGACGCCGACATGGCGGAAGGCGGTGAAGCGGCCGTGGAAATCGACGCCGAGCAAGTGCATCGGCCAGGTCTCGCCGAGCGCGGCCTTGGGGAATTTCCAGCGCCCCATGCCGTCCTCGTCCGTATCGCCGGTGAAAAGCGCGTCCGCCTTGTCCCAGATGCCCGGGAGGCTACGTTGCCAGAGCGCCTGCGCTTCCGGCCGCACGATGCGGTAAGGGCCGTATTGTTCGAGCTTTTCTCCGGCGCCGCTGTCGATCAGGCGATACTGGTCGGACCCTGCGGTTTCCAGGATGACCGGCACGCGTTCGGCCGGCTTTTCGCCTTCGCGGCGCATCAACGGGCGTGCAGGCGCCTCGGGAGCCGGGCGGAGCTCCTTCTTCGGCGGGGCGGAGGCCTTTGCGGCCGGGGCCCTCTCGGCGCGCGCCCTGGCGGGCGCGGCGGGGCCGCTCTTCGGCCGGCGGTGTCTGTCCTTCACGATCGATCGTCCGTCGTCGGTTGAATTTCTTGCCGGCAATGCCGGAAAACAAGCGGTCCCCATACCATCCCTCCCCCACTTGGCAAAGCGCTTTCCGATTGCGATAGTTTTGCTTCAATGAAGGAGGATCGATCATGGACATGTCCGGCGAAGAACGCATTGCTGCCCCGCGCGAGGCCGTCTGGGCGGCACTCAACGATCCGGATGTACTGAGGGCCTGTATCCCGGGCTGTCAGTCGCTCACCATGAAATCACCGAACGAGCTGGAAGCCACCGTGAAGATCAAGATCGGCCCCGTCTCTGCCAGCTTCAGCGGCGAAGTGACGCTGTCGAACCTTAACCCGCCCGAGAGCTACACAATCTCCGGCGAAGGCAAGGGCGGCATTGCGGGTTTTGCCAAGGGCGGCGCGGATGTGCGGCTCACCGAGGACGGCGACGGCACGATTCTCGCCTATGACGTCAAGGCACAGATCGGCGGTAAGCTCGCGCAGCTCGGCTCACGTCTCATCGATTCGACGTCGAAGAAGCTCGCGACACAATTCTTTGCCGATCTCGGCACAAAGCTGAACGGGGGCGCGGCCTGACGCGGGAAGCGCCTACTTCCCGGAAACCGGCAGCATTGCCTGCGAGGCGATGGCCTCGGCGCGCGTCTTGTGCTTTTCCGCCTCGCCGTGCCACTTGACGGCTTCGCTCGCCTCGATGCGGGCACGCTTGCGGTATTTGCCCTGGGTGAACCAGGTGGCGAGCGAGCCGATCACCAGGCCGAAGATCACCGCGAGGAAGAGATAGACGAAGAACGGCGCGGTGACGGAGAGCACGCTGTCTTCCGGCCGGAACGGATTGAGCGCCAGCGTCACCGATTGCCGGTTCGCCACCGACAGCACGATCAGCACGATGCCGATCGGGATGAGCACGAGGATGTTGACTACTCTCTTGATCATGGCGTCACCTTTCTGGCGCAAGGCGCCGGTCGGGCGCCCGCGCTTTAGTCGTCCTGGTCGGCCTGGCCGGGGTTCAGCCGCTCGCGCAGCTCCTTGCCGGTCTTGAAGAAGGGAACCCACTTCTCCTCGACGAAGACCGCATCGCCCGTGCGCGGGTTGCGCCCCGAGCGAGAAGGGCGGTTCTTGACGGAGAAGGCGCCGAAGCCGCGCAGCTCCACCCGGTTTCCGCCGGCGAGCGCATCGGTGATCTCATCGAGCACCGCGTTGACGATGTTCTCGACGTCGCGGTGGTAAAGGTGGGGATTGCGCGCGGCGACAATCTGAACCAGTTCCGACTTGATCACAGTATCCCCCTCAAAAATTCTTGTTTTTCAATCGCGATCAACCTGCCAAACCGAGACCAGACCGTCAAGAAACAACTTTTCGCCGGTCAGCTTTTCGATCGTCGGTTGAAGGTCGAGCGGCAGGCCGAGAATGGAGCGAGCAAAGTCGCGCAGACTGGCGCCCATGAAGGAGAAGCCCGAGCGGTTCGTCGATCGATACTCCACGAAGGGAAGATCGGCCGATACCTTGCGCTCTTCGAGATAGGCGCGAATCTCTTCAGGACCGCCGAGCTGGTCGACGAGCTTGGCGGCAAGCGCCTGGCGACCCGTGAATATGCTGCCGTCGGCAAGGCGCAGCACCTCGGCGCGCGGCAAATTGCGGCGCTCGACGACGAGGTCGACGAACCAGTCGTAGCTGTCCATCACCATGGCGCGGATCATCGTCTTGGCCTCCTCGCTGGCCGGATGGAACGGCGAGGGTTCGGCCTTCAGAGGTGCGGATTTGATCTCCTCGAGCGAGACCCCGATCTTGTCCATCAGTTCCTTCATCTGCGGATACTGGAAGAGCACGCCGATCGAGCCGGTGATCGAGCTTTCGCCCGCGATGATCGTGTCGCCGGCCGTCGCGATCATGTAACCGGCGGAAGCAGCGAGCGTGCGCACGTCGGAGACGACGGGCTTCTTTTCCGCCACCTTGCGCAGCGCCTTGAAGATCACCTCGCCGCCATAGGTGGTGCCGCCGGGCGAGGAGATCGTCACGACCAGCGCCTTCGCCCGGTCGTTGCGGGCGATACGGTCGAGGCGTTCCAGGAGTTCGGCATCGTCCTGGATGATGCCGGTGATGCTGACACGGGCGATATGGTCGCGTGCGCCGCTATCCGGCCAGCGCCACGCAGCCGCGGCGAAAACGGCGAGAAGCGCAATCCCAATGGCGGCGATGCGCCAGAAGGTCAGCTTGCGGCGGAGCTGCCGGCGGTCGGCGATGGCGGAGTGATCCATTCCCTGTCCCTAATTCTGGTGGCCGCCCGGTTGCGGGGTGGCTTGCCGAAGGCCCTATCGATATGGCATTCCAGACGCAAATGGCAATTCGTCGCTGAACTTTCCTGGGCAGACATTGTTTGTTGAGGAATAATCGCCATATGGGGGCCGTTATCGACAGGACCCCTCGTTTCGCAGCGAAGGCCATATCGGCACTCTATCTTGCAGGCACAATGCTGGACACCGTGACAGAAGCACCGTCGGGTGCACAGGGCATAGGCGCTTCTGCCGAGGCTTACCGCCTCGCGACGCGGCATTCTGCCCGCGTGCGCTTCCTGAAGGTCGCCCTGCCGGTCGCCGCCATCGTCATCGGCGTCATCTTCGTCATCGTCTCCATCGTGCGCACCTATGTTCCGTCCAACCTGCAGGTGGAAAGCGCCACCATCGAGGACGGCAAGATCGTGATGCGCAATCCGGCGATTTCCGGCCGCAACAAGGATGGCGTCAGCTACTCCATGAAAGCCGAGCGCGCACTTCAGGACATGAAGCAGCCGGACGTGCTGACGCTGGAAAACATCAAGGCGAAGGTGCCGGTCAACGAAAGCACGATTGCCGAAGTCGTCGCCGCCACCGGGGTCTACGACCGTGGCAAGAACCTGCTCGACATGATCGCCCCCTTCACCATCAGCCTCAGCACCGGCCTCGAAGCCGCCTTCCGCTCCGCCCATCTCGATATCGACGGCGGCAACATGTCGACGCAGGAGCCGGTTTCCATCCGCTCGCGCGAAGCATCCATTGTTGCGCAGTCGCTGAGAATGACGGATAAAGGCCGGATCGTCGTCTTCGAGGGCAAGGTCGTCGTCGACGTCGACCCCGCCGCCATCCGCAACCGAGAAAAGTAAGAGCGCCATGTTCGCCACTCTCTCCGCCCCGCTCCGGGCCGCCAGCATCTCCGTTCTTGCCGCAAGCCTCGCGCTGATCTCGGTTCCCGCGGGCGCCCAGCAGACGTCGAGCCGCATGAAGGGCATGCAGCTGTCGAACGACAAGCCGATCCAGATCCAGAGCGACAAGCTCGAGATCCGCGACCAGGAGAACAAGGCCGAGTTTTCCGGCAATGTGAAGGTCGTGCAGGGTACGACCACGCTGCAGGCGGGCAAGATGGTCGTTTACTACGCTGCCGGCGGTGGCGGTTCGGTGGCCAGCGGCGATGCGGACATCGAGAAGATCGACGTTTCGGAAAAGGTCTACCTGAAATCCGGCACGCAGGAAGCGACAGCCGACACCGGCACGTTCAACCTCGTCAACGAGACCCTGCTTCTCAAGGGCGAGAAGGTCGTTCTGTCGGAGGGCAAGAACGTCTTCGTCGGCTGCCAGCTGACCGTGACCATGCGCACGGGCGAGGCCAAGCTCGACGCCTGCGGCGGCCGTGTCATGATCCAGCTCGACCCCAAGTCCCGCAAGACCACGAACTGATATAGCGCCCGAACCGTGTCCTCCTCTTTGCTCTCCCGTCTGACGCGCCGCCCAAGGAAGGTTGCGCCGGAGCCCCAGCGCAGCGCCGATCTTTCGCGCTACGACGGGACCCTCATTGCCCGCGGGCTGACCAAGAGCTATCGCGACCGCTGTGTCGTCAACGGCGTGTCGCTCGTCGTGCGCCGCGGCGAGGCCGTCGGCCTGCTCGGCCCGAACGGCGCAGGCAAGACGACCTGTTTCTACATGATCACCGGTCTCGTGCCTGTCGATGTGGGCTCGATCGAGATCAACGGCAACGACGTCACGACCATGCCGATGTATCGGCGCGCGCGTCTCGGAGTCGGCTATCTGCCGCAGGAAGCCTCGATCTTTCGCGGGCTGACGGTGGAGGAGAACATCCGGGCGGTTCTGGAAGTGCACGACAAGGACAAGGCCCGGCGCGAGCAGAAGCTCGACAGCCTGCTTGCCGAATTCTCGATCTCGCACCTGCGCAAGTCGCCGGCCATCGCGCTGTCGGGCGGCGAGCGGCGACGTCTCGAAATTGCCCGGGCTCTTGCGACCGACCCGACCTTCATGTTGCTCGACGAACCCTTTGCCGGTGTCGATCCAATTTCCGTCGCCGACATCCAGGCGCTGGTGCGCCATCTCACCTCGCGCGGCATCGGCGTCCTCATCACCGACCACAATGTGCGCGAGACGCTGGGCCTCATCGACCGCGCCTATATCATCCATGCCGGCGAAGTGCTGACCCATGGCCGGGCGAACGATATCGTCGCCAATCCGGATGTGCGCCGCCTCTATCTTGGCGATAATTTCAGCCTCTGACGCAAACTCCATGCGTGATCGCTGCGATTTTCACCAAGTTCGCGGCTGGCGCTTGACCAAACCCATCAAAAAAGCAATTTTTGGGCCAGTTGGATTTCGCCTCCTGGATCCTGTCGGTCGGAGGCTGCTTTTCCGGGGAGTAGAGCGTCCGCATGGCACTCGCAGCCAGCCTTTTCCTGCGCCAGAACCAGTCGCTGGTGATGACCCCCCAGCTCATGCAGTCCATCCAGCTTCTGCAGATGACTCATGTCGAGCTCAACCAGTTTATCGCGCAGGAAGTCGAAAAGAATCCGCTCCTGGAGATCGCCTCCGGTGAGGAGGGCGCGCGGGAAAACGAACGCGGCAGCGAGGATTATGCCCTGCCGAGCGAAGATCGCGGCCATGCAGAAGGCAGCAGCGGCGAAGAAGGCTTCCAGCCGGATCTTTATGACAACGCGACCAGCGGCAGCGCCGGCAGCGCGCCCGAAACGCTTGACGGCGGCCTTGAAAACGTCTTTCCCGACGATACCGGTCCCCGCGCCGCCGACGCGCCGGAGCTCATCGGCCAGTGGAAATCCATGCCTGGCGGCGGCGAGGACAGCGAAGGTTACGACCTCGATGACTTCGTGGCGACTCGCAAGACGCTGCGCGATGTGCTGAACGAGCAGATTCCCTTCATCCTTCCCGATGCAGTCGATCGACTGGTCGCCCAGCATCTCGTCGACCAGCTCGACGAGGCCGGCTATCTCCAGGGCAGCACGGCCGAGACGGCGTTGCGCCTCGGCAAGCCGGTGGCTGACGTCGATCGCGTGCTCTACCGCCTGCAGGAACTCGATCCGCCCGGCGTCTTTGCCCGCTCGCTCAGCGAATGCCTCGCCATCCAGCTGAAGGCGAAGGACCGGCTCGATCCGGCCATGGCCGCGCTCGTCGATAACCTCGAACTGCTCGCCCGACGCGATTTCGCAACACTGAAGAAACTCTGCGGCGTCGGCGAGGAGGACCTCATCGACATGCTGGCGGAAATCCGCAAGCTCGATCCCAAACCCGGCACGCGCTACGAGAACAGCGCCTCGGAGGCCGTGGTGCCTGATATCGTCGTGCGCGCTGCACCGGACGGAACCTGGCATGTCGAGCTCAATGCCGACACACTGCCGCGCGTGCTCGTCAACCGCGACTACTACGCCTCCGTCTCCAGCCGTACGCGCCGCGACAGCGCGGATTCCGGCTTCCTCAACGAATGCCTGCAGACAGCCAACTGGCTGACGCGCAGCCTCGACCAGCGCGCCCGCACCATCATGAAGGTGGCGACCGAGATCGTGCGCCAGCAGGATGCCTTCCTGATGTACGGGGTCGACCACCTGCGCCCGCTGAACCTGAAGACGGTCGCCGAGGCGATCAAGATGCACGAATCGACGGTGAGCCGCGTCACCTCGAACAAGTACATGCTGACGCCGCGCGGTCTCTTCGAGCTGAAATATTTCTTCACGGTCTCGATCGGCTCGGCGGAAGGCGGTCATTCCCATTCGGCCGAAAGCGTGCGCCACCGCATCCGCACCATGATCGCCCAGGAGCAGCCCGACGCGGTGCTCTCGGACGACGATATCGTCGATGTCCTGCGTCAGGGCGGCGTCGACCTTGCCCGCCGCACCGTGGCAAAATACCGCGAGGCGATGAACATCCCCTCCTCCGTGCAGCGGCGGCGGGAAAAGCGGGCGCTGGCCAAAGCCGCCGCGTCGTGAAGCAAAGCCGGGATATCAGGCCTTTGCGTATGACAGACGTTAAGATTGCGTGAACTCGGGAATTGACTTCGTTAACGGGACGGGCTAATGCGCGCCCCACTTCCGAAGGGAAGGCAGACCGGAATTCCAGATATATCCCCGCTTTTCTGGAGTGTGCGATGCAAAAAACAGCGCATGCGTGAAACGCTTGGAACGTGGATAAGGTTGGAATAGACTGTTGCACGCAAATCACGAAAGAGAGGAAACCTCCATGAGTGTGCGTGTATCCGGTAAACATATGGAAATCGGCGAAACTTTCCGTCAGCGCATTGAAGAGCAGGTCGGAGAGGCCGTAACCAAATATTTCGACGGAGGATATTCGAGCCAGGTTACCGTGGAAAAAGCGGGGTCGCGGTACAGTGCCGATTGCAAGGTACACCTCGATACCGGCATGGCCTTGCAGGCAAACGGCGAAGCGAACGATCCCCTGGCGGCCTTCCAATCGGCCTCGGAACGGATCGAGAAGCGCCTGCGTCGGTACAAGCGCAAGCTCAAGGATCACCACAACGGCAATGGTCACGATGCCTTTGCAGAAGTGGCATACACGGTGATGGATTCGGTCCCCGAGGAAGACGACGAGCTTCCCGAGGACTACGCGCCGACCATCGTTGCGGAAAGCACGAAGAAACTGCGGACCATGTCCGTCGCCAGCGCCGTCATGGCGCTCGACTTGACGGACGATCCGGTTCTTCTTTTCCGCAGCGCAGGCTCGGAGCAGCTCAATATCGTCTACCGACGCAACGACGGCAATATTGGCTGGATCGACCCAGCCAATATCAAAGGCTGAGTGACGGGAGCGTGGCGCCGGGACGGGCGCCACGCCTCTTCAAACCTTCACCCAGCGCACGAGGACAAAAGCATGGCATTGGCAGGTTTGCTGCAGCAGAGTGCGATTATTCCGGCGATGAAGGCCAACTCCAAGAAGCAGCTGCTTCAGGAACTGGCGACAAAAGCGGCAAAGATCACCGGGCTTCCGGAACGCGAGATTTTTGACGTCATCCTTCAGCGCGAGCGGCTCGGTTCGACCGGCGTGGGCAATGGCATCGCCATCCCGCACGGCAAGCTGAAGGAGCTTTCGCAGATCACCGGCCTCTTCGCGAGGCTCGAAACCCCCGTCGACTTCGAGGCATTGGACGACCAGCCGGTCGACCTCGTCTTCCTGCTTCTGGCCCCGGAAGGTGCCGGCGCGGATCACCTCAAGGCCCTCTCGCGCATCGCCCGCGTGCTGCGCGATCCGGCCATGGTTGCCAAATTGCGCGCCTCCGACAGCGAGAGCGCCATCTATGCCTGCCTCAGCGAGGAGCAGGCATCGAACGCGGCCTGACATTTTCTAGAATGGGCACGAAAAAACCGGCGGTTTTGCGACCGCCGGTTTTTCTTTGTCCTGTCGGTCCTGATCAGGCCTGTGCGGTGCTTGCATCACCGGCGGGTGCCTTCGGGCCGCCCTTGGAAACGCCGACCATGGCCGGGCGCAGCACGCGTTCGCCGATGACGTAACCGTCCTGCACGACCTGCACGACCGTGTTGTTGGCGACATCAGCGTTCGGCACTTCGAACATGGCCTGGTGGAAGTTCGGGTCGAACTTCTCGCCGATCGGGTCGAGCTTGCGCACGCCGTGGCGTTCGAGGGCGGCGAGCATGGAACGCTCGGTCATCTCCACGCCCTCGGCCAGTGCCTTCAGACCGGCATCTTCCGTGGTCTGGGCATCGGCTGGAATGGCGTCCAGCGCGCGGCGCAGATTGTCCGACACGGCCAGCATGTCGCGGGCAAAGCCGGCGACGGAGTAGGACTTGGCATCCTTCACGTCGCGTTCGGTGCGGCGACGCAGGTTGTCCATCTCGGCGGCGAGACGCAGGTACTTGTCCCTGAGATCGGCATTTTCCGCGCGCAGCGCATCGACCGGATCCGGCTCCGCCGGATCACCCGCCTCTTCCGGCGCATACGTGTCGGCGGCAAGAATGTTCTCTACCGCTTCGTCAGGTCCATGGTTCTTGTTCTCGTCGGTCATGACGTACTCCGAATTCCATCTTGTAAGGGTTTGGGCCCGATATCGAGCTTTGATCCCGAAAAATCAAGGGCTGATGCCCGGTTTGCAGGCCGTCAGCGTGAAAGCCGCGAGATCAGCTGGGCGGTGTAGTCCACCATGGGCACGATCCGGGAATAGTTGAGCCGCGTCGGCCCGATAACGCCGACGGCGCCGACGATCTTGTCGTCACCGTCGCGATAGGGGGCGACGATCAGCGAGGAACCGGACAACGAGAAGAGCTTGTTTTCCGAGCCGATGAAGATACGCACGCCCGGCCCCGTCTCGGCCAGGTTCAGGAGCTCGATCAGGCTGTCCTTGCGCTCGAGGTCGTCGAAGAGCATGCGCAGGCGATCGATATCCTCGGCGCCGGCGAGCCCCTCCAGGAGGTTCGCCCGGCCGCGCACGATGAGCCGCGTCGGCTTGCCCTCATCGAAACCACCGGACCAGACCATCAGCCCGCGCTCGACGAGGTCCTGCGACAGCTTGTCCAGCTCGCCGCTGATTTCTCCGCGCAACCGCTCCAGCTGGGCGCGCGCCTCCAGCAGCGTGTTACCGGCAAGGTGGGCGTTGAGAAAATTGGCGGCCTCGGTGAGCTGCGAACTCGTGACGCCCGCCGGAAGCTCTATGATGCGGTTCTCCACCAGGTCGTGATCGCCCACCAGCACGACGAGCGCCTTGGTCGGCTCCAGCCGGATGAACTCGACATGTTTCAGGATGGCGTCGTTCTTCGTGGTGATGACGAGGCCGGCCCCGCGCGACATGCCCGACAGCGCCTGGCTCGCCTCGTTCATCATGGTCTCGACGGCGGTGTGCTTCTGGCCGTGCGGGCGCACATGGCGCTCGATCGAGGCGCGGTCCTCCGACGAAATGTTGCCCACCTGCATGAAGGCATCGACGAAGAAGCGCAGGCCAAGCTGCGTCGGAAGACGTCCGGCGCTGATATGCGGCGAATAGATGAGGCCGAGTTCCTCAAGATCGCTCATCACATTGCGCACGGAGGCCGGCGAGAGCGACATGGGCAGAATGCGCGACAGGTTGCGCGAGCCGAGAGGCTCGCCGCTTTCCAGATAGCTTTCGACGATACGGCGGAAGATTTCGCCCGAACGCTCGTCGAGCGCTGCCTGACTGTCAGGACCCGGAGATTTCTTCAAAACCATCTTTCCGCTGCAAACCCTGTTATCCGACAGGAATATAGTGATTTCGCAAGAGAGCGCAAAACGGATTTTCCCGCCGCGATTTTCCGCCGCAAGGCGCCAAAACACAAGCCTTGCCCCGCGCTGCCATTCCCTCGCCCGGCGATCTGGTCTAAAGCAGCTTCCCAGATAATTCAGACAGGA
Source organism: Shinella sp. HY16 (assembly GCF_028534175.1). Taxonomy (NCBI): domain Bacteria; kingdom Pseudomonadati; phylum Pseudomonadota; class Alphaproteobacteria; order Hyphomicrobiales; family Rhizobiaceae; genus Shinella; species Shinella sp. HY16. The sequence continues at coordinate 7,243 of NZ_JAHYXL010000001.1, read as the reverse complement.
GTTCGCAATGCGGCCGTCCGGCAGAAAAACCGACCAGATGCGCAAGGTTTCCTTCGAGCGCAATATTTCCAAACATGCCGAAGGCTCCTGTCTCGTCAAGTTCGGCGACACGCATGTGCTCGTCACGGCCAGCCTTGAAGACAAGACGCCGCCATGGCTGCGCAACAGCGGCAAGGGCTGGGTCACCGCCGAATACGGCATGCTGCCCCGCGCCACCGGCGACCGCATGAGGCGTGAAGCCGCTGCCGGCAAACAGGGCGGCCGCACGCAGGAAATCCAGCGCCTCATCGGCCGCTCGCTGCGCGCCGTCGTCGATCTCGAAGCGCTCGGCGAGCGCCAGATCACCGTCGACTGCGACGTCATCCAGGCTGACGGCGGCACGCGTACGGCGTCCATTACCGGTGCCTGGATCGCCCTTCACGACTGCCTGAAGTGGATGGAAGCCCGCAACATGATCAAGGTGGAGAAGGTCCTGAAGGACCATGTCGCCGCGATCTCCTGTGGCATCTTCGCCGCCCAGTCGGTCATCGACCTCGACTATCTCGAGGATTCCGCCGCGGAGACCGACGCCAATTTCGTCATGACCGGTTCGGGCGGTATCGTCGAAATCCAGGGCACCGCCGAGGGCAAGCCGTTCACGGAGGAGGAGTTTTCCAGCCTGATGGCGCTTGCCCGCGCCGGCATCGCCGATCTCGTCACCCTGCAGAAGCAGGCTGTCGCCTGAGACAGGTTTCGTCATGACCGCCGCGATCGAAGGCATTCTCGAAACCGCGCTCTACGCGGACGACCTCGACGCGGCGGAAGCCTTCTATGGCGGCATCCTGGGATTGGAAACAATCACGCGGCAGGCGAACCGCCACGTCTTCTTCCGCTGCGGCGCCGGTGTGCTCCTGATCTTCAATCCTGCCGAAACCGTGCATCCGCCGCCGCCCCACGCCTTTCCGGTGCCGGTGCATGGCGCGAAGGGCCCGGGCCATGCCTGTTTCCGCGTGCCCGGCCCGGCGCTTGATTTCTGGGTAAAAAAGCTCGAAGAAGCCGGCATCGCCATCGAAGCGGACTTCTGCTGGCCGAACGGCGCCCGCTCCATCTATTTCCGCGACCCTGCCGGCAACAGCCTCGAATGTGCCGAACCGGGCCTCTGGAACATCGCTTGAGGATTTTCATGCGCAAGCTCGACACCAAGACGATCGTCGTCGCCAGCCACAATGCCGGAAAGATCCGCGAGATCGAAGACCTGATCGGCCCGTTCGGCTTTTCTGCCAAATCCGCCGCCGAACTGAAATTCGAGGAGCCGGACGAAACCGGCACGACCTTCGAGGAGAACGCGACGATCAAGGCGCTTGCCTCGGCAAAGGCCTCGGGCCTTCCCGCCCTGTCGGACGATTCCGGTCTCGTCATCGACGCACTCGACGGCGCGCCGGGCGTCTACACGGCAAACTGGGCGGAAAAGGAAGACGGCACGCGTGACTTCGCCATGGCTATGGAGAAGGTGGAGAAGGCGCTTGCCGACAAGGGCATCACCGAAACCAGGGGCCGCACGGCACGCTTCGTTTCCGTGCTGTGCCTTGCCTGGCCCGATGGCCATACCGAACTCTTTCGCGGCGAAGTGGAAGGCCACGTCGTCTGGCCGCCACGCGGAACGCAAGGCTTCGGCTACGATCCGGTCTTCCGGCCGGACGGCTATGAGACGACCTTCGGCGAGATGAGCGCAGAAGAAAAGCACGGCTGGAAGCCGGGGGATGCGGCCGCACTGTCGCACCGCGCCCGTGCCTTCAAGCGTTTCGTCGAAACCTGCCTGAAGGCTTGAGGCGCGATGACGGCGGTGCCCTTCGATATCCGGCCGAGCATGGGAGCGGACCTTTCCGACCCCGGCTTCGGCATTTATGTGCACTGGCCGTTCTGTGCCGCCAAATGCCCCTATTGCGACTTTAACAGCCATGTACGCCACCAGCCGGTCGATCAGCCGCGCTTCGTGCAGGCCTTCCTGAAGGAGATGGCGACGATGCGCCGCCTCACCGGCTCGCGCAGCGTCACCAGCATCTTCATGGGCGGCGGCACGCCCTCGCTGATGGCACCGGAGACGGTGGATGCGATCCTCAACGGCATCGCCCGCCACTGGCATGTGCCTGATGGCATTGAGATCACCATGGAGGCAAACCCCTCCAGCGTCGAAGCCGATCGGTTCCGCGGCTACCGCGCGGCCGGCGTCAACCGCGTCTCGCTCGGCGTTCAGGCGCTGAACGACCGGGACCTGAAGTTTCTCGGCCGGCTGCATGACGTTGCCGATGCGCTGAAGGCGATCCGGCTGGCACGCGACATCTTTCCGCGCATGTCCTTCGACCTCATCTACGCCCGCCCCAACCAGAGCGTCGAGGACTGGGACCGGGAGCTGAAGGAGGCCGTCTCCTACGCCGTCGATCATCTCTCGCTCTACCAGCTCACCATCGAGGAAGGCACACCCTTCTATGGCCTGCACAAGGCCGGCAAGCTGGTCGTCCCCGACGGCGAGCAGTCCGCCGTGCTCTACGAGGCGACGCAGGAGATCACCGAGCGCGAGGGCATGCCGGCCTACGAGGTCTCCAACCATGCCCGTCCCGGTTCGGAGAGCCGCCACAACCTCACCTACTGGCGCTATGGAGACTATGTGGGCATCGGCCCCGGGGCACATGGTCGCCTTACGACAGGCGGCGCAAAAATCGCCACCGCGACGGAGCGGCGGCCGGAGGGCTGGCTGGAGCTTGTCGAGGCGGAGGGCCACGGCATGGTCGACCAGGAGCTTTTGGAGCGCGAGGCACAGGCGGACGAACTTTTGCTGATGGGGCTTCGCCTGAAGGAAGGCATCGACCTCGTCCGCTGGCAGGCGCTGTCCGGTCGCGATCCGGATCCGGATCGCGAACAGTTCCTCATCGAACACGGTTTCATCGAGCGGCTTGGCAATTCGCGGCTACGCTGCACGCCGGCCGGCATGCTGATTCTCGACGCCGTCGTGGCGGATCTCGCCTGCTGACCCTTCGGCCGTTCCAATGAAACTCCCTCACTGGAACGGCCTTTCTGGAATGTCTTTCCAACATTGTTCCGGAGGCCCGGTTCGGCACATGTCCGCCGAACTCGTACTCCCCGCCAAACCATGTGCTAAGCGTCAGAGCCGATCGGCCGGCGCTTTTCCGTGATCATGCGCAGGAGACGCCCGTCGATGGCCGCAAGGCCGACGGCGATCAGCGCCATGCCGGCAAAATGCTTCGACGCCAGCACCTCGCCGAGAACCAGCGCGCCGAGCAGGATGGCGCTGACGGGGATGAGGAAGGTCACGAGCATCAGGTTCGTCGCACCTGCCGTGGCAAGAATGCGGAAGAAGATGACGTAGGCGAGCGCGGTGGCAAGGAAGGCAAGGCCGAACAAGGCCATCCAGGTCCCTGCCGAGGGCATGGCGAGCGTCCATGGCTTGTCGACGATCAGCGCAACCGGCAGCATCAGCACGGCGGAAGCCGTCACCTGCCCTGCGGCCGGCAGCAGCGGCGGCAAGCCCATGCGGCGGAAGCGGCGACCGAAGATACCGGCAATCGAATAGGAGACGGCGCCGCCGAGCACGGCCAGCTGCGCCAGGAGATTGGCCCCGAGGTCGGAGAGCACCGAGGGGCCGATCATCAGCGCCACGCCGAGAAAGCCGACAATGACACCGACGAGGCGCCCGCCCGTCATCTTCTCGTCCGTCGTCAGGAGATGGGCGGCGATAACGGCAAAGAGCGGTGTGGTGGCGTTGAGGATGGAGGCAAGGCCACTCGCAATATGCGTCTGGCCCCAGACGATCAGCGAAAACGGAATGATATTGTTGAGCACGCCCATGCCGAGGAAGGCGAGCCACACCTCCCTGCTGCGCGGAATGGCATAGCCGGCGAGGCGCACGACCATCCAGAGCGCAAGGGCGGCAAGGCCGACGCGGGCAGTGACGATGGTGAGCGTCGGCAGCTCGCGCACGAGAATGCCGTTGAAGAGGAACGAGCCGCCCCAGAGAAGCGAGAGCGCGATGAGCAGGCCCCATTCGCCTGCGGTCATATTACGGTTGGTCATCGGAACATCCTTGCGAAATTTTCTAAATCGAACGTGATGCCCGGATGTCGAAATCCGGTTTTCACGTTATAATTCCGCGGATTTCCGTGCCGTACAAACGATCATATTTCGGCTTTTCAGCGAGGAAAACTAAATCATGAGCGGCCGCCTTCCCTCCCTCTCCGGCCTGCGCGCCTTCGAAGCGGCGGCACGGCATCTCAGCGTCACGCTCGCCGCCGGCGAGCTCAATGTCACGCCCGGTGCCGTGAGCCTGCAGATCCGCGAGCTGGAGCAATCGCTTGGCGTGCAACTCTTCGAGCGGCGGCCGCGGCAGATCCGGCTGACGGAGGAGGGCGAAGGATATTTCAAGGCGATGCGCTCGGCCTTCCGCATGATGCGCGAGGCGACCGACGAATTGCTGGTCCGGGCACGATCCCCGGCAACGCTGTCGATCAGCTGCACGCCGACCTTCGCCGCCCAGTGGCTCGTGCCGCGCCTGCCGAAATTCGAGGAACGCCTGCCTGGCGCGGACATCCGCATCAGCGCCTCGAACCGTCTCGTCGATTTTGCCCGCGACGGCGTCGATATCGCGATCCGCCACGGCTTCGGCCGCTACGAAGGCCTTGTCAGCGAAAGGTTGCTTGACGACGACCTGATGCCGGTCATCGCACCGGCTCTGAAGGACAAGACCCCGCTGGATACGCCGGCGGACCTCTCCGGCCACGTACTGATACATGACGTGCACCGGCAGGACTGGCGGCTCTGGCTGGAGGCAATGGGCGTTGCCGGCATAGACGTGCAGCGCGGCCCGGTCTTCACCGACAGCAATGGCGCAATCGAAGCCGCCAAGGCCGGCGACGGCGTGGCACTGGCTCGGCTGTCGCTGGTGGCGCGCGAAGTCCAGGAGCGCCGGCTCATCGCCCCCTTTTCACGCGGCGTGACGACGGGCCTTGCCTACTACATCGTCTATCCGCCCGGCGCGCTGGACCGGCCGGCTGTCGCAGCGCTGCGGCAATGGCTGACGGAGGAGGCCCGGGCGGTGCGCGGAAACTGAGACAAGGCCGTTCAGTCGTCGAAATCTTCCATCTGCTGCCTGTAGGCCTCAAAACCCGCCCGGGCGTAGGTCGCCTGCGCCTTCGGGTGATCATTCGTGTCCGTATGGAGCCAAACCCGCCGCGTCGTGCGCGCCCACACGGCGCGCAGGGCAGTGTCCAGCAGGAAGGGGCCGAGGCGCCGGCCATAGGCCGCCGGAACAAGACCGAAATGGGTGAGCTCGATATCGGGCGCGGCCACGGCATCGAATTCACAAAGACCGATCGGCCGCCCCTCCTCCCGCAGGACAAAGGTTTCCGTCGAGGCGGCAGACAGGAAGAGCGCCAGGTCCTCCCGGGTCATGTTCAGGCGGGAGTCCCAACCGAGCGGCGTGCCGATTGTCCGGTACAGGGCGAGGTAATCCGGCACGGACATGCGTTCCCGCCGAAGCTCCAGGCCCGCGACGGGCGCCGGCAGGGGCTGGCCCGCCGGCGCAACGCGCTGTTCCATGTAGGTGACAAGCAATCTCATGCCGGGCCCCTCAAAGGCAGAATGCCGTGCCAACCCAGCGGCAAGCACGGCATTGGCACGGCGAAGCGGAGCAGGTCTACTCGTTGATCAGCCGCTTGAGGAGTTCGATCTCGTGGCTGAGCTTCGTGTCCCCCGAAATCAGCTCCTCGATCTTGCGTACGGCGTGCAGCACGGTCGTGTGGTCGCGTCCGCCGAAGCGACGGCCGATCTCCGGGAAGGAGCGCGGCGTCAGCGTCTTCGACAGATACATGGCGATCTGCCGCGGCTTGACGATGACGCGCGTGCGGCGGTTCGAGACCAGTTCCTGGCGCGAGACGTTGTAGTGTTTCGCCACGACGCGCTGGATGTCCTCGATACGCACCCGGCGCGGCTCGCCGGCAGCGACGAGATGGCCGAGCAGCTCGTCGACGCGCTCGATCGTCAGGTTCGGCTCGAAGGAACGGCGGAAGAGCAGCTGGTTGAAGGCGCCTTCCAGTTCCCGGCCGCTTGCCGTGATGTTGCGCGCGACGTGGCTCAGGATCTCGACCGGAATGTCGAGCGAGCCATCTTCCTGCTGCGCGGCGGCGAGGCGGCGCTTGAGGATTTCGAGGCGCATTTCGTAGTCGGGCGCTTCCATTTCGATGGCGACGCCGCCCTGGAGACGGGAACGAACCCGCGGATCGAGCGATTCCAGCTCCCACGGCGCGCGGTCGGCAGCGACCACGACTTGCTTGGCGGAATCCAGCAGCATGTTGAGCAGGTGGCAGAACTCGTTCTGGATCGAATTGCCCTGCAGGAACTGCATGTCGTCGATGATCAGGAGATCGATATTGCGCAGCGTCTCCTTCAGGGAGAGCGCATCATTGTCGCGGATCGCGGTTGCGAAGCGCCACATGAAGTATTCGGCCGTCAGATAGACGACGCGCGGATTGCGGGCGCTCGACAGGGCGCCGAGCGCGATCGCCTGCAGGAGATGCGTCTTGCCGAGGCCGACGCTGGAATGGACGAAGAGCGGGTTGAAGCGCACGGCACCGGCACCGGCTTCCGCAATCGTGCGGGCAGCGGCAAGGGCAACGCGGTTCGAAGTGCCCTCGACGAAGACATCAAACGTATAACGCTGGTCGAGCGGCGAGCCGAAGAGCGGGCTGGACTGCTGCGCGCGCGGCTGGGCGGCTGCGGCAACAGAGACCGCAGCGCTGGCGACGGGCTGCGGGCCGCTTGCCGGGCGGCGCGGCTGCGCCTGCGGCGCGACGGGTTCGGTGACGGCCGTATCCTCGGCAAGTCCGGTGCGGGCGCCGCGGGTTGCAGTGCGCACCAGGATTTCGACCTTGAGGATCTCGGCATCTTCCTGCTGGAACAGGCTGGTGATGAGATCGAGATAACGATTGTTGATCCAGGATTTGAGGAACGTCGTCGGCACCGACAGGCGCACGACGCTCTTGGAAACGGAATGGACCTTCAACCGCCCGAACCAGCTCGCAAAGACGTCCGGACCAACCTGCGCCTTCAATCGCGCGCTGACCCGTTCGAAAATCGCGTCCTGCTTCATATCGGATGGAACCCCCGCCGCCTGCACCCCTTCTTGCGGGAGCGCCTTCAGTGCATTTTCCCCATTCGCGAATGCACCAGCCGTTCTGGCCGTATTCATCTGCAT